>NZEQ01000014.1 GCA_002689105.1 Verrucomicrobiales bacterium | reverse complement strand
CGCCCTATCCTTTTCGTGGAGGACGACGACATCAACACCGCCATGACCATTTCAGCGAATTCTCTTCAACGCTGCCTCAAGCACGCTCTGCCCTATCTCAATGCGGGGTCGTCCACCATCACGTTGACCTACGCTGCCTCCAACAGGTTCGTTCCCAGCTACGGCATCATGTCCATGGCCAAAGCTGCCTTGGAATGCTGGACACGTGAACTGGCGTGCCATCTTGGCCCCGAAGGCCACCGGGTCAACGCCATCTCCTCGGGCCCCATCCGCACCATCGCCGCCAGCGGGATTCCGGGATTCGACCGAATTCTCGACCACGTAGAAGCCAATGCGCCTCTCCGAAGAAATGTCAGCCAAGCCGATGTTGCAGGCGCCACCCTTTGGCTTGCCAGTCCCCTTTCGGCTGGCGTCACCGGGCAGTGCGTCTACGTCGATGCAGGCTATTCCATCACAATGGTGCCGGAGAGCATCATGAACTGAGGTGTGCACATGACCTTGACCACAGCAGACGGCAAACCCTGTGAGGGAATTGAGCAGGGTCCTTTCGAGCCCATTGCCGTCATTGGTTTGGGCGCCTTGATGCCCGATGCCCATGACATCGATGCCTTTTGGCAAAACATCCTCGATGCCAAAGTAAGCATTCGTCCGTTGCCCGATGGTAGGTGGCCCGGCCCTGTTGACCACTTCTGGAAGGAAGGCGGCCCTGGCGAACACACGGAAGGCTACACTTACGCAAAAATTGGAGCGCTTGTCTCCGATGCAGAATTTGATTGGCGGCGATGGCGCCAGCCTCCTGGCACCCTCCCACAAATCGACCCGTGCCAGTTGTGGGCGGTTTCCGTTTCTGCCGATGCCATCGAGCATGCAGGTTATGATGGCGAATCCAATGATATCGATCGCACCAAGACCGGCGTGGTCTTTGCCAACGCGCTCGGCGGTGAAAACCGCAACCTGTCCAATCTCCGAGTGTGGTCCAACCACACCACGGCCCTGGCCAAAGAACACGGTCTTCCAGAGGCCAATGTGGACGGCTTTACCGAGGCGGTGTTGGAAGGGGCGCCACGAGTGGACGAAGACACCATGCCGGGGGAATTGGCCAATGTCGTTTCAGGACGGGTTGCCAACCTGCTTGATTTGCAAGGGCCGAACCACGCGATGGATGCTGCCTGCGCCTCCTCGATGGCGGCCGTTCTCGATGCCTGTCGGCTGCTTCAAACGCGCCAAGTCGACGTCATGCTGGCGGGGGCGACGGACCGAACGATGGACCCTGCAACGTTTGCAAAATTCTCTGCTATTGGGGCGCTATCCCCGACGCACTCCTCGCCCTTTGATGCTCGAGCCAACGGCTTTGTCATGGGTGAAGGCGCTGGCGTGTTGGTGCTCAAGCGCCTTAGCGATGCCATTCGTGATGACGATGAAATTTACAGCGTCATCCGAGGCATTGGCGGCTCATCCGACGGCCGAGGCAAAGGCATCACCGCTCCGAGCCAACGGGGGCAAATCCAAGCCATCGCCCGTGCTTACAACCAAGCGGGCTACCCTGCATCTTCGGTTGAACTGGTGGAAGCCCACGGGACCTCAACCAAGGTGGGCGACGCCACAGAACTTTCCACCCTTTCCAGGCTTTGGACGGGGGTTGAAGGCACAGGAAACGTAGCCGTTGGCTCCATTAAATCTCAAATTGGGCACCTCAAAGCAGCAGCAGGCATTGCGGGCATCATGAAATCGGTCATGGCCCTCCACCACCGAACCATTCCTCCAAGNGCGAATTTTGAGACGCCCAACCCCACGGTCGACTGGTCCAACATCCCATTTTTCGTACCCACAGCCCCCATGGAATGGCCTCGACCCGCCTCAAACCCTCGACGGGCCGGCGTTTCGGCGTTTGGCTTCGGCGGTACCAATTTCCANATCGCTCTTGAGGGCTACGAGCCTGATTACCACGCTCCCTTAGCCTCCGAATGGGATGCGCGCTGGTCAGCCTACAGCGGGCAAGCCGCCCAAAAAGCCCCTTCCATCTTCGNCCCGACACTCCCTGCCACCATGTCGCACGAGGCCATGAAAGCGATTGAAGGCGGGGTACTCTTGCTTTCGGACGACTCCCTGGAATCCCTCCAAACCCAACTCGCCAACCTCTCGTTTGACGGCCCATTGTTTGATGACGACCCCAAAGGGCGACGTTTGTCGGAAGCTCTCCAAACTGCCAGCCAGGCGTTTGAGCCCGCTCAGCCGATTCGAATGGCGCTGGTAGCGACTTCGTGGGCCGAGTTTGCCAAACGGCAGACGCTGGCAGGCCAGGCCATGATGGACTCTGAGAAATGGGGCTTTTTGCAGGCGCAGGGCGTGTTGCTGACCGACCAACCTGCCATGCCTTCCAAAGCCAANACNGTCCANATGTACCCGGGCCAAGGAAGCCAATACGTCGGCATGACCGCCGACCTGGTTCAACGTTTCACGGCCCCTGCTGATGTCTGGGAGCAGGCGGACGAAACCATGGTGGAGGTGTTGAATGGTGAAACCCTCTCTGGATTTGTGTTGCGTTCCTCNCTCTCCAAGGACGAGCTCAAGGAAGCGGAGCACAAACTCAAGCAGACGGAGTACACGCAACCGGCGATGCTCACGGCCGACTTGGCCATTGAACGTACGCTCCAAGCCTACGGCCATTCGCCGGACATGGTGGCCGGTCATTCTTTGGGCGAATACGCTGCTCTGATGTCGTCCGGGATTTTGGACATGGATGGCGCCCTTCGAGCCGCTGCTGCCCGGGGGACGGAAATGGGTGCGGTTGAAATTGACGATAAAGGCCTGATGGCCAGCGTCACGGCCCCGTACAGCGCGGTTGAAGCGGTTCTCGAAGCCACCGATGGTTACGTGATTGCCGCCAATAAGAACTCGCCAAAAATGACCGTCATCGCGGGTGAGACCGAACCGGTCAAGGCCGCTATGGCCATGTTCGAAGAGCAAGGTTTCTCTTGCGTTGCCCTTGCCACTTCCCACGCATTTCACTCTCGAATCGTTGCTCCTGCCAATGAACCGCTTCGTCGTTTCTTGGAGGGGTTGGATATCCGATGGCCTGAAGTCCCCATCACCGCCAACGTCGACGGGACGTTCTACCCGGTCGATGGCGAAGATTCCAAAGCAGCCATCTTGGAAAAACTCGCCCCGCAGATGGCCTCTTCTGTGGAGTGGACCAAACAGATCGAAACCATGTATGCTGCCGGAGGGCGGTTGTTCGTTGAGGTCGGGCCCAAGCGTGCGTTGACCATGTTTGCTATGCAAATTCTGGAGGGTCAACCCCATGTTCCCATCATGACCAATCACCCGAAGCAGGGCGGTATTGCTAGTTTCATGACCGCCATCGGTGCCTTGGCGCTCGCTGGACGACCTCCAATGTGGCCGTCGCTCGATTCTGATGCACTTCAGGACGCTTTCAAAGCAGGGCCGATTGAAGCGCGTGCACCCACGACGCTCTCGCCATCAACCTCCACCGCTGCACTGGAGTCGCTTCGTACACGAGCACGCCCCCTCCCCGGCAGTGGCGTTGCGTCAGCNCCAATGAACGCCGTGGCAGCGCCTGTCCAAACCGGGCCGTTGGATTCCGACTTCGCACGCGACCGAGCCATCAAGGCTTACGTAGGNGACCGGATTGCTGCGTACAGCGGCTACCCTGCCTCGTTCTGTCACGGNCATGTCCCTCTCACGACAGGATTGGGCCTTTCGANTGAACAGGTCCAACGGGTGGTCGCCACCATCGCTTCTGAGGCACAAACGGACCCCGAATTCGACGGGGCCGCTGCGGTGACGGCGGGCGACCTCGCTCGCTGGGTTCGGACTCCACCGTCCTCGTGGTCTCCGATGGCCACGGTCTCTGCACCTCCAAGTCTCAAAATGGCGCCCGTCCAGACGGTCTCCATGCTTCAATCCGGCCACCGAAGGGATGCCGACCCCTACGTGGTCACCGGTGTTTCGCTTGGTTTGCCGGGCATGGACCGGGTGTTTTCAGAGGACGCCTTTGAGAAATTGGTTCGAGGCGAGACCTGCATCAGCGAGGTTTCGGACGAATACAAGCAACGGCTGCTCGACAAGAACATTGTCCGCCTCATCAAGGGGCGGGACGGTTCGGTGAACATGGACCAAGCCAAGGTGTTTGGAGACATNCCTCAACTCGCCGGCCTCAAAGGTGCCTTTGACCTCGCAGAAGAATTCGGTATCGACCCCAAAGCCATCGTCGCATGGGACATCAGCACTCAACTCGCCGTGGCCGCCGGTCTGTTGGCCCTNCGCGATGCAGGGATTCCTCTCACGCCTGTTGAGCAAGTTGGCAAGGGCGGACTTCGTTTGATTCGAAACTGGCAGGNGCCTCAAATTCAACGNGAACGCACGGGCATCGTCTTCTCCTCCTGCTTCCCAGGTCTTCAGATGGCCTCCAAGCATGCCAAGAACGACGGCGATGANGGTGAAGGACGCTTCGATCGCCGGTATCTGTTCCAAACGCTCAACATGGGCCATTCCCAATTCGCCCAATACACTGGCATTCGAGGGCCGAACACCACCATCAATCTGGCCTGTGCTTCCGCCACCGCCGCCTTCGGGGTTGCCGAAGACTGGTTGGACGCTGGACGGGTCGACCGTGTGGTCATCATCAGCGGGGATGACGTAACAGGCGATGACCTCTGGGAGTGGATTGCCGGTGGCTTCGCCGCATCCGGCGCTGCTGCGACCAACAACGTCGTTGAAGAGACCGCTCTTCCCTTTGACCGCCGTCGCAACGGCCTCATTTTGGGCATGGGTGCAGCGGCCTTCGTCGTCGAACGTAACTCCGAAGCGCAACAGCGCGGCGTGCAACCCATTGCTGAATTCCTCGGCTCGACCACGGCTAATTCTGCTTACCATGGTACGCGCCTGGACGTTGAACACGTCGGCCAGGTCGTGAACGGTTTCATCACCGACATGGAACGCCGTTGGGGCCTTGACAGGCACGCTATGGCCCCAAACACCGTCTTCTTCTCTCACGAAACATACACGCCGGCACGAGGCGGTTCGGCTCAATCCGAAGTCAAAGCGTTGCGTGACACCTTTGGTGATTCCACCAACAAATTGGTCATTGCCAACACGAAAGGCTTCACGGGCCACCCCATGGCGGTCGGGATTGAGGATGCGAGCATGTTTTACGGGTTGAAAACCCGACGAATTCCCCCGATTGCCAATCACAAGGAGAAGGACCCTGAGCTGGGCGACCTCAATCTCTCAACCGGTGGCGACTATCCTGAATTGGAATACGGCTTGCGCTTTGCTGCTGGTTTTGGCTCGCAAATCGCCCTGTCCTTGATGCGAAGGTGGCCCGTTGAAGGNGACCGAATCNACGGTGCCCGATTGTTGGCATGGGCCAGGGGTCTTGCTGGAACTGATGATGTCGTGATGCGCATTCTTCAGAACAAACTCGTGGCCTACGTTGACGGCGAAAACAATCTCCACGGGGGTATTCAAGGCGAACCATGGCCCGCTACGGCGTCTTGGGAAGGCAAACCTTCGGTGTCAGCCGTCGCTGCACCTGCTGAACCTGCCCCTGCGCCCGAAGTGAAGCCCTCGCCTGCAGTGGCCCCTCCAGTTCCTGCCGCCACTAGCATTGCAGTGGACGACGAAAGCATGGTTGCAACGGTCATCGAAGTTGTTGTCAATCACACGGGTTATCCGGCTGACTTTGTCGAATTGGACCAAGACCTCGAGGGAGAATTGGGCATTGATACGGTGAAGCAGGCTGAGATCATGGCCGATATCCGCGACAGGTTCGACCTCCCCGTGGATGAGGACTTTGTTCTCGCTGACTATCCGACGCTGAGTCATATGATTGGCTACATCCAACGCATGAAGGGCGGCGTTTCCACTTCACCGGCCCCGGTTGAGGTCTCTTCCGAGGTTGGAGCGGTGTCGCCCGAACCGGCGCCTTCACCAGCCCCGGCCCCAGCACCTGCGGCGAAGGTGGATGATGCTGCCATGACCGCAACGGTCGTGGCCGTCGTGGTGGAACACACCGGCTATCCTGCCGATTTCATTGAACTGGATCAAGATCTCGAAGGTGAATTGGGGATTGACACGGTCAAACAAGCCGAAATCATGGCTGACATTCGAGATAAGTTCGGCCTGCCCATCGATGAAGACTTCGTTTTGGCCGACCACCCGACGTTGAACCACATGATTGGGTACATTCAACGCATGCAAGGCGGTGCTCCAGCCGCTTCCCCGGCGACGCCTGTTGCATCACCACCNCCTGCTGCTCCAGAAACACCATCTCCTGCCGTTGTGCCTTCTCCAACCCCATCCGTTCCATCGGAGGGTCAATCGCATCCAGATATTGAACAGGTGCTGGTTTCGGTTGTGGTGGACCACACCGGCTATCCTGCTGATTTCATCGAAATGGACCAAGACCTCGAAGGCGAATTGGGTATTGACACGGTGAAGCAAGCGGAAATCATGGCCGAAATCAGGGACCGCTTCTCCTTGCCTGTGGACGAGGATTTCGTCCTTGCAGACCACCCCACCTTGAACCATTTCACGGCTTACATCGTGAAAATGCAAGGTGGCGGAGCAGTGGAAGCACCGGCCGCCGAGNCCACCGTNTCTTCTTCCCAGACCGCAGCCCCCGCNCCCTCCTCTTCTGCTCCAGATGGAACGCGAAGGTGGCAAGTGGAAATTGAGGGCTGTCCGGGCATCCCNTCCTCCCTTCATCCCGAAGGCACGGTTGTGGTCTCCGACGACGGCTGGGGCATTGCTGAGGCCTTCTGTCAACGCATGGAAGCGCGAGGATTGAAGGCCGTCCGGGTTGGCTTTGAAAGCCGAATACGCGATGCTTCAAGTCAAGACGAAGGCGGCCGTACCGTGTACCGGGTTGACCCGGAGCAACCCGAACATTTGGCATGGGTAGCGACCCAACTTCGCGATGTCCAACTGGCGGGCATGGTTCACATGGCGCCGATGAAATTGGCTTCAGAACAGTGGCCAGAGGACACGTATCCTTCCTCACAAATCGCCCTCGCTGCCCACGGTTGGTTCGGTTTGCTCAAAGAATTGAGCGGCCAGATTCCAACCGATTCATCTGGCTTCATCGCCTCGGTCTCCGCCCTTGACGGTCGGCACGGGAACAAAGGTGACCGATTCAACGCCCTCCAATGCGCCGCAAGCGGCGTCACCAAGTCGTTTGCTTTCGAGCGACCCGACTTGCGTTGTCGAGCATTGGACCTCCATCCCGAGTTTGTACTTGAGGCCTCTGAAGCAGCTGAACGTATTGAGAACGATGTGTTTGAACTCGACGGCGAGGTCGAAATCGGTTTGGACCGAGACGGTCGTCGATGGGCCCTCGTGGCCTTTGCAGAGGATGTCGTGGAAGACCTTCAGCCGTTGACCGGTGATGATACTTGGTTGGTATCCGGTGGCGGTTCAGGGGTCACGGCGGCTTCGGTCATCGGCGTCGCACGTGCAAGTCCGAAAGCAGGAGCACACTTCGAATTGCTCGGGCGCTCAACACTGATCGAGTCCACGGCCGCTTGGGTTGACTGGACCGAAGACCAATTGTCCGACGAAAAGAACGCTTTGCGAGAACGTCTCATCGACGCCAGCGAAACCGGGAAGGTCACCATGGTTGAGTGGAACCAAGCATGGCAGCGATTTACCCGAAGCCGGGACGTCTACCTCACGCTTGACGCCATCGCCAAAACAGGCAATCATGCGACCTATCACTCGGTTGATGTGATGGACAGTGAAGCGCTTGCAGGTCTCGGGGCATCCCTTGGTCGACCGATAACAGGTCTTGTTCACGGTGCGGGATTGGAAGACTCGAAACTTGTCGCTGACAAAGCCTACGACGTCTTTGACCGGGTGGTGCGCGTGAAGATTGACGGATGGCGAGCCCTGATGTCGGCCGTTCATGCCTCTGGGCGAGAGGTGCCTGATTTCGCTTGCTGCTTCACCAGCGTCGCAGGAAGGTTTGGGAACGGTGGTCAAACCGATTACGCCGCTGCAAACTCGGTCTTGGATGCTGAAATGGCTCGATTGACGGCCACCACAACCTGCCGTGCGGTCGCCATCGGTTGGACGGGTTGGCGAGATGTCGGTATGGCCACACGTGGCTCGATTGAAGCGGTTTTCGCAGCCGCAGGCATTGAAACATTGGCCGTTGAAGAGGGCGTATCCATTTTCGTAGCCGAAGCCCTTCAAGGCGGAAAACGCCGAGTTCTTGGTTGCGGTTCGCTCGGCATGATGGACCGCTTCGGCTCGTTCCGAGAGGCGCCCCTGAAGTTGCCTCCAAGTATGGCTGCAACCATGGCCGACCCGAGNCGTTTCCCCTTCATTGACAAGGTCCTTTCCTTGCAGGAAGGGCAGCAACTGGTGACCCAAACAACCCTTTCGGAAGCCGACCATCCTTTCCTAACGGACCATGCCATAGAGGGCGTTCCCTATCACCCCGGTGTCATGGCCATGGAGATGTTTGCGCAATCGGCGTTGTTGCTCCGCCCCTCGACCTGCCTGGCCGGATTCGAGGAGGTCCGCTTTGGGTTGCCAGTCAAACTTCTGAAGGGGCCCATGACGGTTCGCGTTGAGGCTGAAGTGGTACGTTCTGAAGACGATATGACATGGGTGCGTTGCCGCTTGGTTTCGGATTTGTCCAAATCCACGGGCGAAGTCTTCGGTGAGCGGGAGCACCATGCGGCCTTGGTCCGACTCGTGGAAAAGTGCGAGGATCTGTGCCCCTTCTTGCAGCGCGAGGTCGATGAATTGCCCTCGATTGGAACGCCGCCTCAAGGAGATCTACTCCATCCCGCCTCGTTCATTTACGACCGCTATTTCCACGGCCCACGTTTCCAATCGCATGGTGGTGTGCTCCGGGGCGTTGGTGAGGGCGACCGGATGGGCATCGATGGACGAGCCCTCATGCGCCATCAACTGCCTGCGACGGACCAATTCTCCTCGGAAACAGAAGGCGAGCAAGTGTTGCTTGAAGCCCTCCCGATGCTGATTGAAGCAGGCTTCCAAAACGCTGGGTTGGTGGCGATGGAATTGCTTGGATACAGCAGCCTTCCGGTTGGGATCAACTGGTCGACCATGCTCAGGGTGCCAGATGCAGACGAAACGCTTCGATTGCGAAGCGTGCAAATCGATTCTCCAGGCGATGGCATCACGGTCCATGATGTTCTGATCGTCGGTGAAGACGACGCACCGGTCTTGGCCCTCAAAGGACTTCAACTCAAGGCCATGGCCACCGTTGACGAAAACCAGCGGTTTTCCCTCGAGCGATGAGACGGGGGGTAAGCGTTGACCATTGAACGGCTCAGGCCACCTCACGATGCAAAAGGCGTGGACGTGTTTGTCATGCCCGTTTCGGCGTGGCCGTTGTCCGAAGTCCCTCTTGCACAGGTTGCTGAGGTGGACACTTTTGTGACAGAGAAAAGACGCCACGAGCACCTCAGTGGACGGCGCCTCTTGGGTGAAGCGCTGAAGGCATGGGGCGTGGCTGACCTTTCGGTGGTGGAGGTTCACCGCGACCAATTCAGGGCGCCTTCACTTCGTTTCATTCAAGGCGTCTGGAAGCGCACCCCTCTTCCGAACATCTCCATTTCACACAGCGATGGTATGGCCTTTGTTGCCCTTGCACCTCCGACCCACCGAGTCGGGCTCGATGCAGAACCTGTCGAGCGTTCGCTTGCTGAGAATGCGTTTGATTTGATGGCAAAAGGTGGAGAATTGGAGCGATTACGTGCTGAACCAATGCATGTGTTTCGTGCATGGACGGGGAAGGAAGCTGTGCAAAAATGCCTGGGCCAAGGCATGCACCTCAACCCCCGTGAAATTGAAATTCCAATTGAATCCAATCNGATGAATTTCCCAATTGAAAATTCAAATATCCAATTGCAATATTGGACAGAGAANGGGTANCATTTGTCGCTTGCGACCACCCCGAATCCACACCCTCAACCCAATGCAGAGGACTTGCTTCTCGACCGCACCCTTGCAGCCATGAAGGCCCAACCGGACTGGGGCGTTGGGTGCAAGACCCAACGAAAGGGTGCATGATTCAATTCCAGAGTCGGCTGCTTTCCCAAGGAAGGTTCAGCGCCACGCCGATCTCGGTCAGGATAACGAAGTTGAACACGACGTAGGTGACGGCAAAGAGTAGGAACACCAACAACGAGGTGTTGACAATTCGCTTTCGTTGCCTTTTTACTTCGTCAAGTGTGCATATTCCATCCTTGCGGAAATACAGGACCAACCCGAGTGTTACGAGGGCTACACTGAGGCTGAGCAGGAGGGGCCGAAACCAACCCATGCCGTTGGTGCCCCAGTAAAGGTCGTTGGAAAGTGCTGCAGCGCTTGAAACACTGGCGAGCCCAAAGAGAACGAGGACCACACTGGGGAAGCAGCACATGGATGCGAGGAAGGCCGACCCTCCAATCCACTTCCACAACGACTTGACGTCGCCGGTGACATGGGCATCATCCATGGTTAGGAAAACGAAGGATTCCTTTTCAATATGTGTTCTCAAACACAGTCCTTGAACGTGGGTACTTCCTCAATGGCGTTGGTGTGCCAAATGAGTGGGAGCACGGGTGTGCCGTCCGACCATTCACCCATGCCCGTCAACATGGTCTGGTCGGTCATGTATTGAAACGCCCAATCGGCGGTGAAGGTGTCCTCCCTTCCGTGTGCGACCAGATAATCGGCCTGCGCATCAACTCGTCGATAAAAACTCCAGTCCGACAACGTGTCGTGAGCTGGGTCGGTTTGCAGGTAGTGGCTGGCGACCAATCTTGGAAACCCATAGCGATCGGATTGGATTTCGAGCAATTGGTTTCGTTCATCGGGCAGCGAGGCAAAGAGCTGTTGATGGAAGGCGCCGGGGCACATACCAACGCTCATGTCGTCTTGAGGCACGCCGATTTGGACCATGGTTTCGTTTGGCATGGCTGACAGATCAGGCTGGAGGTTCGCTTGCATGGGTCGACTGGCCGGTGATTCCAAGGCCACAACGAGCGCTTTGGACCCCCACCCACGTTCAAGGACATCGTCCAACGTGATGAACGTGTAAGCCGCACCGAGGCTATGCCCTCCGGTCCACAGTGACGACGGGTCAACGTAGCGTTGGCCGAGATGCTCCTCGAGTTGAGCCTCTCGTTGGGGCTGAAGTAAAATTGAGTCCACATGGTCGAGAGCCGCCCGAATGGCGATGTCTCGCTGCACATGCTGGAGGTAGTCCGAAGTGCCCCGGTCGTAGGTGGCTTCGTGAGACTCATATCCAGCCGGTCGAAGGTCGGACGGGTATTGAATGAAAGCAACGGCCATGCCTTTGCTGGCAAGGTGGTTGGTCCAATCCTGATAGGCGTCAACATCGGGGTAGCCAAAGCCGTGGAGGAGAATCGCCAGTGGCATGCTGGTGATGGGCAGGTCATCAGGAAGATTGGGCAGGGTGATATAGACGCTGAATTCGATGTCATCTTCGAGTTCGCCTTGGACGCGAGCGACCTCGTCGGGCATGACGTACGGTGAACGGTATTGTTCCACGGTGTAAGGCCCGGGGAAGGAACCGTAACCCATTGCAGGGGCCTCGGGTGGCGAAGGTGCGTAGCCGATGACGGCCGGCACTCCCGGCATGACGAGCCAAGCCGCGAAGAAGACCCCAATCACATGGATGACCCTCGTCGGAGACACCTTGTCTTGCCCGGGGCCACGCAACGAAGGCGGTCCTTCAAGGGCGACGAGGAAACAAGCCAGCGTCCACCCCATGAGCGTGGGGAGGAGAAGAAAGGCCCCTTGCAAATAGAAGGCGTCCATCATGAAGTGAATCGCGATGAACCCGAGCAGCAAACCAAGGAAGCCGTATGGAACGGCCATCCAGGCCTTTCTATCCTCTTGTGAAACGACGGCTTTCCGTAAGCCGTAGGCGATTCCGGCGACGACCAACATGTAGGATAAGCCCATCGCGGGGGTGTTTCGAAGGCTCATGGTCCACTCCAGCGACCGAACGGCGTGGGGCCAGACCGAGTCAACCAACCCCTTTCCAGCGAGCAGGCGTAGAATCGTCTCGCTAAAGGCCAACAGGAAGCCGACCGGTATCGCCCAGGCCGGGTTGAGGCTACGTTTCACCGGGGGGTCCTCTTGGGCACCGGTGACTTCTGTTGACGGTTCCACAGAGAAAAATCCAGACATGGTGTACAAGAAGTTTCGTTCAACTCCTCGCATGTTTCAAGCCCGAAGTTCTTGATTTTCGGGGCAAGATGAACTTCAGTAGGGGACGTCTTTCCATCCGATTTTGTATCCGATGAGGTTGAAGGAACGGTGCAGAACCGGCGTGATAAGCACCAATGCGAGCATGGGAAGTCGTAATTCCTCAGCCGCGAGGATGGAAGAGCCGAGGAAGAGTTGACCCCACAAAAACACCATGATGGCAAACGGCAGAGTGTCCAAAAGCGGAGCCTTGGATGAGATTTCGCCTTCTCGCTTGAGCCCCCGACGTCGCTTCACGAACGAGCCGGTGCTGTCTCCGACGAGGCATGCAAGTCCAAGGAAGGACCCTAAGATGAAGGCGGTGCCGTTGGCGCCACCAACGGAAAACCATGCTCCTTCTGAACCGATGAGGGGATGGGCGAAAACAGTGGCTCCATCGTCAAAGGCCGTAGCCATATCACCCATGCTCACCAACGAGGCCAAGATCATGCAGAGGAAACCGGACGTGAGCGAACCTCCAATCAAACCGTTCCACGTCTTACCGTCCCCCAACATTCGATTGCCGTCGGCCAAGACGCGTCCACCGTCAATGGGCCATGGTCCGTAGCCTGTTTTGGGGAGCCATTTACCCCACATCATCGCAAAAGTGTTGGCCAGAAAGCCGGGAAGATAGAGCCAAAGCGTGAGCAAGCAAAGTAACAAGAAATCCATGCATCATCACCTATGTGTTGCAGGGTGGCTTCGACGGCGAGCCTTTCATGGTTGCCCGACGGATGAACCTTTCAAGGCCTTCTCCGATTCGGTTTGGAGGTGCGGATAGCGGGAGTCGAACCCACGACATAAGGTTGGAAACCTCAGATGATAACCACTTCACCATATCCGCAGTGTGGTAAACATGGCGACAAGCCTCTCCCCTTTGAGGGAATCGGTTCGCCAAGTTTGCTCATCGCTTGCTTCGGAATTCACTGAACAGGGATTCNGTTCGTTCACGGGGTGCGCGCGGTTGATGTTGCTGTTGAACCAACTGACGTGAAGGCAACTCGCCCAACCCTCGCGACTGCCGAAGTTCAGCCGCTCGCATCATGCGACGTTCATCTTCCCGAGCTTTTCGGCTCTGCCCTCGAATCATCAGGGTGCCCATCAGGACAAAGAGCACCAAACCAGCGAGGGCAGCCTGCACCATCGTGTTCTCCGACAATGTCGTCAGAAGAGCATTGTCTCCATCACCAGAGACGGCCACAGGGGCGTTGGAATCGCTGGCTTCGATGACCACGGTCACCGTGTCCATCGGGTAGTCTGCNCCGGGTTCGGTCACGGACATCAACAACTGATGGTCACCCACTGCCTTCGCATTTCCGGAGAAGGTGACCGTTTGGGAATTGCCGGTCGCCGAGGTGAATGTCAACAAGTGACCCGAGGTCTCACCTGCAATGTTGGTGGTGGTTTGCCATTCCACATTGGCCGCAAAGGCCGAACTCATTGAGGTCGTGATGGTGCACGTGAAGGTGAACCATCCGCTGGCAGCGAGGTCAACCTCGATTGAGGACGGTGTACAGGTCATGGCGGATTCGGCTGAATTTCTGGATGAATCATTGGGCCAATGGTCGGGTTTGTAGGCGCCGAGTGTGGCGTTATCGCCCCATCCATCGCCGTCGCTGTCGGCGTATTGGCTGCGTTGTTCGGGGAAGGCGTCATCGCTGTCCGCCCATCCATCGCCGTCCTGGTCTGGACACCCAAAGGTGCCATCGGCGGTTGAGGTGCCCATTTGGTTGGGGCAAGCATCACCATCGGTGCCGCTTGGCACATCACCGTAGCCATCGCCGTCGCTGTCAAACCACTGGCTGTTGTCAGTGGGCCACAGGTCGTTTGCATCACTGGCACCGTCGCCGTCCCCGTCGAGGCAACCAAACACATCAAGGGTGGACGTACCCGCTTCGGCCGGACACGCATCGGCTTGGGTGCCGTTGGGGTTGTCCCCATACCCGTCGCCGTCGGTGTCGGTCCACTGTGTTGGTTCACCAAGGAATGCATCGTTGGCGTCCGAGGTGCCATCGCCGTCCTCGTCAACGCATCCAAATCGGTCCACGTTAGAGGCGCCGGCTTCCGTGGGACAGACATCAGCCTCAAAGCCGATCGGGTTATCCCCGTAGCCATCTTCGTCGCTGTCAACGCTTTGTGTCGGCTCGTACGGGAAGGCGTCTGCTCCGTCTGAGGCGTTCCAGCCGCTGGTGTTTCCAAATGGCGGTGTTGGGTCAGAGACGCCGTCGCCATCGCTGTCAACGCAACCCGTGCGGTCGGTGGTGGAGTTTCCTGCGCTCAGCGGACAGTGGTCTTCTGCGTCATCAAAGCCGTCGCTGTCCGTGTCAATCCATCGCGTTGGGTCGTTGGGGAAATCATCGGTCAGGTTGGCGTAGCCGTCCCCATCATCATCGACGCAACCGAGCAGGCCAATCGACGAGGTGCCAGCCTCGCCAGGGCATGCATCGGGCTGGAGTCCGGTCGCGTTATCGCCGTAGCCATCCCCGTCTTGGTCAAGCCATTGAGTTGGCAGGTCAGGCAGGGCATCAATGACGTTATCCCAACCATCTCCGTCGTTGTCCGGGCAACCCAAACGGTTGCCCAATGTGGAATTGCCCCACTGGTTCACACAAGCGTCAGGCGAGGCTCCTCCGGGGTTATCGCCGTAGCCATCGCCGTCGGTGTCGGTCCACTGTGTGTTGTCGCCCGGGTGGGTGTCTTCGCTGTCAGCCCAACCGTCTTGGTCGGCGTCGGGGCAGCCATACGTGCCGTTTTGCCAGGATTCGCCGTAGGTCGAAACACAAGCGTCTGGCAGCGTTCCAGCCGAGTTATCGCCGTAGCCGTCGCCGTCGGTATCGTTCCACTGCGTTGCATCGTTCATGAAGGCGTCAGCGCCATTGGCCGTTGTCCAGCCGCTGTCGGGGTCGGAATAGCCGTCCCCGTCTTGGTCTGGACATCCTTTTCGGTCGTGCACTGAGGTGCCGTAGAAAGCCGGGCAATCATCATCCAAACCATCGTCATAACCGTCGCCATCGCTGTCGCCCCAGCGGCTCGGGTCGTTGGGGTAAGCGTCAGCGCCATCGTCCACGCCCCATGAGCTGTCGGGGTCAGAATAACCGTCGCCGTCGGTATCGGGACAGCCGATACGGTCGGCCGTGGAATTTCCTGCTTGGGATGGACATGCGTCGCCGTTGGTGCCCGTTGGGTTGTCCCCGTATCCGTCGCCGTCGGTGTCGGCCCATTGGGTTCCATCGCTCGGGTAGGCGTCAGCGCCGTTCGCCGTCGTCCAGTTGGCGTCGCCGTCGGACGACCCGTCGCTGTCCGAATCTGTGCACCCAAATCGGTCACGGGACGATGTGCCAAAGGTGGCTGGACACGCATCGCCCTGGAAACCTGCGGCTTCATCCCCGTATCCGTCGCCGTCGGTATCAGACCATTGTGTGGCTTCGTTGGGAAATGCATCGTCGATGTCAGCGTAGCCATCGCTATCGCTGTCAGCACATCCGAGGCGACCTGCTTGGGTGGAGGTGCCGAACTGAGAGGGACACGCATCAGGATTGTTCCCGCTGGCGTTATCGCCGTAGCCATCGCTGTCGCTATCGGCCCACTGGGTCGCATCGGAGACGAAGGCGTCGGCGCCGTTGGCCACGGTCCAACCGCTATCAGGATCAGAATAGCCATCACCGTCGGTGTCGGCGCATCCAAATCGGTCTTGGTTTGAGCCACCGCTCGTGCTCGGACAACCGTCACCTGCAGTAGCGGGGGGCGGGTTGTCGCCGTAGCCATCGCCGTCGGTATCGGCCCACTGTGTATTGTCGGTGGGGAACGCATCGGCGCCGTTGGCCACAGTCCAGCCACTGTCCGCGTCGGAGTATCCATCGCCGTCCTGGTCGGCACACCCGTTCCGGTCTTGACTGGACGGCCCAGCGACGCTGGTGCACGCATCCGCTCCGTTCGCTACGGTCCATCCGCTGTCAGG
>NZEQ01000001.1 GCA_002689105.1 Verrucomicrobiales bacterium | reverse complement strand
ACTTGCAGGGTACTCCACGCATCGCCGTTGAAGTTTCCGTTTCCGTTTGTTTCCATCACGGCGATGTCGACGGTGGCGATACCGGCACTTCCAAACGGTGCCATCCAGTCAAAGGACCAACTGATTTGATTGCCGTTGGTGTGGGTGGCTGAATCCTGTCCCTGGTTGATCTGCACACCGGTCCCCGGACTCATCAATTGTCCTTTGTCGATTTCGACGTTGAATCCGCCGCTGGTGGGTGAGCCACTGGTTTGAATGGAGATGGTCACGGTGTACATGGCACCGGCGATGTAGGTGGTGGGGAAGTTGTGTCCAACCACGACGTTCGCGACGCTGGAGTGGCAGGTGCACCCTTGACCGGCTTGGCTGTGCTTGCCGGAGCTGTTGCCTTCAATGGCGGGAACGGCGGTCATGAGGAGGACCATCATGGCCAAGGCGAAGATGCGAGCGGGTGTGTTCATAGCCATCGGATTGTTACATTACTCATAATAAAATTGGTATATTGTCAAGACAATTCGCCGTCGGGGTGCGTACAAAAAGCACCGCGGCGCGATTAAATAGGGGTGTTTGGTCGGAGGCCTGCCTACGTTCGTACGGAAGGAGTCGATACAATGCCAAAGCCATGGACCTCCAAGCTCATTATCAAAGCCTTGGGTGTGCAGAAGTGCAACGGCAGTATGGACGCCGCAGTCGAGGACCTGCCCCTCGAAAAGGCCATGGAAGTGGCCCGTGAGAAAGCAGGTCTTGGACACTTGACTGGAGCGGACTTGAAAGCACAAACACGTGAGGTCATCGGGACCTGTGTTTCCATGCGAGTCAAGGTCGACGGTCACTGGGCGGTTGAAGCCCTCGAGATCATTGCAAAAGGAGAATGGGACGAGCGTTTTAACTGAACAACTCACGAACCGCGGAAGAGGTTTCGGCCTCGCAGACCGCAGAGGTGAAGCAAGATGGAAGAAAAAATCAGCAATGCAATCAAGGCGGCCATTGAAGCGGCCCCTGAGCGAAAATTCGTCGAATCCGTGGACATCTCGTTCACCATCAAGGACGTCGATTTGAAGAACCCGACCAACCGTATCAAGGAAGAGATTCGTCTTCCTTCCGGCCGTGGTCGAGAACTCAAGATTGCGATGTTCGCTGCCGGTGAAGCCGCCACCAAGGCCAAGGCCGCCGGTATCGCCGTCTTCTCTCCTCAAGACATCGAAGACTTTGGTGGCAAGAAGGGCCAAGCCAAGAAAGTCGCCAACCAGTACGATTTCTTCCTTTCTGAAGTCCCTCACATGGGTCTCATCGGTCGCTACTTGGGTGTCGTTCTCGGTCCTCGAGGTAAGATGCCTCGCCCCGTCCCACCCACCTTGGACCCCGCCGTTCTCGCTGCCGGTCTTTCCAGCACCGTCGTCGTCAAGTCCGGCGACAGGATGACCTTCCACGCATCGTTTGGAACCGTCAAGCAATCCCACGAAGAACTCCTGGCCAACGCCATGGAAGTTTACACCCGTGTTACCAACAAGTTGGAGCGTGGCATCGGCAACATTCGCTCGATGTTCATCAAGACCTCTATGGGGCCATCACAACGTATCGAGGTGATCAATTGATTCCAAAGGTCATGTCCTGGAAAAAGGACACCGTCAGCGACCTCCATGCTCTCTTGACCAGCGGCGAGACCATCGCCGTCGTCGACATTCATGGCGTGCCTGCCTCGGCCATGTTTGGCATGCGAGCAGACCTTCGCAGCAACATGAAGATTCAAGTGGCCAAGAAGCGCTTGATGAAGCTCGCTTGGGACCGCGCTGGTTTTGACTTCGCAGACCTTGAGAAACTCTACGCCTCCGCCGTGCAACCTGCTTTGGTGTCCACCTCGACGTTCAACTCCTTTGAGTTGTTCACCGAACTCAAGAAGACCGAAGCCGGTCGAGCCGCCAAGGAAGGCGATATTGCACCCTACCAAATCGTGGTAGAGAAGCAAGACACCGGCATGCCTCCAGGCCCCATTGTCGGTGACCTGAACTCGGTGGGTATCCCTGCGAAGATCATGGGCGGTAGCGTCCAGATTCAGAAGCGTACGGTCGTGCTTGAAGAAGGCGAAGTCTTCGAAGGCGAGCTCGGAATGATGCTCTCCAAGATTGGCATCAACCCCATGGTGACGGGTCTGCGATTGTGCGGAACCCTCGAAGGTGGTACGCTCTTTGAGCCGTCCACGCTCGACATCGACTACGAACAATTCGAGCAAGACTTGATCGGCATGGCCGCAGGTGCGTTCAACCTCGCCTGCAACATCACGTGGTTCACGCCAACCACCATGCCTACCCTTCTTGCCAAGGCCAGCGGAGAAGCGCTGGCTGTTGCACTGGAAGCTGCGGTCGCCACGGCCGAAACGCTTCCCCACCTGGTGGCTCGAGCCCACGCCAGCGCCCTCGGCGTTGCTGGCACGCTGAGCCCCGACGCACTCGACGACGAATTGGCTGCCATGATGGGCGCTGCTGCTGACGCAGCCGCTTCCGCTGCAGCCGCCGTCGACACGAGCGCTTCTGAAGCCCCAGCCGAGGCTGAAGAAGAGGAAGAAGAGGAAGAAGAGGGCGGCTTTGACGGCCTCGGGAGCCTGTTCGGCTGAACAAACAAAACACATTGAGGTGAAAAAACATGGAATACGTATACGCTGCTATGCTGTTGCACGCTGCTGAAAAAGAGATTGATGAGAAGTCGGTGAAGGCTGTCCTAAAGGGCGCTGGCGTCGACGCTGACGACGCTCGAGTGAAGGCCCTCGTGGCCTCCCTCGCCGGAGTTGACATCGCTGAAGCCATGACCCAAGCTGTTGCTGCTCCTGCAGCAGCTGCTGCTGCCCCTGCCGCCGCTGGCGGTGCTGACGCCCCTGCTGCTGAAGAAGCAGAAGAGGAAGAAGAAGAAGAGGCTGGCGGCTTCGACGGTCTTGGCTCGCTCTTTGGTTGAGCAAGGTCCGATCGCTGCCGATTCGCACGCCGGTTAACGCCGGTTTTCGTGTGAGCGCGGCCTGTCCATTGGTCCTTGTCCACGGGAACACCTCGCCCTCTGGGGGCGAGGACCGTGAAAGCGCCGCAATCGCACGCACGAAAACTCCGCCCAAACCAATGAGCGAGAGCCAGGTGACGAAAGGGTTCATCCCTGTTCGTCCTCTCGAATGTTCATGGTGAGGAAAGCAACGCTTGACCTTGAGGTCAGCGTCTCGAGCATCCAAGCCATTCGATTGTTCCGAGAACTTGCTGAAGAAGCAGGTTGGTCCCTCGAACGTCATGAAGGTTCACGACTCGTCGACCGATTTGCCATCATCATGCCCATGGCTCAATCGGCTCGCACCCTCGGGCTCAAAGTGCTGAACGGGCCCATGCGTGGCATGGAACTGACGTGCTGGTCTGAAACTCGAGGTTCCTCCGGTGCGGTCAACATTGCTTCCTGGCTGGTGCCGGGTGGGCCGGAGGAGCCGATGTTTCGAGACCTCGTTCATCACTGGGTCGCTCGAATGGATCGCTGTCCCTGGCGCTGGAGCTTTGGTGAGCGCTCGAAAGTTGGCTACCTGTTGCCTGTTTGGCGGCAGTCTCGGCGTCGTTTTTCTGACCTCGGATTCAACACCAAAAAGAGCGGTTGGCCGGTCGTTGCGCAAGGCGACTGGCCCTGCGAATCTCGTCTCGATGAGCCACTGAATTCTGATTCGCTTGGCGACATCCATTCCGATTCTGTCCCTGAGGACGATTGAGTCATTCCGCCTCCCCCTAAGGGGGAGGCGCCCATGATATTGGGCTGGTGCTTAAATGGACCAACAAATTGCCAAGTACAGCGAGGTGGCGTTATGCTGAACGATTCTCAACAACGGAAGGCGCTGGTCCTGTCCGTGTTGATGGTCATGTTGGCCCAAACCGCTTACGTCGAATCCTATCGGGGTTGGACGTTGACCGACCAAACGAATCCTTCGTTGCTCAACGCTGCTTGCGACAGCATCACGCGGGCCTCAGGCACACCGATTTACGTCGATGCCGCCCAAGGTTCGGACGACTGGGACGGCACGTGGTCTTGTCCAAAAGCCACGCTCTTTGGAGCGGTCAACGCATCATCTTCAGGTGACGAAATCATTCTGGCGGCGGGGCTGTATCACGAAAACGTGACCGTGAACGGCAAGGACGACCTGCTTATTCGAGCTGCGGATGGAGCCCGAGTCGTATTTGACGGAACCAAAAGCATCACGGACGACCTGAACGTTTCCTGGGGTGCTGCGGACAGCGACGGCATTCAGGAAGTCACCCTCCCGGTCGACGGTTGGCAACTCTTCCTCGCTTACGACGAACAGGTGCCTGCTCGCTGGCCAAACGGCGGATTCGATGACGAAACGGTGTTCAATCGCTCCTACTGGGCCGAGGGTACACTGACCGGTTCCAACAACGCCTACACCAAAGGCTGGTTGACCGATGCAGGGCCCGAAACGGGCGTTCACACCGGCCTGAACGAGACGGTGAACGCCACTGGACTCAACCCCGTCGGCGCCATTGCGGTCATGAACTTGGGTTCGTTCCGCAGCAACAGCCGCATCATCACCGACTGGAACGCCAGCAACGGGACCTTCGCCTACGACGGCAACGGCGTGGGATGGAAAACCAAGCACCACGCGTACATCTTGGAGGGTAAGCGTGAACTCATCGACGAGGACGGTGAATGGTGGTTNAACAACACGAACAACCGCNTGCANTACAAGACNCCCTCCGGTCAANACGCCAACAATTTGGGCCTTCGCGTGAAAGTNCAACCCTTTGCNATCAGCGTTGACGGNTCNGACGGCGTGACGATNCAGGGCATCGATTTCTTCGGCACCACGGNGAATTTCAACAACTGNGANGGNTGTTCGTTNACCAACGCCACCCTCGAATANCCGAGCACGTCCAANCGTGGACTGGGGATTGCAGGNGAGTCNGAAGACGACCGCTGGATGACCCGCTTCTACCGTTCAAAGAACTCCTTTGTCGACAACATCTCCATCACCAACACCGACGGTGGTGCCATCGAATTCCAAGGCTCTCCGGGCCAATCGCACAACAACACGGTGAACAATTCCTACTTCCACGCCATTGATTGGTCCGCAGCGGACCAGAAGGGACTGATGGTCACGATTTACGAGGGGGGCCGAGACATGTACTTCACGAACAACACCGTCCACTTGACCGGTGCTTCCTCCGTTCTTTCCATCGGCGACGCACCCAAGGTCTTCTACAACGAAGTGTGGGATGTTGGCCATCTGCAAACCGATGGTGCCGTTGTGCAAGTCATGCAAGGAGAGGCACCGGGTGCTGAAATTGCTTACAACTGGATTCATGACGTCATCAAGTACGGTGCTCGCTTTGATGCACCGATAGGAGAAGCAGGAGAAGGCCGTAACGGTACAATGCATCACAACGTGATTTGGAACGCTGCAGGTGGATTGATGGTCAAAGGCGACTACCATGATATTCACAACAACACGGTGTTCAATTCAACCGGCAAGAACGACATCATCTTCCTCACCGATGGTGGCGTCAACAACGAGAATTCAACCCTTCATTACAACGCAGTCGATGCAATGGCAGACCATCGCTCAGATGATATCTACTCAAACCCATTACCTGAAGGCACGGATTGGATGAATTGGAACGGATACGTGGATGGTGGTAAAGGATCGATTATGGTCGGTAATGCTCATACATGCGCAGTTTATTCCAACGACTCATTGTACTGCTGGGGAAGGAATAACCAGGGACAGTTAGGCATTGGATTTGCATCGAACGCTGTTCAACTTACGCCTACTTTCGTGGATGTTGGAACCGGTAGGACTGTCGCCAAGATAGATTCGAACGTAGCTGGGGCCTCTTGGATAAGTGGGACTACTTCGCACAATTGTGCTCTTTTGGATGATGGATCTCTCGTCTGTTGGGGGAATAATGAATTCGGACAACTTGGTGTTGGAAATGCAACAACTGCAGATGAAAGTTGGCGATATTCTCCCAATACGGTTAATTTGGGAACAACTCGTAAGGTCGTTGATTTTGCAGTAGGCGTTGCACATACATGCGCTATATTGGACAATGGTTCTCTGATGTGCTGGGGTAAAAATGCTTTAGGTCAAATTGGCATAGGAACGACTTCAACCACCAATATTTTGACTCCTACCTATGTTAATCTTGGAGTCGGAAGAACAGCCGTTGCAGTAGAGGCATCAGCTTCCAACACTTGTGTAATCTTGGATAACGGCTCTGTTTCTTGTTGGGGGAGAAACAACTACGGACAACTCGGAATTGGAAATGCCGATGACAAAAATTCCCCACAACAGATGATTCTGCCGGCAGACAGAACAGTTACCTCAGTAGGGATTCAATTTTACGCAATATGCGTCACATTCGACAACGGCTCAGTTGCGTGTGCTGGTAGAGATGCTAATGGACAAATCGGAGACGGCCCTGGTAGCGGTATGCACAACACTCTACAATACACATCTCCGATTGGTGCAAATGCAGTTCTTGTATCAGGCGGTAAATTTCACGGATGTGCTTTGATCGCAAACGGTTCAGTAGTTTGTTGGGGGAACAACGATTACGGAACACATGGTACAGGAAACACCACCGATTCAACTTCACCGGTTAACTTTGCTAACATAGACTCGAGTCGGTTCGTCATCGACCTTGCTGGGGGGTACGGTCATACATGTGCAAGTCTCGATAACGGCTCTGTTGCATGTTGGGGGCGTAACAACAAGGGAGAACTGGGACTTGGTAATTCTTCATCAACACCACAAAACACAGATTCTTGGGCGAATACGCCTGTCATCTTGTCCTCGTTGAGTACGTTATCCTCCACATACATCCATGAGATGCTTGTTGATCCAGCGAACAAGGATTTCCGGCCGAAATGGGGTTCACAACTTCACGTTCTAAATGCAGGTGCCTACGAAGCTGACGATACTAATCCTTGGACGGCTGGTGTCTCTTGGAGCTACAGTCCGATGAGCAACCCAATATCTGGTTGCATGGACTCAATTGCCATCAATTACAACAGCAACGCTGTCTTTTCCGACGGTTCCTGCATCTACACAACCCTATCCTCTTCCTCCTCCACCCTTTCGCTCGAGGTTGGCGTTTCCATGACGCCGTACACGCTGACCTACGATACGCCGTTCCTTGCCGATGACAAGCAGACGGCCAACTCTTCTGGTTATGTGGGAGCGGGAACAAACATCGCTCTTGATTCCAACGGAGCCGCTCACATTTGTTCAAAGACCATAACCACGGATAACCTCTACTATACGACAAACGCTTCGGGAAGCTGGCAGTCGGCGACCCTCGACTCAAGTGGAAACGTCGGTGGTGACTGTTTCATCATCCTCGATAGTGATGACGACATCCACATCACGTACCACGACGACTCCAATAACAATCTCAAGTACGCCACGAAAGCCCTCTCAAGCGCCATCGCAGCCACCAATTGGGACATCTCAACCATGGACAACAACGGTGATGTTGGAAATTTTGGTTCAATGGCCGTTGATGCGAATGACACCTTGCACGTCGCCTACTATGCAATCAGCGGGTCTTGCTTGAAGTACGCAACCTTGGAAGACGGAAGTTCGACATGGTCGATAGAAGCAGTGGAACCCAACAACACCAACAACATTGGAAAATACACGAGTATTGCTTTGGATTCAAATGGAAAACCCCACATCACCTACCGAGATGTCACCAACACGAACTTGAGGTATGCTCACAAGATGGGCTCGTCATGGAATATCACTACCCTTGATTCTACCTCGCTCTCGGGTACTGGGACCTCATTGGCCATCGATTCAAACGATCATCTCCACGTGGCCTACAAAACCAACAGCACTGAAGTGGCTTACATGACCAATCGCTCTGGTTCGTGGGTCAAGACCACGCTTGATGCCAACACTTCAGGAGTTTGGAGCGTGAATTACATCGATATTATGATCGATGAGGGTGACGATGTTCACGTCATTTACAGCGATATGGTCGATTACGACATCTTCTACATGTCAAATGCACGAGGTGTTTGGGAACGTGTCCTTGTCGCTGGCGATTCAATCAGTAAGACTTCGGAGGCGGAGATGGATGAGAACGGGGGCATTCACGTGGCGTACTACATTGACGGGTCATACGATGATATTGGCTATGCGGCCGTTCGTAGCCTTGCGCACCGGCCGGTTTTCGAAATCTCGCCCGCTTTGCCTCAAGGACTTTCACTCGGCGCAGAGAACGGAACCGTCTTCGGCACCCCGATGGAATACCTCGACCTGACCGAGTTCACCGTGTGGGCCAACACCACTCGGACTTCTGCGTACACCACGTTT
>NZEQ01000013.1 GCA_002689105.1 Verrucomicrobiales bacterium | reverse complement strand
TGCCGTCGTAGCCGTTCTTGACGTCGATTCAGATACACCTGCTGCCTTCTCTCCAGAAGACCTTGCTTTCCTTGAAAAGGTCTGCAAAATGCTCGGCCGACGATTTCACAACTGAATGAGACGACTTATCTGTCCTCTTCATCGGTTGCCCCCAATCGTTCAAGATACTCCATTTGTTTGTTTTTGGCCTTCAAGTCGTTTTTGGCTTTCTTCTCTTCGAGGTAAACTCGGTGCTCGTTTCTGAGGAACAGCGAAAAGACCACCAAGCCCCATAAGCAGCACAGGGCACCAAAGAACATCGAACCTGCGTCGCCGGACATGATCATGAGAATGCCAAATCCTGCCGGAAGGAAAGCGATTGGAAGAACAATGTCGGTGTCCCAGCGGTCACCCTCAATCCTTCCGTAATAATCGACTGCCCGTTCCAACCATGTTTTGCTCACAGATAAATCAAAGCCTCAATATCAATTTTATTCTTTTCCCGACCAATTGGTTAACTCACTGGAGTTTCTTGCCACCGATTCGGAGTTCAGTTTGAAGCGGCATTTGGTGTTCCCAAGCGAATTCTTTGACAATGCGCCATGCTTTTTCAGAGCCTTCGTAATCCTTGACATCGATGATTTTGTTGCGTGTATTCGCCTTGAAAGCAGCCACTGGCTCTGCATTTCTAAAGACCAAATACGCAGATCCAAAGCCGAACCGCTCCTTCATGATGTCAGCAAAATACGGAGCGATGGGGTCCGATGGAGGAAGGACGAAATCACGAATGGCAGGAATTGAACGGGCTTCCTCCAGCATTTCCTTCCGACCCCAACACACTTGGTGAAAGTCTTCGATGAGGAAGCCTTTGATGAGAGTCCCGTCCTCTTCGAACGTGTTCAACACCGCCTTGAGTTCCTCGGGTTTGAACGACGGTCCCGCCAGTTGGGTCATTTGACGAAGGGTAATAACCGGGAATTTCTGAACCAACTTGCGTATGTATTCCTTCCGTAACTCGGCCCTATCAACGCCTTCGGGAACGAAAACACTTCGGAACCCTCCACGAAAATCTTGGACGATATGACCGGTGCGGATGAGCGGTTGTACCAATTTTCTGAACTCAGATTGGCTGAGAGCATGGCGTTCTTTGAACAAATTGGGGTCGGAATGGCCACTGAAGAATTCAACAATGTCCCAGAGTTCTTCATCGGCGGGTTGATTCCGTATCGCGAGGATTTCTTGGAAATGTTCGTACGACGCCCAGACTTGATGGCCACGAAGATTGATGCCCTGGTGAAGGCGATGAGCGCTTGCCATGCTCTTGAGGTCGACTCGGTAGAGTTCACTGCGACCTCGGAGGGCAAAGTCATCACGTATTTCATCCACTTTCTTCAGAGCCATGATCTCGTTTTCATGGCGGGTTGATTGGTGAAGATGATGCTTGTGGAACAAAGCGCGTTCTGCTATTTCCCGAGGTTGTGGGTCGACCACAGCTCCTCGAATCATTCGTTCGCCTGTGAGTTTGAAGCCGATGCTTTCCAATGCTTGCCGAGTGGTGTCATCGAGGGATGTAATCGGTTCGCTATTGAAATTTGAGAGAACAGAAACATCCACGAGTTGGGCGGCGTGATTCTCAAGCAACACTTCGAAAGCCTGACAGAATTCGTCCAAATAGGCCGTAGGAACGTGAAGATCCTTAATTTCAAGATAGTCATTGACTTTGAACATCAACACTTTGCCAATGGGGTCAACACCCTTGAAGATGGGAAGGTACCAACCTCGGTCCAGAACGCTGCGTACTTCCCAGATGAATCGAGAAACATACGGGTCAGATTGGGTGAGAATACGAACCGTTCTGTCTTCTCGTCTCGGCCTCATCAATTCGTCAACCTCATCGGGTGCACAGAAGAAGGCCTCGGGTTCTGGAACCAAAGCCATCACTTTCGCGATGCGTCCCGANGATTCTAGATTCATCAACGCAACCGTCAACTCCTCAAAGCTACGTGAGACGTAGAATCGTAGCGTACTGGCTTTGACCGGACCCATGCGACGGATGACTTCTTCCAGCGCATCCTCAAAGGAAAGGGCNGGATAGACGTCTTGGACNCGATGGAACAAGGACANGCGACGACGACGCCCTGCGACTTCTTCGAATTGTTTCACCACAAGCATCTGACGCTCGAGGTTGTTGAGGGCGTTCTTCAAATCCCGTTGGAGGGATTTGTGTTCATCNCCTTTNGGATAACCTTGCATAATCTCCTGCCGAGTGACGTTCTCGCCCGGTGGAATTTTACTCAAAATCTCCTCTTCCATCGGACCCATCCACGGTTCAGGCTTCAAACCAAGCAACATCGAGATGTTTCGTTTGGTGGTGTAGCCGATGCGATTGTGAAGCAGCCGGCCCATGATGACATCCGAGTCCAACTGAACATCGGTCCAATCGTTGAAAGCAAACTCGCCAACTCGATAGAGCAATTCCTGCTGTTTTTGGAACAGTACATGTTCGTTAAAGGCGGTGAAACTGTCTTCGTATTGGTGGAATGATTTGTCCAAAACCATGTTCTGAATCCACCGGTATTCAACCACTTCCTCCTCGCCGCCGGTGAGTCGATGTTCGTCGATTTTGAGGATGTACTCGGCATCGTTGGTTTGGATGAAGAAGCCGACGGAAATCACGTTCCGACCTTCCAATTCGTGAAGGTTGCGTTCGATCAGGGTTTGAGGGAACGGAAGACGCTCAACCATTTCCTCTGATGTTTTTGGGCCCTCTGAGCCCAGCATTTCGATGATCTTGACCCGCAGGGCTTCTTGAGGGTCACCAAGGACACGTTCTTCCCATTGCGTGGGTTTTGTACCGTCAAAGGCTGTCGCTATTTTGTAAGACAAGCCTTTGGTGTGGAGTTCGAGCAAATTCTCAACGTCCTTCCCCCCTGCGACAGCAAGACAACCCAGCGTCCCGTGAATTTCGGCCATGTAGGGAGCGAACCATTTCCCATCGAGTTCGTCTTGTCCAGTGCCGTCAAGTTTTGTGATTTGTCCGGATTGACAAAGTTCTTCCACCCAACCTCGAATGGTATCAAGTGGAATATTGGCGAGTTTTTCTTTGTAGAGCGGATTGTTGAATTCACGGTCCAAACCGCCACCGTGGCTCATCAAACGGAACAATTGCTTCGCATTGTTCGGCACGGGTGCTTTATCGGCGTAGTAGGTGCTGAGTTGCTCACTCGACAATTCGGTGGCCAGCGACCTTGTGCCGAGGAGTCGTTGCAAGATACTGGGGTCAATGTCTTTGACGAGGAAGGCACGTGTTTTCATCGACATCAAATCTTCAAACGCCGACATGAACAGCGACATGCCCAACCTCGATGGGACGACCACTTTGGTGTGGACGATTCGTGCATCACCTGAGACACATGCTTTGAGGAAGGATTCGAGACCGATGAGGTCAATGTCGCCGAACATGATCTCGTTCTTCGCTTCTCGCATCAACAAACTGCCGTCCATGGTTCGGTGTTTCTGTAAGAGCGCTTCTGCTCGTTGTTGGAATTGTTGTGGACTGATTTCTTCGGCACCCATGCGCTTTGGAATGATGAGCGAGCGACCGGAAACTTCCCTGAATCGCTTGGCGAAGATTTGGGTGTTGATGATGTACCGCTCGATGACATCCAAGTGATTGTTCTCTCTGAAAGCACGGTACATTTCACCTGGGTCAACCTCCTGAGAAGTTTTCAGGAGCAAGCCGTTTTCATCAAAGGACATCTCGATGACAGCAATGTTCCTGGCCTCGGCAAGACCGGCCATGAAATAACCCAAGGCGGTGTTGAATCCACGACCTCTGCAAGTGGTGATCATGTAGGTTGGGAAAGCACCGCTGATGACCTGTTCAACCAAGATGCGTCGTGAGTCAGGAACCTGAAACGAATCAAGGGAATGTTCCTCCAAGTGTCGAGCGATGGCATTCGCCACTTCGTTGGATAAGCCGTAGACATCCCGCAGGAGCATACGAGGGTCTTGTTCGCGTCGCAAAGCAACGATGCAGTGTCCAATCAAATCCAACAGCGCTTGTGAAAGCTCCCGGCTTCGGCTTCGTGCTTCGCCAGACCACGATGGAATGGTCGGGCGGTGTCCAGTGACGCTCGTGACGTTGACGCGAGTTCCCTGAATGTTCGTCACTCTGTAGGTCGAACCGCCCAGCAGAATGACATCGCCTGTGCGGAGGTTGGATACAAAGGAACCAGAGAGTTTTCCGAGAATTGAACCCTCAGCGTTGAACACCAAGTAGGAGTTGTCAGGAGCGATGGTCCCGATGTTCGTGTAGTAAATCATTCGAGAATAACCGCGCTTGCCGAAGATGTTTTCTTCCCAGTCGATCCAAATTCGGCGTTCATCCTCAAGCATGTCGAGAACTTCAATGAAATCATCGTACTCGAAATTACGATACGACCATGAATTAACAATGATTTCGTACGCCTCATCAATGTCCAATTCGTTGATGATCACCAACCCGATGATGAATTGAGCGACCACGTCCAAACAATTCTGTGGGAAGTCAAGACGGTCCATGTCTCCGGTTTGTATGGCGGCTTGTAACGCTGCAAGTTCAATGAGGTCGTCGACACCTGAAGGCAAAAACCGAGCCCTTGGAATTCCACCAACGTGGTGGCCTGCTCGACCTATACGCTGCAAAGCGGTGGCGATATCGCCCGGACTTCCTACCTGAAGGACCAAATCTACCGACCCAATGTCAATACCCATTTCCAGAGAAGATGAGGTTACGACAGCACGCAAGTGCCCGTATTTGAGTTTCTTTTCAACGTCCAAGCGGATGTTCTTGTCCATCGAACCGTGATGGCCAGCGACCAAATCACCGAGAAACGGCCTCAGTTTTTGGACGATGGTCTCCGTCATTTTTCGAGTGTTTGCAAAAACCAGCGTCGTGGTGTGGGCACTGATGAGGTCGGCGATGGCTTCGATGTTGTACTCGAGGAGTTTCGCCATGGAAAGGTCGCTGAATTTGGGATGGGTGATGAGAATGTCCAAATCCAATTCACGAGAACCTGAAATCTTGGCAATGGAAACCGAAGTGGGTTGACCTCTCGCTTCGCGGTCGTCGCTGCTAACGAGGTATTCGGCCACGGTCTCCAATGGCTCCATGGTGGCCGAAATCCCGATACGTTGAACGGGGTTCTTGAGCAGGGAATCAAGAAGCGAGAGCGTTAGAGAAAGATGAACACCACGTTTGGTCGAAACCATGGAGTGCAACTCATCGATGATCATGTATTCGACTTCACTGACGATGGGTTGGAAGCGTGGTGAAGTAATGGCAATGGCCAAGCTTTCTGGAGTGGTGATCAAAATATGGGGTGGCTTACGCAGCATTTTCTGTCGGTCAGATTGCGAGGTATCACCGGTACGCAGGCCAACACGAATCTCTTGAGCACGGTCAGGAAGGTAGTTTTCGGTGATTTCATTCAATGGACCGATGAGGTTTCGTTGGATATCGTTGGCAAGGGCCTTAATCGGTGAAATATAGATGGCGTGAACTTTCTTCTCCAGTTTGTTTTCCAAAGCGAGGCGAACCAACTGGTCGATGACCGTCAAGAAAGCCGTCAAGGTCTTACCGGAACCAGTTGGTGAGCAAAGCAAGAGATGTTGTTTGCCCATGATGGCTGGAATCGCCAATTTTTGGGGGCGAGTGAAGTCAGGAAACTTGTCCCTGAACCACTGACGAACAGGCGGACACAGCCGTTCATACAACGCCTCGGATTCCAATGGGGAATCCAAGTACACAATCTCTGCCATTTGTTTTTTCCACCCTATTGTGTTGGAGCGTACTGAGTATATAAAAAAACATTCCGCTGATTTGGAGAAACATCAAGGCCAGCGCGTCGAGCGTTTCTTCCAACGAACGACGGTTTCTGTTTCCGGACCTTCCGAATGAAAAACCAACGGAGAAATCGATGCATTGGGTGGCACTCCGACCTCATGCAGAGCATCGGTTGGGCAGGAACCAATACACGAGAGGCACCCGACACACCGTTGTTCAAGCACCACGACGGGGCGCTTGGCATGTTTGCGGCCTGGAGGGTTGAGTTGGAGGGGGAGAAGGGCCTCAAAGGGACAGTGCATGATGCACAGGTCACAGCCCGTGCAGTCATCTTCCACAATCGCCACCATGGCTTGACCCATGACACCGGGTCCTTGTGGGTGGCTATAATGCTGTGTCTCAAGAAATTGAGGCCCAGCCCGAACGGGGTGGTGAAGTTCATAGGTTCGCCTCATCAGCCAAGGCACGGAGGCGACATGAATGGCTGAGCAAGAACGACTTGGACGGTTGAGTGAAATGCTCAAACGACGAGGCTTTCTCCTTCCAGCGTTTGAGATTCATGGTGGCGCCAAGGGATTGTACGACTTTGGACCCGTTGGAGGTCGCATGCGGTCCCGCATCAACCAGCGATGGTTGGACCACTGGCTCCGTCTCGGCAACGTCGTGGAATTGTCGTGCCCTACGGTGACGCCCTACGCCGTTTTGGAGGCGAGTGGCCATGTGGGGGAATTCTCTGATTTCATGACACAGTGCCTCAAATGTGAGGAAGCGAGCCGAGCGGACACGTTGCTCGAAGGGCATCACCCCAATCCCGACGCCTTGAAGAAAGACGAATTGCAATCGCTGCTGTTCAAGATACGCCCCGCATGCCCGGCCTGTGGAGCACAAGAATGGAGCGACGTCACCGCACAGAATCTCATGTTCAACACCACCATTGGTGCAGGGCCCTCTGGCCGCCAAGGATTCCTTCGACCGGAAACCGCTCAAGGCATGTTCACCTCCTACGGCGCCCTGCTTCGACATTTCCGAGACCGTTTACCCTTCGGCGCCATGCAGGTCGGCAAAGGCTATCGAAACGAGATCGCCCCCCGGCAAGGCATGATTCGATTGCGTGAATTCAACATGGCGGAATTGGAGTATTTCATTGACCCAGAAGCCCCTTTGGACGATGATTTGTCATCGTGGGATGCCCACCCGATGGTGTTGATTTCCGACGGGCAAGAGCCTACGAAAATGACCCTAAGTGATGCATGTAAGCAAGGACTCATTCGCCACACAACCGTGGCGAAATTCATGGGTATCACGTGGGAGTTCCTGACCGACGTCGGCATTGACCCAGAACGCCTCCGATTCCGTCAACATGAGCAGGACGAAATGGCACACTACGCCATGGATTGCTGGGATGCTGAAATTGAAGGCAGCTACGGTTGGATTGAGTGTGTAGGAATTGCTCACCGTGGATGCTACGACCTTGAAAGCCATGAAAAGGCGACGGGGCGAACGTTGAGGGCTCGACGAGAATTTGACGAACCAAGGATGACTGAAATTGACGGATGGACCATTGACGGAGCAAAAGCAGGTCCGGCATTCAAGGCCCTGGCCGGGATGGTAAAGACCGCTTTGGAAGGCCTTCCCAAAGCCACCTCGTTCCCACTTGAGTTGGAACTACCAAACGGCGAAACCGTCCTGGTAGAGGAAGAACACGTCAAACCCAATCAGAAAACCATCAAGGAAACAGGAGAGTGGTACATTCCTCACGTGATTGAACCGGCCTTTGGCATCGACCGAATCATTTGGCATGTGATTGATCACGCCTACCACGAAACCGAGAAAAAGGGTGAACCATACTGCCTCATGAAACTCCAACCGAGTGTCGCACCCGTGGACTATGCAGTCTTCCCTCTGTTCGAAAAAGAGGGCATGGATGATTTGGCTTGGGACGTCCACCAGCGCTTGTGCCGGGCACCAGGTGTAGTCTCCATGTACGACGGCACTGGCTCCATTGGACGAAGGTACGCTCGTGCAGACGAAATCGGTGTCCCGTCATGCATCACCGTCGACCATCAATCCGTTGATGACGGCACGGTGACCGTTCGTGACCGAGACACGGGTGAGCAAATCAGAATGGCGATTTCGGACTTGATTTAAGCCGAACAAAGGCCATCAAGCCCCATATTCTTTCACGATTCCAAGTGAAGGTTGATGAACCCTCCAAACCATGTTCCTTCATGGGTCAGGCGAGTGATTGGACCGAGCGGCATCGTCCGCGCTCGGAACAGTTGCTCGAAGGCAACGAAGTTCAACGTCGCAAAATACGAGCATGGCTGGACGAATGGCAGAACGGTTCACCAAAGAAAAAAGCCCTGCTGCTCATTGGGCCACCCGGCGTAGGAAAAACGACCGTTGCTCGAGCGATTGCTGAAGACATGGGATGGAACGTGATTGAACTCAACGCCAGTGATGCACGAAACGCTGCAGCCATTCGAAAGGCGGCCACCAGTGGCGCCACCCATCGTTCGCTTTTCCACGACCCAACAGCGCCCCCCTCCCGCACACTCATCCTGCTTGACGAGGTGGACCATCTCTCTGGCGGCCTACGTCAAATCAGTCAAGAGCGTATTGAGAAGGCGATGACAGGCGATGATGAACGTCCGGGCTCTACGCTAAAGGGTGACTCCGGCGGGAAGGCAGAACTTCTACGCCTCCTTGACCAGACCAAGCAACCCGTCATTCTTGCCTGCAATGAAGAGATGGGACTGTGGGGTCGAAACTCCTCATGGAGAAACACGCGAGACCGCTTCACAAAGCACCTCTTGAAGATCAATTTTGTTCGGGCCAACGATGAGGCTTTGCGTCGAATTGCGCGAAGGGTCCTTCGGGAGGAAGGGATTGAATTTGAGGAGGCGGCTATTGATGCCCTCGCCCGAACCAATCACGGCGACTTGAGAGCACTCGTCAGAGATTTGCAGGTTCTTACCACGGGTTTGAACGGTGAATCGCTCACACCAGCGATGGTGAACGCTCATGCGGAAGCCAGCCAGCGGGATGTCAATGTAGAGATTTTTCCCGGGCTCGACCGCCTCTATAGAGAAAGAAACAGCGAAGTGGCAGCGGCGTTGATTCGAACCATCGACAAGGACCCATCCGAATTTCTCAACTGGGTCCACTGGAACAANGCCTCACTCTTCACCGATTCACCGAGCGTTCGTCGGGGNACACGAACACTTCTTCAAGCCGACCGGGCCATGATGGGCCGATTCCTCAACACCGCTCATCGCTCTACGTACTGGACCCAACACCTCACGGCTCTGGCGGCATCGACAGCGAATGCCGTACCCTTGGAAGGTCGCATTTTCCCGTCTTACCCAAATTATCTCAGGAGACGTGCTCCGGCTGGACGAAGCAGCATTGTTGAGAAACTGGCCGAGGTTTGCGGAACCAATCAATCAACCACGCGTGAAGAGTTTCTGCAACCTCTTTTTGCGCTTATGCAGGACGACCAACCGCTTGGAAATTCATCTGATTTTGATATTTCACTTGGACTTGGCCTTTCGGGCGAGGAGCACTTGTCACTTGCGGGATTGGCGAAAACACGCCGCTCATCGAAAGCCCTGCTGAAGGCCTATGAGGAGGCCGAGGACGTCCACAAAGAGGCGCTCATGACGCGTCTTGAAGAGGAGCGTTCCAGAGCGCTTACTTCTGAACCGATGCCTCAAGAAGAACCACGAGAAAGCGTGATCGAGCAACCAGAAGACGAAGAGACACAGGACGATGACAAAGGCCCTTCACCTGGACAAATGACGTTGTTCTAATCCTTGGCAACTTCACGGTCCAAGATTCGCTTCACCATCGCCATTCCTTGACGCTCTCCGTCGGACTTCTCTTCACGTCGCCAGCTGTGAGGGTGGAGCACGATGATCGCCGTCAGCAGTTCAAGACGACCAAACCACATCAATATCGAGGTGAAGATGAGGGAACCTGAATTCATGCTCGCCCAAGTTTCGGTCGGCCCGTAGGCCCCAAGGGCAGGACCCGTGTTTCCAAGCCCTGAGGCTGCTACGGAAAGGATTGTCTCAAACGATGCATCGGGCATCATCATTGCAAGAACAATGCATGAGAATCCGAACAGAATAACCCAGATGAATAACATGCCAACAACGAGGCTGACTTGCTTTTGTTCAACGACTTCGTTGTTCATTCGAATCATGTGAATCTTCCGAGGTTGAGCAATGCGAGCAAGTTCCCTGAAGGCGACCTTCAAACCAATGCGGATTCGCATGAGTTTGAGCCCACCGCTTGTTGAGCCAGCACACGCACCGACAATCATCAACAAAAAGAGGATGATTCGGGCCACACCGGGCCAAGATGCATAATCAGCAGAAGCGTATCCCGTTGAGGTTCCGATGGAGAGAACGTGGAACAGCGTATCGAGGAGGGCCTCATCCATCGCCCTACCAACCAAGACAAGTGAGAAGGTGATGATGGCCACAGCCGAGAAAATATAGACCAGGTACGTGCGGAATTCTTCATCACCCAAAGCCGATTTGAAATCCCCAGAACCCATGAGCCACATGAGGGTGAAATTGACACCTGCGAGGAACATGAAGACGATAATGATGAGTTCAATTGTCGCAGAATCATAGTAAGCGATGCTGGCATCACGGGTTGAAAATCCACCGCTGGGCATGGTCGTGAAGGCATGGTTAACAGCGTCAAAGACCGTCATCCCACCAATGAATTTCAGAGCCAACATCTCGATGAGGGTCAAGAGAAGGTAAAGTCCCCAAAGAGCCATGGCTGTTTGTCGAAGTTTTGGGCGAAGACGAGAGAGAGAAGGTCCCGTCAATTCCGCACGAGCAAGGGCCATTCCTCCACCGATGATTCGAGAGAGAACGAGCATTCCCAACATGACAACCCCCATACCGCCCAACCATTGGGTCAGTGAACGCCAGAGGAGTAACCCTCTTGGCTGGGCGTTGATGCAGTCCGCTGTCGTTCCAGGGATGCAGTTTGGACTCATCGAATGTGAAAGGACGGTTGCACCTGAAGTGGTAAAGCCCGACATGGATTCAAACCAAGAGTTCACGAAGCCACGCAGGATATCGATCAACAGCGCATCCTCAACAAAGGGACCAACAAACACACCACCAAACCAATACGGCAGTGCTCCGATGAGCACGGTCAAAGGCCAAACAAGTCCAACACCAACGAAGGCTTCCAAATCACGTAGTCGCTGAGCAGAATCGGTTCGTGTAAACAATCCGAGCATCGCCGCCCCCATACCACCGCTGATGAGCATGGCGGGCACAAAGGCACGAAAAGCCAACGTCCATCCGTCAAGCCAAGCCGTGATGAGGCCACAAATGGCCAGCGGCGCAAGCAGGGCGATGAGGGTCCAGCCCAAAATCAAGTTCAGCACATCAGCGCGCATGATTACACCTTGAATCGTTTCTGAGCGTCAGCGACCTTCTCCTTCATGCAAAAGATGATCACCCGGTCGTTCTCGAGGAGAAGTTCGTCTGGTTGGGGGTCAAGAGATTCCCATGCACCCCCAATGTTTCGCCGTTTGATGAACGCCGGCCGCATCCACTCAGGGAATTTGGCCTCTGCAAGTCGCTTTCCGGCGAACTTTGCGCGCTCAGTCACCTTAAGCGTGATACCCACGACATTGGGGAGTTCAGCCAGGAGAGCATAATGCCCAGATAGGCTTCGGTGGACGTGAGAGAGGATGTTGTTGACGGCCACGCGATGTCGGTCAACAGCAAATGAAATGCCCATGCGTTGAGTGACTTTGACCAAGTCTGCATCGTACAACATCAGNCCGGTGTGAGGGACTCCCAAATCGGACATCATCAACACCGCAGCAATATTGGCGTGGTCATCAGCCAACGCACTGAGAGCAACGTCGTAGCCATCAATGGAGATTTCCTCAAGGACGCTCTTGTCCAAATGATCACCGTGAATCACTTCGATGTTGAGGTCCCCTCCCATTTTCGAACCGGCCAATTTGTTAGCCAGGTGGAGTTCCCGCTCAAGCACCGTGACGCTGGCACCGTGGCGAAGCCAATCTTTGGCCATCTTCGTTCCGATGGACGATGCACCAACAATGACAACTTTCGGATGTTCTGGGAAATACGAGATTTCATGGCCAAAGGTGATGAGGGCTGGATTGAATCCGTCCAAACCAATGACAGCAACGGCCAATCGGTCACCAACTTCCAGCACACTCTCGTCGTTTGGAATAAAACTACGCTGGCCATCTCGCTTGACGCCTACGATGTTTGGAAAAGCGTGNACAAAGTCATCCTTGACGTCTTTGAGTGGACGACCCACGATGTTTTGAGCCGTCTCACCAATGTCAAATTCAATGACGTAAGCGTCATCCCCAAACGGAATGACCTCCTCAATATCCGTGGACCTCAAGCCAGCGTTAAGTCGCTGGATGGCACCGTGCAGTGGATTGACGACGTGGTCGACCTTCGCCCATTCAAGCAGATGTCCNTGGTTGAATTCATCAACATAGGAAGCGGTTCGAAGGCGGCAAATACTCGTCAATTTGTCCTCCCCCTCTGAACTCTCCTGAGCGTGTTCTGCAATGGAGCAGGCGATGAGATTTGTTTCATCGGACGGCGTCGCTGCAACGAAGACACTGGCGTAGTTGATGCCGGCTTCCATGAGTGTTTCACGAGACGTGATGTTGCCGTTGACCACCAAACAGTCAAGGGATTGCGCATTGGTCACCGCTCGTGAGTCGTTGTCGACAATGACGATGTCGTATTTTTCGTTGGCAAGAGCTTTCGCAAGGGCAATACCGACACGCCCGGCCCCTCCAATAATTACACGCATGTTTTCCACACCTCACATCACTTCAGGATACATCTTGACCTTGTAAGTGCCACCGTTGAGTTCAACCGCACCGACCGTTTCGTAACTCTTGTCTCGGTCAAAATCACAAGGCTGAGAACATGAATCGAACGGATAGTAATAGCGATTGACAAGGCTTCCTGATTGGTCGACTTCCTCAACCCAGTCCAGGTAAGCCGTGGGGGTTGACAACAACCATTTGTTGTTGACCACGTCGACCTGAGCTTCCACAAAACAGGTTTGGAGAACGATGTTTCGCTCCTCACACCAGCTGTCCTTCAGCGGGAGTTGAATGTAGCCCCAAGCGTGTGCCTCCCATCCTTCATTGGAGAAGAACGGGTCGCCCAAGACGCCAAAAGCATACCATCCAGGCACACCGCGTGTGCGAAGAATGCTGAAGAAAGCGTTCGTCTGTTCGTCGCAATCGCCAGTGCCAGCNGCCAAACAAGCGGGACCTGAACGAGCAGGCGAGGGNGCTTCCCTGTCGTAGGAAACATAGGCGTGGAGGTAATCAAAGGTCGCTCTTGAGAAAGCGTAAGCGTTTTCCGAACTTCCTTCCGGTAATGTTGACGCGATGGTATCGGCTGTGGCCATGACGATGGCGTCTTGTGCATTGATGGCAAAGCCCGCACCAGGACCACGATCGTACCANAGGCTGCTGCCAAATTCTCCTTGACGAACACCGTTTCCTCGTTGAGCAATATCAGAGAATGTTCCNGAATTTTCTGCGTTAATACCCATGTCCTTTNCGGCGATGCGGGCGTCAACTCGACCGTCATCCCACCACGAATAGGATACCGATTGCATGTGGAGGTTCANGGTGTACCGCACATCNCCGCTNGACTGAAAATTCGTACGGACCTTGATGCATTTTGCAAGTGGGCACTCTCCCTCATCATCGCCAACCTGTGGCCACCATACTTCATGGCCGCTTGGTGTCGTGATGGCGTTGGAGAAAGGNCGGTCCGGCATACCGTCAAGGGGGACGTTGATGTCTTGTCCGTCAATGGACAAGGTAATTTGCAGCGTCTGTTGAAGAACGGTTGGTGTTACCTCGTCGGTGCCATCCGTGTAGGCAAACGACGAAGCCCCCATTAGGGTGGATTGAACCGTCGGAGGAATCAGGATGTTTTCAGTTTGAGATGAAGGCCCGTTGGTCGTCAAGTCATAGATCTTCGAGAGCGTGTACGTGGCCTCGTTGGGATAGACGTGGTAAGGAGCAAGTTGGGACTGAAGGAATTCTTCGACGCCGCCAAACTCACCGAAAACGGCTTCCTGGGCCTGTGGAGAGAGCATGATGAAGGCCACCAAGCCAAGCATGGCCAAACTACGGAAACGGTTTTTTCGGCGTTTCATGATGTTGCGTTGCCGACCCGTGTGGGTTTGAACCACGCCTCTTTGGGACGGTTTAGCAGCCATTTTGTAGGTGGTTTCTTTGTTGCCCTTTGACTTGCTGAACTGCTGTTCAAGACGATAACTACCTCGGTCGCCTTTCGGCAACACACGACCACACGAATAGCAAATCGTGTCGCCTGGCAGTGACGTACTGCGGCAGTAAGGGCAAGCACCCATGCTAATTGGCTCGGCTGGCGTCGTATAACGATTGTCCATGAAAACCCGTAGAAGTTTTGGATTTTANAGCACCTTTTTGGAGGTAAAAAAGAGATTACTACGGNCAAGTNAATGATAACTTACTCTTCTTCTTCCACCAAGACCTTCTCCTCGGCACGGGAANTCTTTGCCGAGCGCTCTCTCGCTTGCTCGGCCCAGAGACGGCGCAAGCGGCGTCGACCTTCTTTTGGAACCGATTCCCAAATCCACTTTTCCGCATAGGGGTTGGCCAGCATCAAAAANGGAAGAATGAACACCCAACCTTCAGGATTGAACACGACGAAATACAAGCCCACCAAGAGCGAGGCCCTCCAAAATGCTGACCTGAGAACGGCACCCCAGCGGCGGTCCTGAAGCATCATGAAACCGTGTCGGGCTGTGATGATAGCCTCTGCTCGTGGCGCAACGACGGAAATGAGGACGATGTTCATCATGCCCAACGGCGAGAAGATGTCCTCGAACTCAAACATCCGGAACATCATGACCATGGCCGTCATGCCTCCGATGGCCAAGCCCAGTGCCCAACCACTGGACGGTTGAGAACCTCCTTTTCGCACACGTGCTCGACGCAGCAAAAGATGGGAAAACACAGAGGCGAACATGACCACGATCATCAGCGAGAAAATGTTCAATCCCGTGTAGACGCTGTCGTTGGAAATCACCGTGGTGTAATAGGGTCGAAACAAGAGCCCATCGGCCATAACGGCGTATACACCGCCCAGCACAATGCCCCAAAAGACCTGGCTCCATGCCGTGGGCAAGTCGTAAAATCCGGCAAACTTGGTCATCACACCACGCCAACCCAAGGTCATGCCAATGAGGGCGAAGAAACTCGACAGCTGAAACAGCACGAGTTCTGAAACCATGGTTGGGCCTGCGTGCTTCCCTTCATCAAATCGTTGGCGTTTACCGAGCCAAGGGAGGGATTCAAACACCTCCACCGATTCGCCTACCCATGGCAAGGTTGCTTCTCTTCGGCGGAAAGGGCGGTGTTGGAAAAACAACCACCTCTTCGGCCACTGCCGTTTGGCTCGCCGATGCGGGGCTCAAGGTCCTCTTGGTTTCAAGCGACCCTGCGCACTCAACCTCTGATTCCCTCGATGTACAACTTGGACCCGTGCCTGTCGAAGTTGAAGGCGTACCAGGGCTCTATGGCCTTGAGATGGACCCGGAGGCGAAACTTTCCAACCTCCTGCCAAAAGTGGGCGAGGCCGTGAACAACATGGGTTCTGGGGGCATGGGTGGTTTTGGTGGCCTTGGCATGATGCTCGACCCAAAAGCCAAGGATGAACTTGATGACATGAAATCCGATATCAAAACCGCCGACATGATTCTCCCAGGGCTCGATGAAGCACTCGCATTTGATGAACTGCTGAAGCACATGGAAAACCCAACTTGGGACGTGGTGGTCTTCGATACGGCCCCCACTGGCCACACCCTCAGATTCCTTTCGCTNCCCGAACTCATCGAGGCATGGTCTGGCCGACTCCTTCGGCTCATGCGGGTTTCCGGAGGCTTGCGTTCGATGCTTTTCGGACGAAAGGAAAGCGANGCCATGAAAGATGAANTNGAGNGATTTCGNCGCCGTGTCCTCCATGTACGACGGGTNTTAAGCGACCCTGCNACGTCATCGTTTACACTGGTCACCATNCCGGAACGAATGGGCATCAACGAGACGCTCCGTGCTCACGAATCTCTGGTGGAGTANCATCTCCCCATTGGNGGTTGCTTGGTCAACCGCATCACACCGGAATTTGACCACGAGTTCTTGCAAAAGCGACGCCAGCAAGAACTCGAACGAATCGCAGAGCTGGATGAGAAATTGAACGGCGTCAATGTAGGTCACCTCGAATTAGCCGACAGTGAAATCGTAGGTGTTGAGGCTCTTCGCAANGTGGGGCGATTGTTGTACGGCGAACCAGAACATCTGCCACAAAGCATCGGCCCACACGCCATCGGCAAGGTCTTGCATCACGATGTNCATCGAGGNATGGTGGGCGAAGTGGAAGATGAGCACGAGCGAATTCAGTTGCATTTCCCTGGATTGGAGCGAAGCGACCTTTCCCTGCGAAGCGAAGACGGCGTCCTCTTTGTGGGCGTCAACGGACGAGAGCAGGTTATTCCAACCGAGACCTACGTTAAATCCAGTCTTGTGAAAGCCTCNCTTGAGGGGGATGTCCTCGCCTTGTTGATTCCACGCTCCTCTTCATGATGGACGGCATGCCAGTGAAGGCATGGTTTGAAATGGGTCAACCATGACGCCCATGCATGGCACTGGAGGGCTTGTCGAGAGGCATCTTCCGCTCACTGGGGCTGCTCAAGAACAAGCGTAAACTGGACGAAGAAGAACTCCGAGAAATGACTCGTAGCCTTCGAAGAGCCCTCCAAGAAGCGGATTTCAACATTCGTCAAACCAAAGAGATCGTTGACCGCTTGGAAACGAGGATGCGAGAAGAGGAACCTCGTCCCGGCCTGACCATGCAGACTCACGCCATGAACATCCTTTACACCGAACTCGTTCGGATTTTAGGACCAGCCACTGAATTCCAACCAAGAGGTGCAACACTTCTCCTCGTCGGTCTGTACGGCCAAGGTAAGACCACGACCACGGCAAAACTGGCCGAATGGTACCGCAAAAAGCACGGCCTTCGTGTGGCCGTCATTGAAGCGGACGTTCACCGCCCAGGCGCCTACGCTCAACTCTCTCAACTCCTTGAGGACACCACCGTCCAAGTCTACGGAGAACCTGACAATAAAGATGCAGTGTCCATTGTAAGAAATGGCTTACAAGCATGTGCAGCAGCGGATTTGGTCATCGTCGACACCGCAGGCCGCCACCAGCTTGACGAGGAACTGGTCGAAGAATTGGAACGCATTGCTGGCCTAACACGAGCCACCGACCGCTGGTTGGTCATCGACGCACAGGTCGGTCAGGCTGCCGGCCCCGTGGCTGCTTCCTTCCACACCCTCGCCGGCGTCACGGGCATCGTCATTACGAAACTCGACGGTACCGCTCGCGGTGGTGGCGCCCTTTCGGCTGTTGCGGCAACTGGCGCACCCATTGTACACATCGGTGTAGGGGAGCGCATTCAGGACCTTGAGAAATTCGAATCCGACCGTTTCATCTCACGCTTGCTGGGCATGGGCGATATTCAGGGCCTCATTGATTTGGCACCTGAAGACATGGACCAAGAAGAGGCCATGCGCTTAACGCAGCGCCTGATGAGCGGCCGCTTCACCCTCAACGACATGTACAAACAGATGGAGATGATGTCCAAGGTTGGCACCATTGACAAACTCATGTCCTTCCTTCCCGGCAGTATGCTTGGCGGCATGGGAGCCATGTCCAAGGGACAAAAGGAGGCCATGCAAGCCAATCTTGACCGCTACCGTACCATCATGGATTCCATGACGGCGTGGGAAAAGAACGAGCCAGCCAAGATCAAGGCCGACCGCATCAAGCGTATAGCCCGAGGCTCAGGTGTTCGTGAAAAAGACGTGCGTGAGCTCATCGGTCAGTGGAACCGTTCTCGAAAGATGATGAAGGGCATGGGCGGCAACCGCAAGTTGAACAAACAAATGCGGAAGATGATGAAGGACGGCGACATGGACCTCGACCCGTCCTCCTTTGGCATGTGATGTTGGACGTGCTTACATGCGACTTGAATGGCCCGTTTATGTCTTCACGGCCTGCGTCTTCCTGGCTTTTGCGCTCGGCGTTCAATTTCTCAACCTCGGTACCGGTGCGGTGGTGGGGCTGTTCCTCTTGCTCACCGTCGCCTACGCCTGGGTCGCTTGGGTCATGATCAAGCAGAAGGCCGTACTCGAACTCCACGCTTACGTTCCATGCAGCAACTGTGGCGAATTGACCCCCTCACAAGGAACGCACTGCATGAACTGCGGTGCTGTTATTGTCGCAGGTAACGCTCAGTAAGACTTGGCAAGCAAGACCCGCCGAGTCGTCATCTCGCCCGTCATGTGGCAGGGCCGCTCTGATTCGTATGGATCGGTGGCATCACCAAGGAACGAGAGCCCCGTCGTTCGTTCTATAACTTCAGCATGGGCGTCTGAACCGTTGAAAGCAAGTTCGTAAATGTGGCCGTCCTTGACCTCACCGTCCATGCTCCACTGCCCATCGGCTTCGGTGAAGGCAGGTAGTGGTTGCAC
>NZEQ01000080.1 GCA_002689105.1 Verrucomicrobiales bacterium | reverse complement strand
CAGACGGGCTGTAGCGCATAACTTGACGGGGTCGCTTCACCATGTGAACACCTAAGCGTTCAGCCCACAGAGGGGGGGTATTTATGCCCTCCGCCACCGCTTTTGGTGTGTTCGGGGCACTGCGGTTCCCTCTGTGGGATTCTCTATAAATCTCTGCGCCTAGCGTACCCCATGGAAGAAGCGACGCAAGCGTTCGTTTTCTTCTGGGTCGCTGGGCTTTTCGTTGTGATGGGCGCCATGTTGGCGTTTTTTTCGAAGGTGAACTGGCAACGCCGCTTGGGAGGCGCCCTCTTCGGACTCGGGCTCCTTTCGTTGATGCTGACGCCCTGGACCTTGTCGTTCTCACCTTCCAGTGGTTTCGGTCATCTTCTTGGGAGTTTGATTGGACCGGCCGTGTTGTTGGCGGTTGGCCTGTACCAAATTGCCTTCTCCGGCCATGTGCCCGTTGGACGGCTGACTCGCACCGATCGTAACATCGGTGTCGCCATGGTCGTGGTCGGCGTGCTGTGGCTTGAAGCCATGCACTGGTGGGTCTTGACGCCGACCTATCCCGCAGAGGTCAACAAATACTGGTACATTTTCTGGCCAACGATGTTGCTCGGTGTTTTGGTGTGTTCCTCTGCCACGTATGCGATCGTTGGTTTGGTTGGTGAACAGCGGCAACAAGAGCAGCGGTTGATGTTGGTGTCCGCCAGCTTGGCCATCGTTCTGATGCTGTTGGGTTCACTGTTTGACGGACCAAATGTTGACCACGAGCGTTTTGCAACGGAACTGCTCTTCGCAAGCGCCGATATCTTCGGTGTCATGGTCGGTGCAGCAGTTGCAGTTCTGCTTTTTGCCGTGGTCCTGGCGTTCTATGAATCGCAACAACCCGTCCCAAAACGACTGGACCCCCCAAACCAAGATCAACTCGAAAAAGCGAGCCATATCATCGCTCAGCATGTAGGAGGTGAGGGTGAAGATGAGTGAAGGTTCTCCCTTGAGTTCGCTCGCCCGTTTGGGTGCGTTCGCTGTTCTTCCTGCGGGGGCTGTCTTGATTTTGGTGGGTTTGGTTTCGATTGAGTCCACCGACGGGACGCTCATCCGTTTCGCCAACGCTCTTTTGACTTCTTTCACGTTCATCTCGTTCATTCTCTTGTTGACGCTTTTCGTTTACGGCGATGCTCGTAAGCGCCCCATCGCCCCTCTTCNCTGGGCATGNTCNTGAGCGTNCTNNTCGGTGNTGGGATNACCGTNTNNTTCCTNTCNCANGGNGAACTNNTNATGGAAGACAACGGNTCNGTTCGNGCNCAAGNNCTNTCCAATNTNATNCGNTTNGNGACCACNNTNNTCGGCGNTGGNCNTGGNGNNCATGGTTGTGGCNGGNACGNTGTTNGCCNGNTTGATGAANACACCNCCNCGTAGCAATTCAATTCGAAGAGGAATGANNNACGNCNAAANNCCTGCCGTTGNTTTCATAAGGGGGTGGTCGGTGGNCAAGTCGTTCGGGTGAGCGCATGTCCAAAGGTACACCNTCCATGGGTAAGCGACANAAGACCACCCACATTCGTTGCCGACGCTGCGGACGCAACGCTTACCACAAGCAGAAGAAGGTCTGTGCATCCTGTGGATACGGGGAATCTGCAAGGATTCGAAAGTACAACTGGTCGAAGAAGACCCACCGCCCCAAGGCTTGATGCATTCTCATCGCAACGATAAGAAGCAACCTCAGTTTAGTTGACACGAGGCGAACGCATGTGCGGCATTCTCGGAATTGTTGGGCAACACGGTTCGCACGTGAATCAATTGCTCTATGACGGCCTCACNGTGCTTCAGCACCGTGGGCAAGATGCGGCAGGAATCCTGACCGATACCGAGGGTAATTTTCGCCTCAGAAAATCAAACGGCCTTGTAGCTGATGTGTTTTTCAAGCGCCACATGCTTCGTCTTGAGGGCAACGTTGGAATTGGCCACGTTCGCTATCCGACGGCAGGCTCGTCCTCTCGGGCCGAGGCTCAGCCGTTTTACGTCAATTCGCCCTACGGTATTGCCTTGGCACACAACGGAAATCTGACCAATGCCGAAGAACTTGGGATTTATCTCCGCGACGAATGCATGAGGCACATCAACACGACAAGCGACTCAGAACTCCTCCTGAACGCCCTCGCTGTAGAATTGGGCGAACGCTCATCCTCACTTCGCATTGAAGGCAATCCGCACATCAACATCGAAACCATCTTTGGCGCCGTGTCGGCGGTCAACGACCGAGTTCGTGGAGGCTACGCTTGTGTCTCGGTCATTTCCGGGTATGGGATTCTTGCCTTCCGCGATCCCAACGGCATCAGGCCGCTCGTCTACGGTAAGCGTGAAATCGAGGGCGAAACCGAATACATCGTCGCCAGTGAGAGTGTTGCCATCTCTGCCCTTGGNTTTGAAATCGTGCGAGATATCGCTCCAGGGGAAGCCGTTTTCATCAGTTCTTCAGGTCATCTCTTCAGTCGTCAATGCACCCCGCCAGCAAGCTACTCACCTTGCATCTTTGAGCACGTCTATTTTGCTCGACCGGATTCTGTTATCGACGGCATGTCGGTGTACCAATCTCGATTGAATCAAGGCCAACGCTTGGCCGAGCGCTTGCTTGAATCATGGCCTGATCATGATATTGATGTCGTGATCCCCATTCCTGACTCCGGGCGAATCGCTGCCCTCCAAATGGCCAAAGCCCTCAACCTCCCCTACAGGGAAGGCTTCGTGAAAAACAGATACGTTGGTCGAACATTCATCATGCCCGGACAAGCCTTGCGAGAGAAATCCGTTCGCCGAAAACTGAACGCGATTGAACACGAATTCAGAGGAAAGAATGTCTTGCTGGTGGATGATTCAATNGTTCGGGGCACCACCAGTGCCCAAATCATTGAGATGGCCCGCGATGTCGGTGCGGCAAAGGTGTATTTCGCCTCCGCTGCACCTCCTGTTCGTCACCCCAANGTCTACGGAATCGACATGCCTGCTGTGAAGGAATTCATCGCCAACGGCCGAAGCATTGAGGAAATCAATGCGACCATTGGAAGCGACCGCTTGTTTTACCAAACATTGGAAGATTTGATTGAAGTCACTCAACAATCCGGTTCGGAAGTTGACTGTTTTGATTCCAGTTGCTTCAACGGTGAATATGTCACCGGCGATATCAGTCCCGAGTATCTGCAAAAACTGGAGGACGCCCGAAACGACGGAGCAAAAGGGCGCGCTCATGCGGATGATGCGGTGATTGAACTTCACAACGATGATGCCTTGTGAANTTCACGAACGCGTGAACCGAGTTCTTTTGAACAACTTGCGCCACCTCTAACCATGGTCTTGACCCGCCACGTCCACGCCCTCGTGAAACCAGAAAGCAAGGTCAAGCATCTTTGCGTTCACACCGAGGAGGATTTGGTTGCGTGGACGGAGTCCAACCAAACGGTGACGATTGGTCGGATAGAGGAGGTCGGCCTTGCGGTTGAAGCGCATTTTTCGGTCCCACATCGGGTGAGTTTCATGCTCTTTCATCGGTCGCATTTGGTGATCGGAGACGAGATTGGTTCCATTTCATTTTATGATTATGCGGGGACATTACTGGAGTCGCAGGATGTGGACGGCGGCGTCCAAAACTGTGAGCCCATGGGGTTGAAATTGGCCGTCATCAGCGGCATGGGCTCTGTTTATCTCGTTCAATTTGAACGACCATCGCAGAACCTCTCCGAACGGTTTGGTTTGGGCGATGTTTTGATGATGGCGGTCTCAAAGGCATCGATTCACCTTGCTCAGCAGGACGGGTCTGTGCTTTCACTTAACGAATCGAACGTTCATTGGCGTCGGCCACAACGTGGAGACCTCGGGGAGCGCATCACGGGTATGGGATTGACTCGAGGAGGGGCCCTCTTTCTCACCAGGGAGGGCCATGCACTCGTGGCCGGCGAGGAGGAAGCCATTGAATTTGAATTGTGGTTCAAGGGCGAACTTCTTCTCCGCAAGGACCTAAGTATGCGTTTACTTACTTCCTCGGAAGCAAATTTGGGTGCCATTCTTGGTTTTGATGATGGAACGGTGCATCGGCTTCACGAGGATGGACGAATGGACCCGGTACTTTCCACAGGACACCCTGTGTTTACGTGCTTCGAACATCAATCCAGTGTGGTTGCAAGTTCTTGGTTCTACATCCACGGTTTTACCAACGAGCAAGCATGGAAGGTCGAACATCAGGGCATGCCCCAACTCCTACACGTTCATCAAGGACAGGACCTTCTTATCTTCGCAGGTGACGATCAAAACGATTACACCGAACCAGAACCAATCGGTTGTATTGACCTCAAAAAGGAGGTTTGGGAGACGGACGCTGCTGAGTTAACGGGTTGGTTTCAAGACGCCGTTTCCAGCCCTACCCTGACAGCGGAGCAGCTCTACGGCGACGGCGATGATGATNTCTTGATGCACTTGACCGAGGATGAGCGAGTTTCCTACGCTGGTTCTCCTGCTTCTGAACATCCGGCTGATTCTCTCTTGGCCGCCATGGGTACTGCCGAGGCGGTTGCTTCTGAAGTTGAAACCATGCTAGACGAGGACGAGTTGATGGATGCCCTCAACAGCCCTGAAGAGATGAGTCTNGAGGAGACGGGGCTGCTTCTGGATGCCCTTTCCGCCGCAGTTGACGAGGTTCACCCCCCCAGGGCCATAGCAGGTGACGACCAACGGCATCAAGCCGAGGCTGATGGAACGTGCATTGTCTTGCTCGACGGGCGCGGTTCCTATGACCCTCACGACCAAATCATGAAGTGGTCATGGCACGATAACAGAGGCCAAGAACTCTCAACAACCTCTCAACTCAAACTTCGTCTCCCGGTCGGTCGTCATGACTTCGAATTACGAGTGGTGGACCGACAGGGTTCGTGGACCACGGATTCACTGGTTGTGCATGTGATGGATGGCTCAACCTCATGAAGGAGCCCTTGCTCCGGGGAACATGGCCCTGACGGAACCATGGATTGAGCATTTTTTCGTCGGGCCCCTTCAAATGCGGTGTTCGGTGGTCACCGACCGGAGTACGGGGGACACCATCATCGTGGATGGAGGCGATGAACCTCAACGTATCATCGATTGGCTTGACGGCTATGAGGGNCCCGGGCCCAATTGGACCACAGGTCCAGAATCACAAGCCATCGCCAATGAACAGGACCTCCCACCACGGAAGGTTGTGGCGTTGGTCAACACCCATGCNCATTTCGACCATAGCGGCTTCATCCCAGTCCTTCGTGAGCACTATGACGTGGATTGGTATCTTCATCCAGATGACACTTTTTTGCAGACCCTCGCCCAAGCCTCAGGACGTCGTTATGGGCTTCAATTGCCCGAACCAGCCGTTGCGGACCAACCGCTCAATGTGNAGGAAGTCTACCGCTTCGGCAGTATCGAATTGCAAATTCTTCACACGCCGGGGCACACGCTTGGCGGGTGTTGTTTGTTGCTGCCGGTGGAAGGAGGTCCAGACCATGTCTTTGTTGGCGACACCTTGTTTGCAGGTTCGGNGGGGCGCACCGATATCGCAAATTCAGGCGGGGATTTTGATCTGCTTGCGAATTCTATTCACACACAACTGTGGCCGCTTGATGAAAACACGGTCGTCCATCCTGGCCACGGTCCGTTGACGACCATCGGTCATGAAAAACGAACCAACCCATTCGTTGGTGAACCGGCTGGCCAAGGTGGTACGTACGGGTTTGGCAAGTACGCTTGATCATCCCATCATGCCCTTCAGGCTCTCATGGAGCACCGGCAGGGCCTCTTCCCATGTAGCAACGATGCCGTAGTCAGCGTGCTGGAAAATCGGAGCATCAGCGTCTTTGTTGATGGCCACGATGTACTTGGACGAACGCATACCAGCCAGGTGTTGAATNGCTCCTGAAATGCCGACGGCGATGTACAAATTCGGGTTCACGGTTTTTCCNGTNTGACCAACCTGCATTGAGTGAGGGATGGCCTCCCATGTATCAACGGCAGCTCGGGAGGCACCAACAGCGGCTCCGATGGTATCGGCGATGGCTTCGAGGTGAGAGAAATTGTCTGGAGAACCCATCCCGCGTCCGCCGGANATGATGATGTTGGCTTCAGCCACGTCCAGCCGTTCAGAGGCACGTGCCATGAACTCTTGGACAGAAGTAGCGACGTTGCCATCGGTGTCCACCACGCTGGCTTCCGAAGCACCGCCTTGGGCGGCAGCGAAGACGTTTGAACGAACCGAGACAACCACCGGTCCCGTTGCGGAAACGGTTTGCATGGCCTTTCCACTGTAGACGGGTGAGGTGATGTTGTTGCCTTGGATGGCAATGGCGTCTTGGATCACGGAAACGCCACGGCGTGCGGCGAGACGTGCAGCCAGATCCTTTGATTGGGGGCTGGCGCCGGTGATGACCGTTCCTTGAGGAGCGACGGCATCGAGAGCGGCTGCCCAGCCGCTCNCATCGTAGTGTGAGAAGGCGGCGGATTTGGCCGCAAGGATGTTTGCTGCCCCCATGTTTGCTGCTCCATCGGCCTGTGCGGCCTCGGTGCAGGGCACCACAAGGGTTGGTTCGCCGCCCAAGGCGATGGCTGCACTGACAAGTTCTGCGGTGCTGGCGTGGACGGTGTTGTTGCTCATTTCTGCGATAACGATGGTTTGTGTCATGTCTTCACCTCATAGAATGTTGGCTTCGTCTCGAAGCAATTTGGCCACCTCGGCAGCGGCGGCTCCGCCTTCGTAGCTCTTCCCGGCTGGCTTTGCAGGCGGGAGTGCGTGAGAGACGATGGAAACCGTGGAAGCAGGCGCCTCTATAGAATGGACGTCAACGCTGGCTCTCTTTGCCTGCATGATGCCCTTGACGTTGGGTTTACGGACCTTGAATCCTCCCTTGTCGCATGAGATGACGGCAGGTAGGGGGACGCTGACTTTTGCGTTGCCTCCTCCGCTGGGCATGGTGACCGAAAGTCCGCCATCAAATCCAGCACCGATGATGTTGGATACGGAGGCCCAGCCCATGCGCTCGGCCACGCCAGGCCCGGTTGAGCCTGCCCCGGTGTCGGCAGCAGACTTCCCGCAATAGACCACTTCACCGCCAAGTTCACCGACGGCTTTGGCGATCAGGGTTTGTAGAGCGTTGGAATCCATCTCGCCATCGGCGTCGATGCGGACGATGTGGTCAACACCGATCGCTTTGGCGTCCTTGAGAATCTTTTCTGCACCTGCTCCGCCCACGGTCACGGCCGTGACCTCGCCGCCTGCGGCCTCACGGTGCTGGAGGGCGGTCTCAACAGCGAACTCATCGTAGGGGCTCATGACCATCTTGACCGATGAGAGGTCAACGCGGTCGCCTGAGACTACAATCTTAGCGTTGGTGTCGGGAACTTGTTTGACGAGGACGATGATGTTGGGCATGTATATCGGCTCCAATACTTACACAAAGCCACCCATAGTCCATTCATGAACCTTGCCACGGTGCCGCATGGGCGTATCTCAGCGTGCAGGTTTTCCTTGGCATTGGTTAGTATTATGAACCGTCTCACCAGCGAGGATATTCCATGTCGCCACCGAGGAAAGTTGATGTTGACCCAGACGAGCAAATTGTCCTTCGCGAATGGCGTGAGTTGATCGTTGAAAACTACGAAAAAGACATTGCTCGATTGGAAGGCATGGAGGACAGCGTTCACGGTTTCCACGTTGAACACGCCCTCATGGATGAGAAAGACACGCTTCGCCGATTCTTCCATGAAAACCCGACCCGAGCCCTTGAATTGGGTTCCCGAATCATGCGAGAGCAATTTGACCAACACAACATTCCAACCCGGCCGGTGCTTCGAGTGGTGGGCCTTTCGAAGAACTATCTCAATCGAGTGGATGAGTTGAGGATGCGCGACCGAAACGATTTGGTTTGCTTGGATGTCAAAATCAACGAGGTTTCACACCCCTATGGCTGGCTTAAATTGGCCATCTACGAATGTATGGAGTGCGAAACGCGTGTCGAGGTGCCCCAGCGGAGGGCCAGAGAACGCGAAAGCCCCTCCCTCTGTCGGACTTGCCTCCACGAATTGATGGAGAACTATCAAAAAACCGACATTCCAAAGCGATTCATTCGACCCGACAGCGAATTCTCGATGATTGTTGAAGAGTGCAAGTACGAGGATGTTCAAGACATCAGCATGAGCCAAATCACCTACAATAACGAACATCATCTCATCAATTGTTCCACCCGAAATCAAATCGTTGGAACCCTCGCTGATGACCTTGTGGACCAACTGGAACCCTCGACCTACGTGCGAATCAACGGTATTGTGCGCGTCCAGCCGGTTCCAGACCGAACCTTTTCCAAAGACACTCGCCGGCTTCTTTCCATCGACATCCTCAGTGTTGAGGAACTTCACATCGAGGATTAAGGTCAACCCTGCACGAGCGCCGTGACCTTCTCAAGCGTTTCCGGATGAGCTTCAAAGTGAGCAGCCAATCCTTCAAGTCCTTTGGCTAAGCCATCTGCAACACCAAGTTTTGCATCCAAGGGATGGAGGGTGCCGTCCATAACAGCGTTTCTGAACTCCTCCAAACTGGTCCAAGTGCTTGGCTCGCCGAATTTTGGATTGGGCGTGACATGGATCACTCCGTTTTCAGGAAGGACGATGTGTTCAGCAAGTTCGTACACGGGCGAGTTGGGATCATCGGGTGAGATGTAGGCTTTGTTCATCTTTTTGCGAAGTTGCTTGGGGGTGTCGTGGAGCAGGAGGGCGCCACTGGGGTCCGATTTCGACATTTTGTGGTCAAAAGATTCCATGCGTGATCCAGAGGCTTTGAGGGACGAGATGATGGCCGTGTGGAGGCACGTGGCCTTCTGCCAATTGTATTTTGAGGCCACGTCTCGCATGAACATGTGGGCTTTCCGCTGGTCCATGCCGCCGATGGCAATGTCAATGTCCATCTCAAAGATGTCAGCCGCTTGCATGGCGGGGTAGTAAAACTTGGACAGGTCGTGGTCGGAGGACGCTTCATCTCTGCCCATAATGGTGAAGGTCTTTCGGACCATGGACAAAGTGGCGCCTTTTGAACAGCGCAAAACTCGGGCCCAGTAATCACTGGATTCCATCAATTCCGATGCCCACTTGAATTGAAGTTCCCCTGGACCGGTGCCCTCGGGTGGATGATTGAGCAATGCTCGGAAGGTTTCTTGCATGTAGATGCCTGTGGTTTTGATGGCCTCCATGTCGCCGTTGAATTTGTCGTTCACCCAAGCGTGCCAGTCGGCCAAGAACACCATCACGTTGGCGTTGGCGTCAAGCATGCGCCGAAGCTGAAGCGCCAGCACCTTCCATCCGATGTGGGCTTTGCCGCTCGGTTCAAAGCCGACATAGCATCGAAGAACATCATCGCCACTGTGTGAGGTGCCATTCTTTAGGGCTTCAATCAGGTGCTCAACGCCGACCACTTCTTCAACACTGCCAACCATCAAATTGAGTCGATCTTGGGTTGAGGCGTCAAGGGAGGCGTACCCGTCGTTGGATGCGAGCAAGGCAGGAATGTCTTGCTTTGTGCTCATCCAATCCCCTCAAAACAACTTGTCCAATTTCTTGACTTGGGTTTCAGAAGGCGGGTTTCCTGCTTCGATCATGGCTTCAAGCCCAGCGATGAGTTCATTCGCCTGGTCAATCGTACTTTGGTCAAGGTTTTTCATGAGCTCCATGGATTTNTGAGCCATCTTGATGGCTGTTTTGGCCTTGGAGAATTTCTTTGCTTCTTCCTTGGCTTTGTCACCTCGCTGCTTCGCACTGTAGCCCGTGGCTTCGTCGAGGAAGCCGGACCAGCGCTTGCGCGATTCCATGGCCTTTGTCGGGCCTTCTTCACTGTCGAGGAATTCGGCGAGNTCGCCTCCTTTGAGCTGGACGACATCAACAGCCAACTTTCCTTTTTCATCGTAGCAGCCACGAACGGTGGTGAGCAACCCGTAGGAGCCCGTGAANTTTCCATCTGCATCGACGTTGATGTTTTCAAAATATGTGGTGGCCAATTTGGCAAGACCGGCGTTTCCACCCATCGATTTAATCAGGCCACGCTTCACGGCAAATCGCTCCATGGGCTACGCAACGGCCAGCGTCTCATAAGCCCACCGTCCAAGTCACTAGTTGGTGGCCACCCTATGGGAGATGTTTTGATGCAAGCGATGGTCGGCATTCCATGCGAAGGACCAGTTGGGTGGCGGTTGGACTCCTCTTGGTCCTGCTTGCACCGCTTGCCTCGGCCGACCTTCTCACCCGAATTGAACTGGAGGACGCCGGGGCTCTTGGTGAGAGTGACCTCGGAATCAAGGTTGGTGCAGTCTCTCCAGACGGCATGGATGTGCTCGTTGGGGGAATGAATGGTTTCGCCCGGCTCCTTTCAGCTGACGAAGCAGATAATCGGGCCCAAGATGTTGAACTGGTTACTGGAAGAAACTCAACGATTCAAGACATCGCCTGGCATCCCCGCGGAAACACGGCCCTTTTGGTGGGCGACGAAGGCATGGCCATGCGATACGATACTTACGACCACAGCATCACGTACGTGAACGGAACGTTTTCTGTTCTCGGACACGACCTTACTTCGGTGGTTTGGAGACCCGGCGGCGACTTTGCTTACGTGGCTTCGTCGGAAGGCAAGGTTTGGAAGTTTGCAGAACACACGGGTTTTGAGTTGCTCGAAAACACAGGCGAAAGTCGAGTTACTGACCTATCTTGTCATCGAAATTACAATGTTTGCATCATGTCGACCGTGGATGAGGGTTTGGCGGTGATTGACGAAGGCCACGCCTTGGGATGGTTATCACAAACGGCTGCACTGACCTGGGTTGGGGTGGATTGTGCCAGTTCAGTTCTCAATGAATGCGTGGGCTTTGCCAGCGGCCTTGAGACCATGGTCGTTCGAATCAACACCTTGGATGCTCGTCAATCAACCGTCGAGCCTGCCGACCCATGGGACCTTCCGACCGGCGAGTTCGTTGGCGTCTCGCGAGGTGATGACGGCACCAATCTGATTCATCTCGCTCCGCTTGGATTGGTTCGATACACCCCGCTAGCGGGAGAAGCCTTCTCCGTCCTTCTCCCTGAGGATACCGCAGCTTGGGATGCCGTGATTGCAGGACGGGGTCTTGCGGTGGTGTGGGAGAACACAAGGCACAGTGGCTTCATCATCACAGATTTTGGAAACATCATCAAATTCTCCCCAGCCGTCGAAGAGGTGGAAATGAACATCATGGACGTCTTGGTGCTTGGAGCTGTCGCCGTCTCGGTTCCTGGCGTCATTCTCGGTCTCATTTACATGAACAGCCCGTGGATGCAACGGAAGTACCGGGAACTGCGGTTTGGGAAGAAATGACCCACTGCTTTCTATCAAGAGCAGGGACATGTTGATGAAGCACCCGCGTGGCCCTATGGTTGAGGGTGCCCCATGGAGCCGTTCGAAGGACTGGATTTTTACGACGTTGAAAGCCTCTTGACAGAAGAAGAGATCATGGTCAGGGATATGGTTCGTGAATGGGTTGACGAAGCAGTCATTCCCAAGATTGAACAGGCCTGCGAAGAAGGTGTCTTTCTTGATGAGTGGCGTGTTGCTTTGGGCGAGATGGGCGTGCTGGGTGCACCTCTGAAGGGCTATGGATGCCCCGGGCTCTCCTACGTCGCTTACGGTTTGATTTGCCAAGAATTGGAGCGAGGCGACAGCGGTCTCCGCTCCTTTGCTTCCGTTCAAGGTTCACTCGCCATGTACCCCATCTGGGACTTTGGCACCGAAGAGCAGAAGGAAAAATACCTCCCGAAAATGGCCTCCGGTGAATGGATTGGTTGTTTTGGACTGACCGAACCCGACTACGGTTCAAATCCCGGTGACATGGTGACCAAGGCTGAGGACAAAGGCGACCACTACCTCCTGAACGGGGCGAAGATGTGGATCACCAACGGTACCATCGCCGACATCGCCGTGGTGTGGGCCAAACTCGACGGCGTGATTCGTGGATTCATTGTTGAGAAAGACGATGAGGGCTTCTCCGCTCCTGAGATGAAAGGCAAGCACTCGCTCAAAGCCAGCGTCACCAGTGAACTGGTGTTTCAGGACTGCAAGATTCCAAAGGACCGCATGCTACCCGGCGTCAAGGGTCTTCGTGGGCCGTTCTCATGCTTGAACAACGCCCGATACGGCATCTCTTGGGGTGCACTGGGGTCGGCCATGGCTTCCTTCCACAGCGCCAAGACCTACGCCCTCTCTCGTATCCAATTCGACCATCCCATCGCTTCGTATCAACTCGTTCAAAACAAGTTGGCTTGGATGTTGCGGGAAATCACCAAGGGTCAACTCTTGGCCTACCATCTCGGCAAAAAGAAGGACGACGGCTCATGGTTCCCTGAACAGATTTCCCTCGCCAAGATGAACAACGTTGACATTGCGTTGGAAATTGCACGTGTTGCAAGGGACATCCACGGTGCCAATGGCATTCTTGACGAGTACCCCATCATGCGCCACATGGCGAATCTCGAGTCGGTGAAAACTTACGAAGGCACCCATGACATTCACAACCTGATATTGGGTCGCTACATCACGGGCATTCAAGCCTTCACTCGAAACGCTTGAT
>NZEQ01000079.1 GCA_002689105.1 Verrucomicrobiales bacterium | reverse complement strand
GTGCGATTGACACTGTTTCGGTCCTCGGCAGCCCCGATAGAAATGGCTCCGTCTGCGCTGGCAGGCGAGGGAACCCGCTTGGATCCATCGTTGCCCATGGCCACAACGCAAACAATACCGGCGTCCCGAGCGTCGTTGACCAAACGAGCCTCTGCAGCCGAGCCATTGTCCCCTTCATCGTCGGGATTCAACGGCGTGCCGAGTGAGCCAAAGGACATCGAGGCGATGTCGATGCCACGGCTGGAATCGTTGTTGCCCCAATCTGTGTCTTTGTTATTGATGACCCACTGGATCCCGTTCGCAGAATATTGAGAATTCTCGGCGGGGTCTGTTCCTCCCCCTCCTGTGTCGGTCAAGACCTTGACATCAACCAAGTAGGCCCCCATGCCGCTGCCCGTGTGGACCCGCTGTGAGCCTCCCGTACCAAGCGCTGTGGCCGCAACGTGTGTCCCATGCCCGTTTCCATCATCTGGATCGGTGCTTCCATCAGGATTGGAAGCCGATGATGTTGCATCGTAACCTGCGACCCACTTTTGGTCGGTGTAACTGTTGGGGTCACTGTCGGGCTCATCGTCAATGTCATCGAAGTCGTTTAGGGCTCGATGTTCATTGTCAACACCGGTGTCAAGCACAGCGATAACCACGCCTTCGCCGTAGTAGCCACGGGAATAGGTGCTTGACGAATAGACATCGGAAGGCATGGAGCGTACAGCCTCGCTCGCAACGCCGTTGAAAGGAGCCATGAGGTTCTGCATCTCGATGACGACCACACCCGGAAGATGGTAGATGTCAAGCAGGGCACTCACCGGCACCTTGTCAACGAGAACTGAATCAATGGAGTTCATGACTTGGAACCAAGCTCCTTCTTCTTCACCAACCCAACCGTGGGCTTCCAAGGTCTCGACCAACGTGGCGATTTCTTCGCTGTTGGGCGCCCATGCATAATCAACCACGATGGCGACCGTTTTTCGCCCGTCGGGGCCCATGATCGCTGTCGATGAAACGGATTCTTGACCAGCGAGTACGCGCTGGAGGCGGTCGTCCATGCCGTTCCAGTCGAGGTCGGGGCCGTAGGCCTGCCACCACTGGTCTGGTTCTGAAGAGGCCCTGTCGCCTCGATCGATATGCCGAGTCGGGCGTTCACACAGTTCTTCGCCGCACATCAAAGGGGGAAGACCCTCCACCAAAATAGGAGGCTCGTATTCACTGGTTTCAGTTGTGGGCGTGGTGGCCGAAAGGACGCCGCCGCTGATGTCGGCGAAGAGCATCAAGAGCGCAAAGAGAACGGCACCTGTACGCAACGATGCCTGTTGTTGACCGAGCATCACCTCACCTCTCAGTTGACTGGAACGCCTGCCCACCTTTGATTCTATCCTCAAATGTATCACCGCGTGAGCCGATGAGGGGGTAAACTATCGAGGAGGCCATTCAAAGTGTTCTGGCGTGGTTGAGCACTGCAAATGTGGTCCCGAGTTTCGCTCGACCAAGCCCAGCGGCGCATCGCACAGCGGGCACCGACCAGCATCGGCAAGATGTTCCATCCACGCTGCTCTGGTTTCAGGTTCGTCACTGGCTTGAACCAAGTTTTTGAGCGGTTCTCTGAGATGTTTGGGGACGTCGAGACCACGTGCTGTCCACGGGTCTTCAATGTCGCTGAGGTTCGCCATGGTGGCCTTGAGACGACGTCGTTTTGCTGCATGTGCGTCGCCCTGACTTGGACCTCCATCCACCACGCCAAGTTCAACAGGACCACCCTTGGCGACCAAGGGCAAGAGGGCATAAGCGGCAATGAATCCTCCAATGTGAGCCATGTGTGCAATGCCGCTCGAGACACCAGAATCCATCGTGGCCAAGGCACGCGCCAGTTCCAGTCCGAAATAAAGAAGGGCGATGAAGACGACCGGCCAGGGTCGAATCAACAACAGTGGAAACGGGATCTCGTCCTTTGGCCATCCAGCAAGGTAAGCACCGAGCAACCCAAACGCTGCGCCAGAGGCACCCAAAGCCGGTGTAAAGGATGTGGCGTTGAACACCACCCAGCCCAGCGAACCCCCAAGAAGACCGATGACATAGACGGCAGCGAATCGCTTGCCGCCGAGACGTTGTTCAAGAGGAACACCGACCAGAGCCAGAATGACGACGTTGCCCAATACATGCATCATGTCGCCTTGACTGTGAAGAAAGCCTGCGGTGGCCAGCGTATGCATGAAAGCCGGCTCGGAGGTGCGAGCAGGAACGAGCACAAAATCGCTCCAAACCCAATATTCCACCAAACCCCAATTGTAGAGCATGGCCCAAAGCACCTGAACCACGGCCCCCAGTAAAACAGAGACCGTGATGCCCATGGCCAGCGAAGTGCGTGTACGGGCGGCGTAAGCCATAGGAGCGATGACGGCCACAAACCACAACGAGAGGACAAGCCACTCCGTCGTGTTGAACAGCGACATGGCGAAGCCCATGCAGAGCCCTTTGCGTCCCTCTCTTTTGAGTTGATGTCTCACTGGGGCAAAACAGGAGGGTTCTTGCTTGGTTGGCCCCTCCCCGCACCATGGCCAAGGCCCTCCTCAGCCTCGTTGATGTTCATGTTCGCCGAGGCATGAACACGGTGCTTGAGGGCTGCTCCCTTAGCGTTGAAGCAGGCCAAACCGTGGTGTTGACCGGAGCCAACGGTGCCGGAAAGTCAACGCTGCTGGAAACCGCTGCTGGGCTGCTCCCGATGGAGCGAGGCCATGTACAGCACGATGAGGTGGTGGTCGCTGACGCCGATGGACGGCGAAGAAACTCACCCTTGACGGTGGGCGTGGTGCTCCAACGAAACGGAATGTTGGGGAGCGAGATCCTCACTGAACATCTTCACGCAGCCATGTCAATGAGCGGTCATGGCGTGGACATTGACCCCTTCCTCAAGCTGTTCAAACTCATGCATCGCGCAAACGATCTCGTCGCACATCTCTCCCAAGGACAAGCGAGAAAGGTTGCGGTTCTCGCCGGCCTCCTACCCGCCTTCGCGAGCCCAACACCCGCCCTCATCATTTTGGATGAACCCGATGCTGGACTGGATGATGCATCCATCGAAATCCTCGGTCAATGGCTCAATGAATTGCGGACCATGGGGCACGCATTGTTGGTGGCCACTCATGACGAACGAGTGATGGCTCAAGCCACCCATCTCTACGATGTTGACCAGAGTAAGTTCCAGACAACGACCACCCCCGTTGCTGGAAGGGTGGATACACGAACTCCGCGTGAAGTGAAACCCCTTTCCCCCTCAGCGTTTGGAGTGAAAATGCACCTTCGAACGATGATGTGGCTCAACACCAATGCCATGGCCGGCCTCTTGACGCTCGGGATCTTACTCACCCTCGGGGACTTCATGGAGGACTTGGACAATCTTCAGCGGATGGGATTCATCCTTGCCCCCACCTTGGCGGTCGGCCTTTGCGGTGACCCCCTCGTGGCCGCTCTTCGAGAAGAACGAGCCGGCGTATGGTGGCGTGCGGTTGGCGGCGGGGAGCCTCATGCGGGCTGGATTCCTTTGGCCATCGGCGCTGTGTTCACTTTCCTGACAACGAACGGACTTCAAGATGCTCGGGAAATTCATATCATCGTTGCAGGAGCCGTGTTGTGCTTTTTGGTGTGGCATAGCGTGGGATGGATGCAACGATCGACCCAACGCTTGGCACGACCGCATGCTGTCTTCATTGGGTTGTTGACACCGGTGTTGATTTTACCCTATTCCCTTCTCATCAGCGTTCTTTCGTGAGCCAAACACCAAGTTCAAGGAGGACGATTCAACCCCGCAACCATGAGGTTGGGCGAAGCCGTGCTGTTCATCGGTTTCATGGGCATCGGTACCACTCTCCTCTTGGCCCTGCTTTGGGCACCCAGCGTTTCCATCAATGCCTTTGAATCGCCTGCGGCTCAACGCATCTTTTACTGGCACGTTCCGGCTGCATGGGCCGCCTTCATCGCTTTTGGTGCCCTCTTTGTGGGCTCAGCGGGCTGGTTGTTCAAGCGTTCAGAATGGATGTGGCGCCTCCATGTTGCGGGCTCCGAAGCTGGACTTGCTACCGGACTCATGGCCGTTTGGTCTGGGTGTGTTTGGGGCGCAGCAGAATGGGGGACTCCGTGGGATTGGACCGATGTAAGGTTGAACTCCTTTGGACTGCTCACGCTCCTTGCCATCTACGTCGTCCTTGGCCGAAACAGCCAGCCAGATGGCGTTGAGACACGGGACACCTTTGCAGCGTTCGGCCTCTACGGCTTCGTTTTGGTACCCCTCACCTACATCGCCACTCGAATCTGGACCATTCGCCACCCCGGACCCGTGGTGGCGACGGGCGACGGCAGTTCCATCAACAGCGACATGGGCCTTGTGCTGCTGATAGGGGCGGTCTCATTTACCGTCTTCATCATCGGCCACATGATGGCCTCCATGCGATTGACGGCGTTGGAACAGCGACTGGAGCGTATGCAGCAACATTTGGACGGCGGTGTTTGAGATGGAGGGCATGACTTACCTCGCCGTTGCTTACTTTGGGATGCTCGTCGCCATTGCATTGTGGACGTGGACGGTCGTGCAGCGAAGTCGACGGCTGGACGAACGGCTCCTCGCCATGGAAGCGGCCAGCGACAAAACCGATGAGGAAACCGATTCCAAGGCGTAGTCTTTCAAAGGCAATGCCCCGAGACAACCACGGGGAGGGCCATGTCAACACGACTCGGTGGTGAATTTTGCTTGGTCTGTGGCGCAGACCCTCCGTTGTTTGGTGACCGAATGTGCGAGCCCTGTTTGAGGGCCCGCACGGTCCTCGCAAAGGTTCCAGAAAACGTCCCGTGGGTTCGTTGTGCTCGGTGCGGCATCGTTGAAATCGACGGGAAATGGGAAAACACCACCGAGGATGAAGTATGGGACGAATTGCTGCATCGAAATCTGGTGGTGCACGAACGGGCCGAAGACATTCAACTCGGCATGGAACCGGTCAAGGTTTCCGACCGGCACACCTTGCTCCACATCCAACTCGAGGGTGTGATCGACGATCTCCTCTTCCAGGAAGAGCACACCATGCGAGCAAGAATGGCCAATGGCGTCTGTTTGACCTGCACGCGGCGTGCTGGAAATTACTTCGAGGCGACCGTTCAATTGCGCTCAAGTGCTCGACGTTTGAGCGAGGATGAATTCAAACGGCTACGAGCAACCCTCGATGATGTGCTTGAGAAATTGTCCGACGACCCGATGTTCTTCATCACCACCGAAGGTCCGGTGACGGGAGGCTACGACGTGGTGTTGGGCAGCAAAGGCCTCGCCAGAGCTTGGGGGCGCCACCTCATCAGCGAATACGGCGGCATGGTGATTGAGACCAATTCAACGGTTGGACGAAAAGACGGTGTCGATGTCACACGACTCACCCTTCTTTACCGCAAACCGGGCTACGAAATCGGAGATGTGGTTCAGTGGAGGCATCACATGTGGCGGCCGTCTGCCTGGACCAAGGAAGGAGCCATCATGGAGCGCATCGACCGACGTGAGCGAACAGGAGCCTCATGGCGAGATTTGGAACAGGCGAAAGTGCTGGCCCAACGCCACGAATTCATTGAGGTGGACTTCATCAACGAAGATGCTACAGCTGGAGAATTCTTGGACCCGAACACGTGGGAAATGAGTCTGGTCCGTCTGCCCTTTGAACACATACCGGGAAGAAAAGGGCTCTTGATACGACAAGATGAAGAATGGATTGCCCTGCCTCATATGGCTATTGACACCCCTGAACAGGTGGAGGATTGAACATGGAACACACTCCCGATTCAACGCCAGAACCTACCCTGGTCGACCTCGCAGAGCGTTTGGATAAGGAAGGCATGGTGAACTTTACCCGAAAGTTCCACGACGACTTGCGCCAAGGCTTTGATGCCGTTAATGAAGAGCGTTTTCCATGGCTCGCCGAACTCAAGCAGGCCCCTTGGAGCGGCGTGCTATGCCTCGGCATGGGCGGAAGTGCAGCCGGCGGAGATTTCCTCGCGTCCCTGACGACGCATTCTGGTGGCTGTCCAGTGATGGTTCATCGGGACTACACCCTGCCGGCTTGGTTCGACGCCACGTGGTTGGTACTCGCTACGAGCCACAGCGGAAACACCGAAGAAACCCTGGCCGCTGCAGAGGCTGCTTTGGGTCTCGGGGCCACCGTGGTCGTCATCGCCACAGGGGGTGTCCTCGCCGGTCTTCCCGAACTTTCTCCCCGTTGCCACCTGATTCCAACGGTGGGAGGCCAACCACCACGTACCGCATTTGGTCACATCTTCAGCCGCCAGGTGGCGTGTTTAGAGCACCTCGGCTTCCTGCCGACGCAACCGGCCCATGAACGCGAAGAGATGCTGAAACGATTGGAAGCCAACAACGAACATTTTGACGTTCTTGCCCAGCCAGAAGGCGACATTGCACTGCTTGCGGCTGGCCTGCTCAATCAACCTCTTGCGGTGATCGGTCCCACCGAACTTGCACCAGCCCTGAATCGCTTCAAGAATCAGATGAATGAAAACGCCGCCAGATTCGTTCGTATTGGCGTGTTGCCGGAGATGAATCACAACGAAAGCGTGGCATGGGGCGGTGTCGGACCGGACGGCGATGGCCAAGCGGCCGAGCAAGCCCTGCTGCTGTTGACGTGGCCTGGCATGCACCCTCGAGTTCAACAGCGCTTGGACTGGATGGTTGCGCATTCACCCACCGAAACAGCATGGAACCTCGCTGGCGAAGGTGAATCCTTGCTCGAATGCATGCTTTACCACTGCCTCGTGATGGACTGGCTATCCATCACGCTGGCGTTCTTGCACGGAAAAGACCCCGCAGCCATCGCACCCATCAACGCCCTCAAGGCCCACTTGAACAGCGTTCAGTAAAGTGGCCCACAAATCAAGCGAGGGTCGGGGTAGCGCTGAAGGGCGTCGGCTCGGTCTTGATGACGAACCACGCCCGGCAAGTCGCCGTCAACAGGCGCTTCCCAACTCATCTGAACATGGACATGCGGAGGCCATCCGCCGTTTTCTGATTCGTCTCCCATCGCCGCCAAAACATCGCCTTGCATGAATCGGTCGCCTTTCTTCCATTGGGCGATGCTGTTCCAACTGAGATGCCCGTACAACACCCAGAACGTTCGAGTCTCGTCTTCCAGAGGCCCACCGACAACGCTCGGGAGGCGCAGGGTGTGTTTGGTGATCAGGGTCGGCCCGTACGAGCCATCTTCATCGTTCAAGGCAATCTCGGCGATTTCGCCCTCCCCAAAGGCGTGAATGAGCGTGTTCACCGGGCCGCCCAAATCCAACCCAACGTGGTGGTCTCGCACCCCGCCAAAGAGTTCAGTCGTGTACATGGCCGGGCGGCGTTCATCGTACCTTCCAACCGAATAAGGATGGGGCGCTTCCCAACCCTCCGGACTGGGTCTTGAAAAATCGTGAACCCAATACGGACCATCAAACACCACCGTGGGGTGGTAATGGAAAGCGGGCGTAGAGGTCATGGCCCTGCGAGTGTCCGTTTCTACTTGAGGTTTCGGCGAATCATCAAAGCATGCCTTCGCCGTGGTCCCTGCATGCTCGGTAGCGCTGCGGTCGTGTTGGCCCCGAGTATCTTGCCGGGTTGGGCGCTCAGCACGGTCTTGGATGGAAGCAGCGACCGGTTTCGCAAGGTCCTGCTTGCCCCCGCTCTTGGTCTCCTTCTGCTCTACGGCCTGTCAGGTACACTGGTGCTCCTCAACGTCTGGTCACCGCTCTTGATGGCAGCGGGATTGCTGGCCGCCAATATCGTGGCGTATCGATTGATTCACCAGCGCCACGAGGTTTTGGCAAAACGAACTCGATGGCAAATGTTGGAAGCAGCGATGCACGGCGAAATCTCGGAGGAAAGCGACGCACCCTCGTTGAGCAAGGAAGCTGAAATTCAACTTGAGTTCCAACAAAACCGGTCCACACCACTGATGGCCCTCAGCATGGTGGTCGCAGCGACCGCCATACTCACCCCCATGATCCAACGCCTCCCGTTTGGTGTTGATTGGATCGGCTTTGCAATGCTCACGCAACAGTTGGTGTTGGAGGGGAACCTCAGTCTGCCCGGAACCAACGAGGGTTTCTGGACCTACCCCCCTGCTTTCCCGTCGGTGGCCGCATGGGTGGCCACGCTCAGCGGCCATGATGCGGGAACATCGGTTTTTCATCTGGGCCACTACACCTTGTTTGTCCTTTTGATGGGCCTCATGGGTGCTCTTGACCGTCATGGCGCAGGGGCTTATGCGATGTTCGCAATGGGGCTGGGGCTGGGGTTGTTTGCCAAGACCTTTGACTCGGGATTCCCCAGTGTGGCGAGTCAATTGGGTCTGGTCGTCGGCATTCTCGTGCTTTTCCGCCACGCCGACCAGCGACAAAGACACCATACGGTGGGTCTGTGCTTGGCACTGTATTCCGTGGCGCTGATCCATCCTACTGGAGCGATTTACCTCGCTCTTCTGCTGCTCAGCCACGTGATGCACGGCTTGGCCATGGACAACGAAGAGCATCGGGAACTGGTGCGACGGTTGGCCTACATCGCTTCGGCCTTCATCACCGTCGGCTTTGCCGTTGCCCTGTTGGTGATCGCCCCCCGATTGTTCGATGAGGCCGTGTTTTCAGAATACGGATGGCAAGGTGGGAAACCCCTCGTGGTGTACAACGGCGTCTTGCTTCTTCTTGGAGGAGTCGCGGCTGTTGCCCTGCGCAAGACCCTGGAGGGCCGCATCGCCATCACATGGTTCGCTCTTCTCTGGTTGCTGAGCATCGTTCACCTCGTGGAGGGGTTGCGATTCATACCCGTCTTGTCCTTGTTGTCCTACACCTTGTATTCCATGGCCCTGCATGCCTTCCACATTCCTTTGGCGGTGTTGGTTGCGTTGTGGTGGTCGCCTCAGACCAACCTCACCGAACAAAACGATTCCACATCAACGGCCTCGTCCATGCCGCAAGCCCTCTCTTTGGGGCTGGTGGCAACGGTGGTTTTGGGCACACTCTTTGCTCAATCGGTGGCCATCTCGCTCGCTCAGCACGAGGAACTCATGGCGGTTTCACCGGGGGATTTGGAATTGCGTGATGCCTTGAAGGACATCGAAGGCGCCGTCTACACCGAAAACATGCACTGGGGTTACATTTGGGACGCACCCGGTAGCGTTCAAACAACCTCCATCCCCACCCTCGGCCTCGTCCACATCACGGTAAGCGAGCACTCAAACGCCACCCAAGCCATGTTTCTGGACAACGTTTCGTACTTCGTGAAACACGACATGCTTCACGCGCTGACCTCGCCCCTTGGCACGATGCAGTGGACGCTGGCTGCGTCGCCCTATTGGGCCACCAGTGTCCAATCCGACGGTGCGACACTCTGGAGATTAAACCCCGATGGAAACGCACCCGTGATGTTGCTCACCGGCATTGACGAAGACGATTGTGCTTCATGCGATGTGCGCCTCGACCCTTGGAGGAACCACAAGTTCCGAGACCCACTTCTCCTCGGTGAAGACCGGCCTTTCTTGCCAGAGGGGACCGAGGGCGAACTGCAAGTTCAAGCGCCAGAGAACGCCGTCAACATGTGTCTCGTTTACGAGGTGATCGGCCAAACAGATGGACTCTATCTCCAATCCGCAACCGGACTGGACCGGCCTTTTCACGGCCTACGAACCGACGCCGGCTACCATCAGGCATGCTTTGATGTTGACAACGCCAGTGAGTTGACCGAATTACGGCTTGAATGGGACCGTTCGGAGCCAACCCTTTGGCTCAACCCGCTCGGACTTTCGGGCAGGGACACTGTACTCTTGGACAAAACGGGCGTCAAACTCCAATGGTTGACCTGGACCACCGAGTGAGAAACGGCAATTACATGTGGAAGGAGCCCGAGGGATGGTCATGCAACATCTTGTTGTCATGCTCCCGGTCCTCAACGAGGCCTTGGGATTGGCATGGGTGTTGGAACGCATCCCCCACAAGCGTTTGGAAACCATGGGTTACAAAACCACGGTCTTGGTCATGGACGGCCACAGCACGGACGGCACAGAGCAGGTCGCAGAAGAATACGGTGTGTTGCTGGTGGACCAGGAAGACATTGGCAAGGGGAGTGCGATTCGTCATGGCTTTCGAGAGGCGCTTCGTTTGGAAGCCGATGCAGTGGTCATGTTGGACGCTGATGGCACCTATGCGCCTCAGGAGATGACGCGACTTCTGAACGGTCTTGAGGCGAACAGCGTGGTCATCGGGGACCGGTTGAACGGGAGGATGGCTCCAGATGCGATGACGCGGTTGAACTTCATCGGAAATCACCTCCTCACATGGGTTGCCACCGCCCTTTTTGGCACGACCACATCGGATGTTTGTTCGGGATATTGGGCGTTTCGAAAGGAGGCTATTTACGCACTTCAACTCAACAGCCGCTCGTTTGAGATCGAAGCAGAGATGTTCGCCAGCATGGTCCACCAGCGCGTCGTATTTGGTTTCGAGCCCATCAGTTATGGCCCCCGAATCGGCGAAGCAAAACTCGGCTCAACCGCCGACGGTTGGCAGATTTTGAGGAAATTAATCACCCGTCGAATCTTCCCCGAGCCGTTGATGTGACCTTGGAAGCCCTCAAAGGGAAAGGGGGGTTCGCCGGCGCATGGAACGAATCAAGGTCGCTGTGCTCGGTGCAGGCGGACTTGTGGCTCAGCGCCTCCAACAACGCCTCGCGAACCACCCCTGGTTTGAGTTGACGGCGGTGGCCGGCTCTCCACGGTTTCAGAATCACGGACTCGGTGATGTTCCATGGATACTGGACGAACAACGCCCGGAACTTCCACCGCTCAACGTTCTTGATGTCGCCTCGGCCGACACCGTTTCGGAGTTGTTCAACAGCGGCGTCGTCATCGCCTTTTCTTCGCTTCCCCGAGAACAAGCCGCCCAACTCGAACCCCTTTGGGTCAACGGCGGCATCACCGTCTTCTCAAACGCGAGTGCTTTCCGAGGTGCACGGGGCGTGCCGCTGGTGATTCCGGAAGTGAACCCAACCTCCTTGGAGAACGGTGGAGAGGACTTGAATCACGCCTGCGCTACAAATTGCACCCTTTTGCCGCTCATACTTCCTTTGGCTGCACTGCACGAGACCTACGGGCTGAAGCAATACACCATGCGCAGCGAACAAGGCCTTTCTGGAGGAGGTCATGAGTACATGATGAGCGCCTTGCAAAACGGCCATTTCTCGTCGGAAATCCCTGGTGAGGCAGAAAAAACCGAAGCGGAATTCTCCCACATCTTGGGGTGGGAGGGCGATGCTTCCCTCACATGTCAACGGGTGATGCGAGCGGACGGGCATCATGTCTTTGTGGAGGCCACCTTTGAGCGACCTGTTGATGCAGAAAGCGTCCAATTGGCTTTGGAAACCTGGTCGCAAAACCACTCGATGGGCGACCTTCCCAGCGCACCCAAGCAACCCTTGACCGTCGTTGACCGTATCCAGCCCGCCGTCCATTTGTTCGCAGATGGTGAAGGATTCCCCGTTCATCCCAACCCTGCCAAGGACCTCGCTGCGGGCATGGCCGTGGTCGTGGGCAACGTGACTTGCCCTTCATCGACCACGGTTCGTTTCGAGGCGTACAGCCACAACACCGTGCGAGGCGCCGCAGGTGGCGTCATTTTCCTCGCAGAATTGGCTTATTGGAAAGGATTGGTCTCCACGAAACCGGTTCACCCGTAGGGTAAAAGGTCACAACCACCTCCTCTTCATCGGTGCCGGGATGGGAATAACCGCAATGATTCCGGACATGACCATCGGTCAACTGATGACAGAGGCGTCCTCTCGCTGGGGGGAAATTTGGGACACCCGTGCGACCCGAATGACCATTCTTCTGCTGTGCCCGCGAAAGGAACGCAAAATGATGGAACTTCACGGCGACATGATCGAACACGGCCAGCCCGTCGTGGCGGTCTTCCACCGCCCACGTGCAGAAGCCGACCTCCTCAAAGAACAGGGGTTTGACCCTCGAGCAGCCTCGTTTCAATTCGTAAACATCGCCACCGCAGACCTCGGCCCGTGGATGCAGCAATTGGTCAACAACGAGGGATGGTTACGAAGTTCAATCGCTCTCTCCCCCACACCGTTCTCGGTTGGCCTGCCTTCACAACGAGCGTTTGAGGCTGTCCAAACCTTGTGTTTCCGACACCCTTCTCTGCCCGCTCTTGAACAATATTTCCTCCCCTCCCCTGCAGAATCGCTTCCGGGGAAATGTTTCGTCAGCCTGCCACGACGTGCTGCTGCTGAAATGGCCCGCCAACAAGCCGAGGTATTGGGCGTTGGTCGCCTGGAGAAACCACAGCCACCAGCTCCAGAACCGAAACCTGCTCCGGTCGTGGAAGCTCCTGCGGCGGCACCTGAGCCCGAACCGGCCCCGATAGAAGCAACCCCTGAATCGACACCCGAGCCACCTGCTGACGAGCAAACCGCCGTCCCACTTCCTCCTTCTTCCGAACCGGCGCCGGTCGAGACACCCGTCCCGCTTCCCCCCACCTCATCCGAGCCGACCGAGGAAGAAGCCAGCGATGAAGCGGCCGGCGAACCCGAGAACATCGAACTTCCAGAAGTGGTGGAAGAAGAGCCGGAAATTTCAGAACTTGAAACCGAATTACGTTCCTTCTTCCAAGAACTCATCGATGCGGGGGTGGAACCATCGGCCTTCATGGATGACCCACGCTGGGAAGACATCAGCGAGCGAGCCGTCGCTGAAGGCTTGGAGACATGGCCCATTCTTTTGCAAATGACGGCCATGGGTTGAGAAGGTCTAAATCCATCAACGCACTGACACAATCGAGGGAGCACCATGGGATTCTGCATCAACTGCGGCCAACAACACCCCGATGGGACCCGCTTCTGTCGCTTCTGCGGCAATCAACAACCAGGTGAGCAACTGCTGCAACGCCTACGAATTGAGGCGCAACAAATTCACAGCATGCGTTTGCAAATGCAATCTCAACAGCCCCCGCANGGCAACAACTACCAACAACGCCGCTGGTGAGGCGAATGCGCCCAAAGCACCTGGCCATCGCGCTGTCCAAGTTGATTCCGCACCCCTGCACGGATGTGTCCATGGAACAATACGCCACGGAAGGGGACTTGGCTGCTTATTGGATGCTCGCCGTTGACCAACTGGACGGATTGGAGGGGCGGCGTGTGGCCGACCTCGGAGCGGGAAACGGCATTCTTGGGATCGCTGCACTCATGCTCGGTGCAGNACGCGTCGTGTTCGTTGAANCGGATGAAAATGCAGCTGCCGTCCTCCAACAGAACATTGACGGCCTCGACGATGCATTATCCCAACGTGCCACGATTCTGAACGCCCATGTTGGAGGCGACGAACTCGACCTTGACCGACCGGACATCATCGTCATGAATCCTCCTTGGGGCGTTCAGCGCGCCAGGGCGGACCGCCCATTTTTGGACGTCGGTTTCGCCTCGGATGCGGTGGCGATTCACGTGCTTCACAGCGACCGAGCCACCCACCTTGAACCGATGGCTATCGATGCAGGATGGGAAGGTGAAATCGTGCTTCGGACGACCTTTCGGCTCCCACCCACCTATGCCCACCATGGACAACGCCAAGGCGCAACCGATGTGAAATGCTGGCGCTTTTTCCGCCATGGCGACGCTCGTCTGGCTCATGAAANGGATGAATGAACCATATGGGGGGTTCAAAAGGAAGGAACCCTCGCCTCAATTCAGCGAACGGTGTGCGACCCATTTCGGGCCATGCCTGCACAAGGAATGAGAAACATGACGGCGAGCCTCGTCACCCCCGGAAGCATCATCGCCAAAGAGGGCGAGCACGAACACGGCGAAGGAACATCCCTCGCTGACGGCAACATCATCTCGACGGTGGTNGGCTACGTCCATGTGAACGAAGGCGCCATCTCAGTCTCCCCCTCCAAACCCATCGTGGCACCCGTTGTGGGCGACACGGTCTTGTGCGAAGTGGTCAAACTCAACGAAAAGAACGGTGAAGCCATGATCTTGGCCGTTGAAGGCAAACCCGGTTCCATTCAACCTCAACACCTCTACGGTCAATTCTTCGTCACCGGTTTGGTTGACCGCTTTATGCACCAGACTTCCGATGCACTACGACGACGAGACGTCTGTCGTGCCGTCGTCAAGGAGGTCGAGCCTGTCGTTCGTCTTGATTTCCGAGAGCGAGACGACTGCGGTGTTCTGCACGCCATCTGTCCTCCATGTGGCGATACTCTTCAAGCCGAACTCGATGGCGACTGGAACGTCAAGTGCCCGACATGTGGCTACCAAGCCTACCGTGCCCTTGCAGACAATTACGGCGCCGGATGGGCGGAACTCGACCAGGGTGCAAGCGCTCTCAACAACTCCGGCAAGCGCTGGGGCTCCGCTGCCGAAGCCATGTTTGCCAAAGGACCCGCGGGCCGAGCNACCTTCATCGCTGCTGATGTGCGTGAAGACGGTCGAGAGCGCACCTACTTCCGCTTTGAAGGACAAGGCGGCGGCCGAGGCGGTGGGCGCCAACGCGCTGCACCGGGCACACGGCTCTTCGTCGGTGGCCTGCCTCGCGACGTCGGCACCGATGANCTCAGTGAACTCTTCAAGTCTCACGGCGACATGACCGACTGTGTTGTGTTGACCGACGATGCGGGCGTGAACCGAGGATTTGGCTTCGTCACCTACGCCGAGAAATCAATGGCTGACGCTGCCATCAAGGCTCTCGACGGCCATCGAATCAACGGCCGACGCATCGGTGTTCGAGACGCCGATGACGACAAGAAGAANGGGCGGAANGAACGCAAAGAGCCTGAAGGACTCAANCTCTACATTGGCAACCTTCCCTTCTCTGCTACCCAAGACCAACTCAAGGCCATGGTCGCTGCCCACGCCACGGTGAACGAAGTCATCCTCGCCACCGGACCCGGTGGCAAGGCGAAGGGCTTCGGTTTCGTCTTCATCGCTGAAAAAGACAAGGGCGAAGCAGTGGTTTCTGCCCTCAACAACAGCGAGGTCGAAGGACGCAAGATCAAGGTCGACATCGCCAAAGCCAAGGGTGGCAAAGGCGGTCGTGGTGGAAACCGAGGTGGAAACCGAGGTGGCGATGGCGGCGGAAAATCCGCACGAGAACTCCAAGCCCTCCGCGAAGAAGGCGAAGGCGGCAAGAAGCGCAACCGACGCCCACGTCCAAAGAAGGATTGAAGGCGACACCCCCGCCCCTTGAGNCATGGTTGAATCGTNCGAGCCACGATGGTTGGTNTTGGACGGCTACGAAGACGANCCNGCAGCNTTNGGNGTNCCTCCNTATGTTGGGTTTCACATCCGNTATGTNTGNGGTGTGNTGGANTCNGCNGGNNTNGANTACGAGTACATGACNGTNGACCGNTANCGACAANCNCTCAANACCNATCCNGAATCCATCGCCAAGCCCGCCTGNAGNATTGNCTTGGCATNGTNTGCATNGCCGGNGCNGTNGTNCCNGGNAAATACCTNCGTGGCACCCCCATNTCNCTCAANGANACNCAGACCCTCATCCGAAACNTNCCCCANGGNACCCCTGCGNTGTTTGGCGGCTGGGCCATNCGNGGNTGGAAGCANCANGGNTGGACGCCACTNCGNCCNAATTTNTTCCTCGCNGTCCAAGACACCGACNCNACCCTNGCACCANTTCCTCGANNNAGGNGANTGGAAACANCANCGCCGAACNGCNNAGCAGTGGACGGCGTGGGCNCAAGCNGGTGCNNCNAGNAAAGCAGTNANCGACCATCCCGACCTCGGAAANGAANNNCAGNCCGGGCCNNTNACNTACGANGTNGANGTNTACCAGGGCTGNGTNCGNTACAAGCGAGGNTGCAANTTTTGCATTGANCCNAAGAAAGGNGTCCCGATTTGGNGNACNCCNGAGGACATNATCNANGAAGTNCGNNTNGCCCACGANGCNGGCGTNCANCANGTNCGNCTCGGCGGCATGACCGACACCTACACCTACATGGCCGAGGGNGTCNGNGAANTGGAATANCCCGTGCCGAATCCGGAACCCATCGCCAAGCTGCTGCACGGACTACGTGAAGACGAGCGGCTTGGCATCCTCCACACGGACAACGGCAACCCGTCCATCATCGCCGAGAACATGGAGCCCTCCGAGGCCATCACCAAGACGCTGGTTGAGACGCTCTCCGATGGTGCCGTGCTGTCTTTTGGTTTGGAATCGGCCGACCCCAGCGTTCACGAAGCGAACTGG
>NZEQ01000078.1 GCA_002689105.1 Verrucomicrobiales bacterium | reverse complement strand
CATCAAAGCCTGCTTGTTCGAGGCGATCGTGGAAGTCTGGAAGGAGATGAAGGTGTTGAATGGAACCGACAAGACCGAGTTTGGTGTCGGTCAACGGTGCCATGCGGCCCACCGCATCCATGAACTTCTCTTGTGCCTCTTCTTCGGACAACTTTGTGGCTTCACCTTGTTGGTCCAAGCGTTGCTGTGCCATCGCCCGGTGCTGTTCAAGCCAAGGAAGCACAGGTTTGAGTTCCGGGTCGCCATCATAAGTGACGTTGATGAATTGGGTGGGCATGCCGGAATCGATGTTCATTTGAGAATGACCCATGTGAGCCACCAATTCAACGCCCATCAACTGCATTTTATCGTGTACGAGGTCGCAGGCGCCATAGCAAGGGTCCGCTGCAAGGACAACTTGGGCGCTGGTTTCGGTTTCGATGGTGTCCATCATTTCAAGCGCTTGCATCTTGAGTCCCTCAGGAACTTGAAGCGCAATCAAACGATTGTCGTTGGAGCGGATTCGCTCCATCAACTCGTCCAATTCAAAGTCGTGGCGGTCAAGGTCCATGCTTCCCCTCAGCGTAAGGGCGTGGCCTCTCCCTCATGAAGCCACCCATTCGTTCATGGGTTGTTCAATCATCCAAGAGGACGATGGTATCGCCGTCCATGACCAGGCGGACGAGGGACTGGATTCGTATCTCGGGGTAAAGCTCCTGCAGGCGCTTGAGGCCTTCGCCCTTTTCGATGACGGCAATGACGTCAGTGACCTCCGCCTTTGCTCGTCGAACCCCTTCGATGACAGCTTCAAGCGTACCACCTGTCGAGAGGACATCGTCAACGATGGCGATACGCTCGCCTTCTCGCAGGTCGTTGAGGTACATGGCGCCCTTCGAATAACCGGTTGATTGGTCGATTTCGATTTCTCCTTTCAAGCCGTAGGAGCGCTTGCGTGCNATGANCAAAGGAATTCCCGTGGACACGCTCAATGGAGCGGTGAGGGGCAGCCCCATGGCCTCAATACCGAGGAGCAAATCCACGTTGGTCCAGTCGACTCGGTCCGTGACCAGTTCGGTGATGGCTTGAAGGACGCCGGGGTCCATGCGTGGAACGCCGTCAGTCACGGGGTGGATGAAGTAAGGATAGTCTCCTTTCCAAATGACCGGGGCGGATTGCAAACTGGCCTTGAGTTGGTCCATGGCGTCGGTCATGATGGAGGCTTGAGGTTTGAGTTCATCATCCTTCGCTCAAGGTCCAATGCGGGATGGCGGTCTCAGAGTTCCGCCAGGTACTCGACGTACTCGTCGTGTTCCATGAGGTTCTCCAAGAATTGCTTGTCATCGGGATTGACTTGCAATTCGTGAGGTTCCAGGAGAATGATCCACCCGTCGTTGTAGGCGGAATCGTTCACCAAATCGGGGTTGATCTCAACTTCNCCGTTCACGTCGGAAATGACGCCGGAGAAAGGAGAGGTCAACGAGACTTTTTCTTCAGCAGTCCANAGTGAGAAAAGGCTGCCCCCTTCGTCGACCTCGGTCTCGGCTTGTGGCAGGATNACTCGCAGCACATCGCCGATTTCGACACGCATGAACTCGCTCACGCCGATCATGAGTTTCTGGTCTTTTTGCTGGAACCAAAGGTGGTCCATCGAATATTTCCTGTCTTGAGCAATCACAAATTCAATGATGTCGTCATCCATGTTNTCTGCCTCAAGACGCGGCTTCCACAGGTGGTATATGAAGACTGAGGGAAAAAATGTAATTTTTACCAATCAAACGGGTTAAGAAAGTCCTCATGTTGGGAGGATTGGTGAGGGCATGAACTTCGGTGAAAGCGACGAGCAACAAATGATTCGNGAACTGGTAAGGGACTTCGCTGAGACGGTGCTGGCCCCAACGGTTGAGCACCGCGACCAAAACCAAATCCCGCCTTCTGANGANTGGCAAGCCTTTCTCGAATACGGATTGCACGGCGTGACGATTCCCGAAGCCTACGGAGGTTCGCCGGTTGACGACATTTCAGAGGCAATCATCGTCGAAGAACTCGCTCGTGTGGATCCTTCCTTTGCCGTCATGTATTGCGTTCACGTCGGTCTTTGTTCCATGACCATTGCGCTTCACGGTGATGAACACCAGAAACAAACCTTCCTCCCCCGCCTTGCAGCAGGCGAAGTAGGCGCATACTCACTTTCAGAAGCAGGCGCTGGTACCGATGCAGCAGCCATGTCGTGNAAAGCCAAACTTTCCGAAGACGGAACACATTACCTCCTGAACGGTGAAAAGATGTGGGTGACCAACGGTGCTCAGGCTCAACTCATGGTGTTGTTTGCCAAAGACGTTGACCATCCAGATTACGGTGTGAAAAAGCACGGTGGCACCACGGCCTTCATCGTCGACGCTGCTTACGACGGTTTTTCGGTCGGCAAGAAGGAAGACAAACTNGGGATTCGTTCCTCCGACACCTGCACGCTGGTCCTCAACGACTGCAAGGTCCCTGTTGAAAACGTCATCAAAGGCGTCGGCAACGGCTTCCCCATCGCCATGAACGCCCTTGACAACAGCCGAATCGGTATCGCAGCTCAAGCCCTCGGCATCGCTCAAGGTGCTTACGAGGCAGCTCTTCAGTACGCTCACGANCGAGAGGCCTTCGGCAAGCCCATTGCCTACCATCAGATGATCATGGCTTACCTTGCAGACATGGCAACGCAAATTGAAGCCGCCCGCCTNCTNGTNTACAAGGCTGCTTGGACCAAGGAACAGCACTACCACGCCGGTGGACCTCGGCATTCGAAAGANGCCAGCATGGCGAAGTTGTTTGCCGGAGACACGGCCATGTGGGTGTCGGAACGAGCGGTTCANGTCTTGGGAGGATACGGCTACACCAAGGAATTCCCCGTCGAGCGCTTTTTCCGAGATGCAAAAATCACGCAAATCTACGAAGGAACCCAAGAGGTNCAACGCATCGTCATTGCCCGTGCCTTGAAGTGAACCCGCTCAGAGTTCACGGCAAATCAGTTGCTTGAGAGCGACATCCCAGTTGTGCAACGCTACGTTTTTCTCAAAGCGTTCGCCAACGGCAGGCAAAACATCGGTGGGTTTCAGCATCACCCTGAACTGTGCTCCGCCATCGTTGGTGCAGTGGGCTGTGTATCCATTCCTGTACTCGCCTTCACCCAACAAGGTTCGTGAGATGGCGTTGATGTTGCTGTGGACGATGTAAGCGGGTGCCTTGGCGATCATGGCCTGANCATCGCTGCGAAGTTTGGCAGTTTCTACCATGGCAATGAAGCCATCAAATCCTTCCTCGGCATCAATTTCAACGTGAACNGGGGCCTCTTCTTTCTCCACTTCTTCCGGTGCATCCTGNGCCATGCCTTCAGNGGTTGGCTTGGCCGCNACCACGAAGGTTTGNGCGTCCAAACGTGTGCCAAGGTGCCTCAATTCAGCAAGATAAGAACCAGGTTCGTCGATTTCTAGCGTAAATTCATCAAAATCAGGACGGTCCATGTCCGCATTAGGGGTCAGCATGTCGTCCAAGGATTGACCTGAGTTTTGGTCCATGACCGCAAATTCGTAGGCCACGACATCATGGTTGAANGAAACCGTGACCGAGAAGGTCTCACCGGCCACGATGTTCTCCTCGAGAATCGCAATGCTGCCGGANATTACGATTTTCTCCTTAAACAATTCATCGGGGATGTCCAACCCACTGGCCGCGAGAAACGCCATCCAATCATCGATGGGGATGCCGTCTTTCGGGTTGGCTTCGACAAAAGAAAACACGATTTCAACCACCCATTCTGGGGGTCGCTCACCGGTCATTTTTCCAAGCAGAGATGCGAATTCATCGCCGGAGATACGCAAGTCGTTGTTGGTGTCAAGTTCCTCGGTGAGGGCGACCGGCGACATNGCCGAATTGGAAAGCCATTTCTTGAAATTGGAGTTGAGTAAACCCGCCATGGTGTTGCTTTTTGTNATCCCATTGATACGATTTGAAATCGTTTGGACTCGTTGGTCAAAAATGGCTTTTTCGGGCAATTCAATGGTCGCCATGATTCAACCAATACGCTTTCCCCCATCAAATTGATGCCGGATTTTTAGGGAAATGCAGGTCTCGGCCAAGAATCAACTTCGCCGTGTTCATAGGGAAGTCTGCTTAGAGCGGCCTCCATGTCAGCGAGGGTTTTCAGGTTCTCTTCGATTTGAATTCGGTGTAACCACTGCTTCAAGCGACCCAAGCGCATGCCCTGGACGGTACCGGTCCTCGCCATCAACCAGTGCCCATCGACCAAGCATGCTTGAGGCTCCGTTGGAGGTTCGATCTCCTTCCACAACATGNTCAGTTCTTCNACCTCATCAAGCGATGTNCGAAGGCCGGTGTGGAGGTTGATGCTGTGTTCGGTCATGGCTCGATGAACATCAAGATGGTGTTTTGCTGCNCTCCCNAAGACATGATTGAACACACGAAGAGCGCCTTTTCTTGGCTCCGGNAAATNCCCGAGCTGTTCATGGAATGAAGCGGTCGAACGTTGCAGTTCTCTGGATGTTCGTAAAGCGTTCAATTGTGAAACAGCGTTTTTTGTTTCGTGTTCGCACATCAAGAGCGCCAGCCGTTGGGCCAGCGACAGTGAATCGAGGGCCGGTTGGTCAACAAGATGGAAGAGCGCAGGGTTGAGCACGGTCAAATCCGTGAAAACAAACCGCAGGACGCCATCGTCTTGCATCCGCTGAAGAACTTCGCCGGGCCGAGAGGCGCTGAGCATCTTTCTCAACTCCATCTAACGTCGTTCAACGGCCACCATGTTCAGGCGGCTACGGTGTCTGATGATGGCCGCATGCAACATCGGTTCCATGGTCCACAGGGGGCCGTCGTCCCGCCGCATGAAGCGATACGCACGAAGAATACGTAGGGCGTCTTCCTCGCATCGAAGAACAGCATCACCCACGGCGCGTACGGTTCTCGTGTGGAGGTCGCTTAACCCGTTGTAAGGGTCGTAGAGCAATTGACGTGCGACATCAACCGCCATGCTGTTGAAGGTGAAATCTCGTCGACTCAAATCTTCCCTAAGCGAGGTACCCCACTCAACCTGGTCGGGCCTCCGCCCGTCCCTGTAGAGCGATTCCGTACGCAGTGTGGTGACTTCATAATGACCGTTTTGCCCTTTGATGGTCACCGTGCCAAAGTCAACACCCGTAGGGATGGCCCGTTCGCCAAAGAGAGTCAACAATCGGTCGGGGGTACAGGTGGTGCAGAGGTCAATATCGGTTGACGGCGCTCCCAGCCAAGCATCGCGAACACAGCCACCAACGAGCCATGCCCCTTCGCCTTCCTCGGCGATGGTCTCAAGCAGGGAAAGGAGGTCATTGTCAAGCGTTGCAAGCCAGCGAATCAGTTGTGGTGGACAAGGTTCGCCATCAAGGTCGGCAGAGAGGCCACGGGTCAGTGTCGGACCTTCCACCATGCCTCCCCTCTTTTCGCTCTGTTTGACTGACCATGAAAAAGCATTATGTGACGAGGGCGGTTCCGAAGGGCAATGTCGTGGAATGAAGAAGACGTCACCCTTGTTCCTTTGGCATGGTTGAAGCCTCACGAGGAAATCAAGGAGAAAAATCGAGACAAATTGCTCGAGATGACCAAGCGTTGGGGCGGCTACACCAAGCCTTTGTTGGTGGACAAGCAAACAGGAACCATTCTTGACGGCCATCATCGCCATTCCATCGCTGTCCTGCTCAATCTCAAACAGGTGCCTGCACTCTGCGTTGATTACCTCAACGACGAGCGTATCAACGTGAGCGTTTGGCCTGGATGTGGCCGAGATTCACTGACCAAAAACGAAGTCATTGAAATGGCGCTTTCGGGTCAATGTTTCCCACCCAAAACGAGCCGACACACGCTCTCAGATCACTCGCCTCCAATTTTTGTTCCCTTGGCCACGCTCGAGTCCTTTGCGGACTTCAGTTCGTCTGACGTGTTGTAATCCACGCCTTCCAGCGTGCATTGCCCTTTCCACTGAGGGTTACTCCGTGTTGTGGAGATGGAGGAAGGGTGACCGTCACGCTTGACACGATACCTTCGTGGACAACCTCAAGCTCGATGGTGTCGCCGGTTCGGCCCGAGATGAGTTTTTTCAAGTGGGCAGAGGATTTGATTCGGACGCCGTCAACGGCAACGAGTTCATCGCCAACCTGTGTGCATTCTCGGAGGGGAGAGCCAGCGTGGTAGGTGCTGATGAGCACGCGACCAGCCGTTTCACGGAGGTTTATGCCCAGCCAGGCTTTCCCTTCTTTGTCGCTGGTGTGAGGTACCAATTTCAGGCGGAAGGACGACAGGGCGCGTTGTATGTTTGGAAGGTTGCGTTGGCGGACGAGCCGGTCCAGATACGGACCCATGGAGGCTCCGCCAGGCGATGCTTTCAGCGTTTCACGAATGTCGTTGTAGTCCACGCCGGGGTCCTCTGCTTCCTCAGCATCGATGGAAAACCGACGGACGAGTTCCGCCATGAGGTCGCAAGCGCCAAAGGTGTTGTCGTTGCGCCGACGTAGTTCAACGTCAAGGCACATCATCGCCAACTCGCCCTCGAGGTAGTAGGATATTTGACTCTCCCTCGTATAGGGGCCGCTTCTATAGAGGTGTATCCACGCATCATGACTCGATTCTGCCAGTGATTCACGGTGCATGCCGTTGCTGGTGGTGTGTCGCTTCATTTTTCGTTCGAAATCAAGCCTCCAGTCCTTTTCAGACCAAGCACCTGAACGCACGCAGATCATGTCGCCCAACCACGAAGTGCCGCCTTCAAACCACCACAAGAGGTCGGTGTGTACCTCGCTTTGGAGGTCGTAATCCAGGAAGCACTTTGGGCGCAATCGTTTGACATTCCACTGGTGGAGATATTCGTGGGAGAAGAGGCTGACAAGGTCTCGGTACTCGTCCTCATGGTCGGGGAACAAGCACGCTCTCGGCATCATTGAGGTCTGCGAATTCATGTGCTCCAAACCGCCACGGCCGGTGTCCGTGAGGTGGAGCACCGTGGTGTAATCCGGCCAATCCGGTACGCCGAAAAGTGCGTGGTGTTCTTTGGCGATCTTTTCCATATCATCAACGAAGGTTTGGAGCCGTTCAGCGTTGGGCTGGTGGCCCCCGCTGTCCCACCACTTGAAGTGGTGTAGCCTTCCATCGATGTCGTGGGTGATGGATTTGTTCGGATTGACTTCCATGATGCTGTCCAAGAGCAGGTCTCTGCCCAGGGCCGTGAACGACCAATGGCCGTTGGCCCCCGATGCGGATTGGTCAACCAGCGTGAGTTGGGTTGCAGGGCTCCATGCGCTTGGGGCGGTGAGTTCA
>NZEQ01000077.1:9823-15682 GCA_002689105.1 Verrucomicrobiales bacterium | reverse complement strand
ATGGCTTCGATTTCCACGCCGTCGGTCAATCCCTCGTCAAGGGCGGTACGGACGGTTTCCTTGCCGACACGAAGGGCGTGAGAAGATTTGCTTCCTATACGCTTGGCCATGGCAAAGACAGTTTCCTGCAGGTCTTCGGGCGCCACGACATGGTTGACCAAACCGATGCGATGGGCCTCTTCTGCAGGCACCATGTCGCCGGTCATGATCATCTCGTGAGCCTTACCGTAGCCGACCAAACGCTCCAGTCGCTGGGTGGCGCCGTAGCCGGGGATCAAACCGAGATTGATCTCGGGCGTTCCAAAGGTGGAACGGTCGCTGGCGATTCTGATATCACAGGAACACGCCACTTCGCAGCCACCGCCAAGGGCAAAACCGTCGACCATCGCAATGGTGGGTTTACTCAAATTCCACAAGGCCTCAACGGCGTTGTTCGTGAATCTTTTCCGAATGACTTCGCTGCCCGCACCGGCGAATTCAGTTATGTCGGCGCCGGCTACAAAGGCGTGGGGTTTGGCCCGCTTTCCTTCGGGAGGTTGGTTCGGCTGTGCACCCGTTACCACCAACACTCGGACTTCATCGCTCGCTTCCATCCAGGCGCAGACCGCTTTGAGGGAAGCCATGACGTCAGCATTCAACGCATTCAATTTGTCGGGGCGGTCAATGGTCATGCAAGCAAAAAATCCGAGGTCCTCTTCCTCACTGATGGGGTGGAGCTCAACCTTCATCACATCGCTTTCCGGTGTGTTCATGATTTGACTGAACCGCTGCTTCTTCTTGATGTCATCGCCGGTCTCCAATGAACACCAAGCAAGGTATGATATTCACGGGCGGCTTCACAGACCTATGACTGAGGGCAAAAAACCGATGGTCAGCGCCGTGGACATGGCCAAGAAATACGGCGACTTCATTGCCCTTCACCCGTTGAATGTCCAAGTTCACGCCGGAGAATTCTTTGGCGTCTTTGGGCCGAATGGTGCGGGGAAGTCCACCTTCATCAAACTCCTCACCGGTCAACTGCGTCCAAGCAAGGGCCGAATTGAGGTGCTTGGTGTTGACGCCGTGGACGACCCGCAAAAAGTGAAGGCGAACATCGGCATCGTGCCCGAATCCGAATCGCCCCCTTCCTTTCTTACCCCTGCGGAATTTTTGGAGTTCGTTGCTCGCCTCCGAGGCGTTGAGGACATGAAAAACAAGGTCGAACACTGGCTTGAATGGTTTGGTCTTCAGGAAAAAAGGGACACCATGTGCAAGGACTTGTCAAAAGGCCAGCGACAGAAGGTCATGCTGGCCAGTGCTTTCATTCACAAACCAAAGTTGTTGTTTCTCGACGAGCCGTTTGCCAATTTGGATCCGATTTACCAACGGAAATGCCGAGAGTGGCTGTTAGACCACGTGGCTGAAGGGGGTACAATTTTCCTCTGTTCTCACGTTTTGGAGATGGCGGAGCGGATGTGCAATCGCATGGCCATCATCAACGACGGTAAAGTGCTGGCCGCCGGTACGGTCAAGGGTTTGAAGCAATCAGAAGACGAGACATTGGAAGATGTGTTCATTCGTTTGGTTGGCCGTTCCATCGAGGACGTTGAGCGATTCAGCGATGAAGGTGTTGTGGACGATTCGGAGGAATGACCATGGCCGGCACCTTCATTGAAACGCGTTCGTGGACGGACGATGATTTCAGTGAAAGCGGCTCACTCGGGACTTCTTCGCATGGCGTAATGCTCAACGAGCCTCTGAGGGGTTGGGCTGCTTTTTCCGCAACCTTTCGCGTGATGTTTGTTGAGGAGGCTCGCAAAAGCGTGGAGTTTGCCAAGAAAAGGCAGATGGTCCTTTTTCCGCTGTTGCTCGCCCTCGTGACCGCCATATCCACCATCGGCCTGCAGTTTTTGGTCGGTGATTCGACGGCGCAAACGGCCGATATTGATTCCAAAACATTCACTTGGGAAGAACTTCGTTTTGCTCTTCACTTGCCCATGTTCATGTTTTCTTTGGGCATGGGAACCTTCGCCTTCATGGGTCGTGACGCCATCCTTCGACGGACAGGGACGAAGAATTTCCTCCTCGCAGCCCCCGCCCTTCAACCGCTGCCGAACTCCATGGCGCATTTCGTGTACTTCGTTAAGGAAGTCCTGTTCTACGTGCTTCTCATCTTGACGCCCATCATCGCAGGGATGGCCCTGGGTATTCTTCTCGATGGCGTTGCAGGTATTCGAACCCCGCTGCTATGGAGCTCTTTGCCGTGGACATGGTTGGCCATGGCGACCACTTTGGGACAAGGTTTGGCGCTGTCCTTCTTGGCTTCCTCCCTGTGGCTTCGTGGCCGACCCTACACCGTTGTGGGGCCGGTCGCGGTGGTCGCTATCGGCATTGGCGTGGGCCTCGGTCATTTGCCCGTTGATGTCTTGCTTTGGGGGTTGGCAGCGCAGTCCTCTCAAAGCGGCGTGGCCATCCTGCTCGGTCTGGCGTTGTCTTTTGGTCTGGGCTTGTTCGCTTCACTTCTCATCCTCGATGATTTTGATGTCAGCGTGGTGGAGCGTGGGGATTTGCTCGCTCCTATGCACGCTCGTCTTGGTTTCCTNGGAAAAGGGAACATCCGCCTCATTGTGGCCAAGGAATTTGTTGATTTGTTTCGTTCAGGGGCCATCAAAAAGATGACCGTTTCGTACGCCATTCCCCTCTTGGTGCTTCTCGGTATGGCGTGGCTCGTGGATTTCGCTGAAGCCCCAATTCCCATCAACCTGCTCTCCTATGCGCCGTTTTTGGGGTTCTTCGGTTTCAATTTCTACTCCTGGTTAACCATCCTTGACTCGCCGGATTTCATGAACGGTCTGCCACTGAAAGTNCCCGACCTCATTCGGGCGAAAGTGGTGGTGTATTTCTTGGCCACTTCATGGATTTCGTTGATTTTCATCGTCTTGATGGCGTGGCGCTTGGACGAATGGGCCTCCTTGCCCACCAGCATCATCGTCATGTTTGCCAACTCGATTTACATCGTGGCCTTGACGGCGTTCTTGATGGGCCTTCGGCCCAACAAGGCCATCTTTGATGCCTCGGTCATGGTCTGGTTTTGGATCGGGACGGTCCTACCGCTGCTCGGTCTCTTCCTCCTCTCCTTCACGCAAGGCGATGTCAGTTTGTACGGCAACTGGTGGGAGCGAGCCAGTCAAGACGGTCTNGCTGCAACCGCTCAAATGTACGACGANTCCATGGTTCAACAAGGCTACATGGGCATGATTGCCATCTCCATTGGGCTGATTTTTGCCTCGGCTTTGTTGTGGAAATTGATGGACAAACGCTGGGGNCGTTCCGAGTTCTCAAACTGAACATCGCCGATGTTCTGGCAGGTATGTTCTTGAGCGGCGGTCTTGAGCCAGCCTCATGGCTCAGGTGGTGGCGGTGTGCGGCATGCCCGGGTCGGGAAAGGGAGAATTTGCTGCCGTCTTGAGCGATGCGCAGGTTCCCATCGTCTCCATGGGNGACATGATTCGAGCCGAAGTTCGAGCCCGAGGTCTTGTGGAAGAACCTCATGTCTTTGGCGAGGTGGCAGCTGAACTTCGAGCGAAACACGGCGAAGACGTCCTGGCTGTCCGCCTCTGCGACCGTGTGGACGAATTGCTTCAAGACCACGAACTCGTGTTGATTGAGGGGCTACGAGGGACGGCAGAAGACGCCGTATTCTCCGCTCGATGGAACGGCGCTTATCGCACGGTCGCCATTCATGCGGACAGTGAATTGCGCTTCCAGCGCATCGTACAACGCGGTCGTTCCGAAGACGGTGACCGTGCAGCCTTTGAAGCCCGAAATGCCCGAGAGCGTGGTTGGGGATTGGAGGTGTTGATCAGCGACGCCAACGATGTGCTGATGAACGATGTTGAACTGGATAAATTCAAGGCTCGATGCTCGGCTTGGCTCGAGGATGTTCTGAACGGATAATTTGCGTCAGTCGAACGCCTGAGTTTCGCCACAGCAGGTCGTTTTCCTGCTGATTTTCACCCAAGTGTTATAGTCGGGGAGATGTTGTAGCAAATTGCAATCGCGGGGGTTGGTGACCATGGCAAGGAAAAAGGGCGGTGGCAAGGGCAGGCAAAGGGCCCGACAACGAGCGCAGTACGATGAACTTGACAAGTACCCTGTGATGCCACCTCACGCCTTTGCTCGAATCGTTCGTGACAAGCAGACGCTGAACATCATCTACCAAATCATCGAACCTCCTTTGACCAAGAAGGAGCAAGAGCAGCGTGATGAAATCATGGATATTTTCATTCGCTCCCTCACGGCCAACATCGAGGAAATTGATTCCAATCCAGAAGCGTATGTGCGAACAGCGATGGATAAGGTCATCAAATCCTACAGCATGAAAATCAACAAGAAATCCAAGTCCAAACTCTTCTATTATCTCCGCCGCGACCTCATTGGCTACGGCAAAATGGACGTGCTGATGAACGACGTCAACGTTGAAGACATTTCACTTGACGGCACCAACGTTCCAATTTTTGCCTATCACCGAAAGTTCGAATCGGTGGAAACCACCTGTGTTTGGGAGACCGATGAAGAATTGGAATCCTACGTGATTAAACTCGCNCAACGTTGTGGCAAGCACATCTCCGTGGCTGAACCGTTGCTTGACGCAACGCTGATGGANGGTTCACGTATCGTGATGAAACTCGGTCACGAAATCTCAACCCGCGGTTCCGCCTTCTGTATTCGACGTTTCAAGGACGACCCGTTTTCGCCTGCTGACATCGTCGCCTTCCGAACCATGTCTTCGTTGATGACGGCCTATCTTTGGATTGCCTTCCAGAACGAAGTCCCCATGCTGTTCGTCGGCGGTACCGCTTCTGGGAAGACGACAACGCTCAACGCCATGTGCATCTTCATCCCTTGGCAAATGAAGATCGTGTCCATTGAATCGACCCGTGAAGTCAACATCCCGCAACCGAACTGGGTTCCCGGTTTGACCCGTCAAGGGTTTGGTGGTGAAAGTGACGACGGTGTCATCGGTGAGTTCGAATTGCTCAAAGCCGCCCTCCGTGAACGACCTGAGTACATCATCGTGGGTGAGATTCGTGGTGCAGAAGCTTATGTGTTGTTCCAAGCCATGGCGACGGGCCACTGCGCTTATTCGACGGTCCACGCCGACTCCGTCCCTTCCCTGGTCCACCGATTGGAAAACAAACCGATTGACATCCCCCGTGTGTTGCTTCCAGCGCTCGAAGCCTGTTCCATTCAGATTCAGACCCGTATCAACGGGCGACGTGTCCGAAGAACAAAGCAAATTGTGGAAATCGTCGGTATNGACCCCAACTCAATGGAAGTCATCACCAACGAAGTGTTCCGTTGGGACGTCACCAACGACGACTTCATCTTTAGCGGCAAGTCGTATGTGTTGGAGAAAATCATGGTTAAAATCAACTACAGCCAAGAAGAGATGCGACGAGAATTGCGCACCCGAAAGCGCATACTTGAGTGGATGGTCTTGAACGATATCCGAAAAGCCGACCAAGTGTCTCAAATCGTCACCGAGTATTACGTNCGNCCNAACGAAATNNTNGCTCGTGTGGACGGGTTGAAGTGAGGCGGCGAATNCNANCACGGTGATACNATGGACCTGACGGCATGGCAACGCATCTGCAATCGGCTNCTCGGNCCGTTTGTCAAGAAGCGTGCTCGCAACGACAAGGAATTGTCNGCNAACCTCGTNAANGGNTCCATGGGCATGATGCCCGAGGTNTACNTNTCCACNGTCATCGTCACNTCCATTGCCATCACCCTGATGTCNTGGGCCTTNGTNGCNGTCTTNTTNATNCCNGANATCGGNGTNATNGCNTTNTACGAGAGNATNCAAGANNCNGCCAC
>NZEQ01000077.1:0-9818 GCA_002689105.1 Verrucomicrobiales bacterium | reverse complement strand
ACCCCTGNTTNGANTGGGANTATTGGAANCCTGACCTNNTNNACCCNNCGCTTNCNGGCAACGGTTGNCCNGATTATGCACTNCANGTNTTCCCNGCTGCNTTGAANGTNNTCATNGTNGCNCTGGGCGGGGCGATCATTCCTTTTGCTGCTTACAAATACAACAAGGGTGGCGCCGCCCGCGAAGCCACTCGTCGAGCTGACATGATTGAGAAGTACCTCCCTTACGCCGCTTCTTACACGGCTGCTATGTCGGCAGCCAACGCAACACCGGCCAAGATTTTCCGTTCTCTCGCTATGAACAAAGACATCTACGGCGACGTTGCGGATGACGCCGCCATGATTTATCGCGATGTCACGCTCTTGGGTTATGACCTCATCACGGCGATGAAAATGAGCGTTGACCGTGCTGCCTCGGTTTGGCTAACGGAATTTTTCCAAGGCATGGTCGGCACACTGACGGCTGGTGGCCAACTGAAATTGTTCTTCCTGAACCGTGCTGAACACTACATGCGAGAAAACCGAACCAGGCTGGGGCAATTCCTCGAATCCATCGCCCTTTTGGCAGAATCTTACATTGTGGTCGCTGTCGCCATGCCGCTGTTTTTGATCGTCATGCTCGTCATCATGTTTTGGGTATCGGGTTCTGGTGCCCAAATGAGCGAAGGCATGCTTTACGGCATCGTTCTTGGGTTCATTCCAATGATTCACATTGCCTATGCTATCCTCGTTTGGACCAGCAGTAAAGAGCAAGAAATGTAGAGGGGGGAGAAGCGTTGGCACGAAAGAAGGAGAAGATCGTCGTCAATTTGGACTTGCCCAAAGACGACACAACCTTGACGCGGTTGTACATCATCCTCTTCTTTTCCATCATTCTTGGTTTGTCCAGCGGTTTGTTTTGGATTGCCAACTCCGGTTTCGTTCCCACCGCCAACGGCGAGCCGATGTTCACCAACCTCTACTGCGGTGCGACCGCACAAGACGAAGCTGGGAACCCAACGGGAGAATACTTCCAAACCAATCAAAAGCCAACCTACACGGCGAACCAAACCTGCTCCATCCTCCAAGACCAACCTGACCGTATCACTTGGGAGGGCGAAGAGTGGACCATGGTGACGAAACGTGGAAAGAACTTCGACGTTCCAGGTGTGCCTGAATCTTCGACAGGCGGGGCGGCAGTGTTGCAACCTTTGTGGTTGAATTACACCGTCGAAGCTTCGGGCTCCTACGAATACACCGTGGCGATTCGAACGTCCGCCGGGGACATTCTCGAATGGGAAAACGACACCACCAACACCGGCAAGCAGCAACTCTCCATGATTTCTATTCCCCCCGATACCCGCTACGAATTGATTTTCATGACCGCTCAAGATGGGCAATTCTTGCAAACGGTCACCTTTGACATGACCGTTCACTACCAAGACGGTATTCCGACCAACATGAACAACAAATCGCTCTGGCTCGGGCCGGCCGTTGAAGCCGGTCCGCTGAAGGTCCATCCCACTATTTTCTTGAATTTCTTTGGATTGACGTTCTTCTTCTTCATCTATCCTGCTTCCTATTATTGGGAAAAAGTCGAGAACGCTAAGAACGAAGTCGAGGAAAAATTCCCTGATTTCCTTCGTGATTTGGCTGAATACTGGAAAGGTGGTCTTTCCATGACCGTGGCCGTTCAAACGCTTGCGACGTCCGAATACGGTGCATTGAATGACGAAGTCAAAAAGATGTCAGACCAACTCAGTTGGGGCGTCAAGTTCTCCGATGTGATTCTCCAATTTGCTGAACGTGTGGGGACGCCACTCGTTCGTCGTGCGATCACCTTGATTGCGGAAGCCGACCGTGCGGGTGGAAAAATTTCGGATATTTTGGTCACGGCTGCAAACGACTCTCGTGAATTGAAGTTCCTTGAGGGTGAACGGAAACGAGCCATCGGTTCGTACATTGCGGTCATTTGGACCTCCTACTTCGTTTTCCTCGGTGTTATCGTCGTTCTTGCTAAGGTGTTTATTCCCGCTATTGCCGGTTCAAACTCAGGTGGAGAGGACGGTGGAGACAGCGGCGGTCAAACCATTGGGAACATGACCATCCGAAACATCGACCCGCTGTTCTTCCTGACCATTTTCTACTACGGCGTGACCATGCAGGCGCTTGGAAACGGCTCCATGGCCGGATTGATGGCGACCGGTCGTTTCTCAACCGGGTTCAAGCATTCAGGCATGATGATCGTTGTCGCCCTTGTTATCTTCAACTTCGTCGCCTTCTCGCCCGACCTCATCGGCATCACCGAAGTTCCGGGCCTCAATCCGTCTTCGGGTACGTTTGTCCCTTCACCGCTCTACTTTGGAGGTTGAAGCCATGCGTCATGACGAAGAGGCGCAAATCCATATTTTGGAGATGCTGACGCTGTTTTGGCTGTTCTTCATGTCGGCCACCTTCTTGATTCGCGTCCACGTTCCCGATTCGCCTTCCGTAGCGCTCGATTCTTCGCTGGAAATGGCCGGCGATGATGCCATACGCTACGGTCTTGGCCTTGAGGCTGAAATTGAAGGCGAGAACCGTCTTGAGGAATTGTTGGCGGATGACAACCGGGAAGGAGCCTGCGAACTCCTTCAATCCGCTGTGGCTCCTGGGAAGGAAGCCAATTGCTGGCTGGCAAAGGACAGTTCTGTCGCCACACCGCACGGGACCGTTGGTTCCCCGTCCAGCGGCACCGTAGCCGTGCATCACCTCGTCGTCATCGGCCCGTATGTATGGACGGTCACCCTCGATGTTTGGGCTCGTGGAGGTGGTGCATGATGCAAACGACCGACCTTCGTGAATCACAAACCGGACAGATGCTCCTCGCCACGGGTGTGGTTTTGTTGATGTCGCTGTTGTCCATGGCTATTTTCGGCGTCAAGGTCGCTGGCCTCACCCTACCTCATGAAGCCGCTTCAGACGATGTCATCGACACGACCAATCAGGTGCTGGAGAGCATCCAATCGCTGACACAAGCCCGCACGGACCTGTGGGTGGACGGGGGTCTGGAACCGATGGAAGCCGCTGAATTGGCCTTCGAGACCGTTCACGACGACCTGCTCCATCACGGCGAACTTCGCGGGGGGGAAATCAAATTGACCAACACCGTGCTAACCCAAGTGGACGCCACCACGATTGCGGTCGCAGCAGACCTCGGTGTCTCCGATGGGGAAGCTATGCTCAATTACGATGTGAATTTCACGTTGGACGTTCAATCCTCGTGAAACTGGTCAATCGCCCTGTTGAGCAACGTAAAGATTCGTTCAACATCGCTGTCCACACGGGTGGGGTCCACCATGGGCCAGTTGGCGATTTTTGCTCGTTCGATCAGTCCGTCTTGAATCGCACGAATGCGCTCAAAGTTGGCCAAATATCGGTCGGACCTTCGATAAGAATGAGCATCACGGGATTTCAGCATCGCTTGGTGGGAGCGTTCTTCATCAACCACCATGACCACGCCAAGCGCCACCCCTCCTGCATCTTCCCAAGCCTTGAGAAGACGGGCGCTGGGAAAAATGTGGACGCCTTCTAAAAGCAGGTCAATTCCTTCTCGTCGGGCTCGTTCTAAGGTGGCTGAAATGCCCGCTTCAACAGCGAGGCAGGTTTCGTTCCAATCAAGGACGGGTTCTCCACTGCTTCCTCTTGAAAACGACGAGCGGTGGAGGGCTTCCTGCTCGTGGTCGTCATCGGTCGCACGCATGATTTCTCTGATGGCGTCGGTCGACATCACGCGAGTGAATCCAGCGCGTTGAGCGACGCCCACGGCGGCTGTGGATTTGCCCACCCCTGTCGCTCCGGCAATAATCAGCAGGCGTGGGGGCCGGGTTGAGAGGGTCTGTGCGGTGCGCTGCGCCATTCCCACCCTCTTGGTCATGGAGGTCACGATGGCGCTTGGGCACATGAGGGTTCTGTCGTCGTCGGCATGACGGACCGGGGTTTGAAGGCGGAGGGTTCCACCGATGCCCCTTTGAAGCCCCTTGGCTTGGAAGTTTCATGGCCGATGAACAGATGTGGATTGCCGGTGAATGGTGCGCCTCAGAGAATGGAGAAACCAGCGATGTCCTCAATCCTGCAACAGGAGAGGTGATGGGAACGGTGCCCAAGGCAACGGTCGGCGATGTAAACCGTTGTGTGGCAGCTTCTCGAGAAGCGTTGAACCACGCCGACTGGAAAGCCATGGACCCTGCTCAGCGCGGGCGTATTCTCAACAAAATGGCGGCCGTCACGTATGCAAAAGCCAAGGAACTGGCCGTGATTGAATCCTCAAACAACGGCAAGACTTTCCGAGAAGCACTTTCTGAAATTCGCTACGGTGCTTGGACGCTGGAATACTTCGCCGGTCTGTCGGATAAAATCGAAGGCAGCACGATTCCTGTTCCAGGTCCCCGATTGAACTACACCCTTCGACAACCCCTCGGCGTTACCGCCCACATTGTTCCGTGGAATTTCCCGCTGCAATTGGCTCTGCGGTCCATTGCGCCGGCCCTTGCTGCTGGCTGCACGGTCATCGCCAAGCCCGCTTCATGGACGCCGCTCTCGTTGCTTGCATGGGGCAAGGCAATCGACGAAGCAGAAACCGGACTTCCATCAGGTGTTTTGCAAGTCTTGACCGGCTCGGGTGCCCTTGCAGGTGATGCCTTGGCCGGCCACGCTGGTGTTGACGGCGTTGTACTCACGGGCGGTGTGCCGACTGGAAAGACGGTCATGGCCAAGGCCAGCGAGCAATTGACGCCCGTCACGCTTGAACTTGGAGGAAAGGGTGCCAACATCGTCTTCCCCGATGCAAACCTCCGTTATGCTGCCAAAGCCATCTGCTTTGGTATCTTCATGAACGCCGGACAGATGTGCTGGGCGGGTTCCAGATTGTTGGTGCATGAGGATGTTCACGATGATTTGGTCGAGGCCGTCTGCGCTGAAGTCTCAAAGTGGCCGGTGGGACCGGGCATGGAAGAAGGGGTTCGTATGGGCAGTTTGGTCCACGAACGCCACCGAGCAGAAGTGCTCGAGAAGTTGGAGGCTGGCCTCGCCGAAGGTGGGGCCCTCGCCCTTGGTGGAAAACCGCTCGACCGTGACGGTGCCTTCATGGAAGCAACCGTGGTCACCGGCGTGGACAGGTCCCACCTCCTGTTCCAAGACGAACTCTTTGGACCGGTGTTGGCCGTGACGTCCTTTTCATCCGACGAGGAGGCATTGGAGTTGGCCAACGATACACCCTTCGGTCTGCTCAACGGTGTGTGGACCAACGACCTCGGTCGAGCCCACCGAATGGCAAGGGACCTGGAGTGTGGCATGGTCTCCATCAACGAGTACCCCATCACCTTCCCACAAACGGCTTTCACCGGTTGGAAACATTCCGGCATCGGTGTCGAACAAAGCCAAGACGCTCTTCGCTTCTACACCAAGGTGAAGAACGTCAACGTGAAGTTGTGAGGTGGTTGAATGGCGGTTGAGATTGAACAGCGAGACCAAATTCGCCTCATCAAAATGGCCGGTCAGGCATCAACCCAATCGTTTTCAACGGCCTTTTTGCCGAAAATTGCTCAGGCCATCGATGACGGTCTCAAAGATGCAGAAACCAAGGCCATCGTGCTCACCGGCGATGGACGTTTCTTTTCGGCAGGCGCCGACATCAACGCCTTTCAAGATTCAATCGAAACGAACTCGGCACCAGAACTGATTCGTAATCTCACCGGGGTGCTCCATCCTTTGCTTCAACGCATGAGGACTTCCGCCACCATCGTCGTCGCGGCGCTCAACGGTGTATCGGCCGGGGGGGGACTCGGTCTCGCCCTCGCTTGTGATGCTCGTATCGGTACCGACGACGCCCGTATGGCGGCGTCCTATGCTGGCATGGGCCTTTCACCGGACGGTGGAACAACCTGGCTGCTTCCACGGTTGGTGGGTGAGCAACGCGCTCGTCGCTTTTTCATGCAAAACGAAGTTTGGTCGGGTCGGGAAGCCCATGAGTACGGGGCCATCGATGTTCTGGTTGAACCCGATTCGCTGATCGATACGGCCATTGGCTCTTGCAACGGTTTGGTCCTCNTGGGGCCCGCATACCAAGGAAGCGACCAAGCACCTCCTTCACGTTCAAACGGACAACGATTTCTCTACNCACCTTGACCATGAGCGAACGCTGATTGAAGCNGCGGGAACCACCGAGGCCTTCAAAGAAGGTGTTTCGGCTTTCCTCGAAAAGCGCTCACCAAGGTTTGAATGAATCAGTTGATGTTGTACTGAACGGTTGGCTCCTTGTTGCCACCAAAGCGCAAAAGGCCTACAATGAGNGCAATAAGGGCACCACANATNGAACAACAACCNGCAAAGAAGGAGGTGCCCATGAGGGCNCCCTCTCCCACNATCTCTCCAAGNACGGGNATGAGCATGGCGTCCAAATCNACCACTTTCATGGAGACNTTGTTGCTGTTGGAGACGTAGATTTCCTCNCCGATTTCACATCGGTTGAGTGAACTGGCTCCATTGTCTTGGTCTTTGATGGTGCTGCAGATGACACCAACGACGACGTGGTCTTCGATGTCGTAGTAATCCCAGGCTTTTGCGCAATCAATGGTGGCCACCCGCTCGCCAATGTCGTCCCCGTCGGAATCGGTGATGTTCAGTTGGCCCAAATCATCGCATGCATCAGGTATGCCNTTGCTGTCCCCATCGGCCTTTGGGTCGCCGGGAATCAGCATGTACCAACCGGTCTCTCCTGCATTATCATCGTCGGTGTGGATGAGTGCTTCTTCAGGCAAAAGGTCGGTTGTATACGGACCTGTTTCAATACCATCAAGCGTTTCTTCCAAGGCGGAACCCGCGATGCCGCTGATGGCGATGGCAAGAATGCCAATGGCCAAAAAAACAGCAGCGAAAATCATTGGGACTTTGGGCCCTTTTCCTTCATTCCCGATTGTGATTTGCTGCGNTGACATCCCCGGTTGATAGCCGGATGCGACCATCTCTGGGGTGATTTGTTGCTGGAGAACGGGGCTTGGGCCATTGACATCAGCGTCCGAGATGTTCGTTGATGCTGCGTCCGCTGCATCCTCGCATCCGTCNTTGACCGCATCGGCCATGGCTCCCCAAGGGGTGAGATTACTCCCGTTCATGGTGCCAAATAGAACAGTTGCTCAATAAATGAATGGGTGGGTCTGCGACTATTCGAAGTTGGTTTCCTCGGCCTGTCCACTGGACCAGTCGTAAATGCCCTTCCCCGTCTTCTTTCCGAGCCGNCCCTCGGCCACCAAGCGTTCGAGGAGGGGATGGGGNGCATACGCGTCGTCGTTGAACGAGCGCTGAAGNTTCAACAAAATGTCCCGGCGGACATCCAAGCCCACGAGGTCGGTCAGCGCCAGCGGCCCCATNGGGTGCTTGTAACCCAAGACCATCGCTGTATCGATATCCTTGGCACTCGCAACACCGTCGGCCAGCATCCGAATGGCTTCGTTGCCCAACACAACACCCAGACGACTGGTGGCGAAACCAGGGATGTCCCTCACCAGAATACAGGTTTTCCCCATGGCCCGACCTGCTTCTTGGGCCGCAGCAATGGTGGTTTCTGACGTGTGCTCATGGCGAACAAGTTCCAGCAATTTCATGATGGGAACGGGGTTGAAAAAATGCATACCAATCACTTGGTTCGGCCTTGATGTGGCCGCAGCGATGTCAGCGATGGACAGTGACGACGTGTTGGTGCCGAGGATGGCGTGAGGAGGAGCCAGTTCATCCAATTCGGAAAAAATGCGCTGTTTCAGTTCGGGGATTTCAGGAACGGCCTCGATAACCATGTCGGCCTCCTTAACGGCCGCCGCTAAATCCCCAACAGCCGTCAAGTTCGCCGACCATTCGTCCCGTTGTTCGGGTGTGGTCTTTCCGCGAGCGATGCCTTTCTCCCAAAACGCCGCAATACGTTCCATGCCGCGTTCAAGGCCATCGGGAAACGCATCGTACAGGTTGGTTCGCCATCCGGCTTGAGCGCAAACTTGAGCGATACCCGCCCCCATGGTCCCCGCTCCAATCACAGCTACACGTTCAATGGCCATGGTTGGTGGAGCAGCCTCACCTTCATGATGCTTGTCCGGTGTCTTTCTGTTTTGACTGCGCCAAAATCACGCCGCCAACGATCAANGAGAACGCCACCAGCAGAGAGGGGCCGAGTTGTTCATCGAGCAAGAGCCACCCTCCAAGAATACCGAAGGGAGGGACGAGGTAGACNTAGAACGCTGCTGGTCCTGCTCCAATGGTGCGTATCCCGTTGGCGAACCAGACATAGGACAACACGGTGGAAAACACGGCAAGGAACACGATTCCAATCCACGCATAAAAACTGGGGGTTGACCACCCGGCATGCAGCGACTCAACTCCGGCCCAAGGGGTAAGAATCGCCAGTCCAACGACCGAGGACCAAACGGTGAGGTGCAAGGGAGACAACGGCTCTTTCGCATCCTCGGGAACCTCCGTCATCACCCGCTTCATGATGATGGTTGAGGCCGCCCATGCCAACGCAGAACCGGCGATGAAGGCGTTTCCAATCCACCGGTCAAGGGTGGGGATATCCGTGTTGGGGGANGCTACGAAGAGCACCGCAACGCCTGCGAAAGCCAAGGCCAGGCCCGCAAGCAAGCGCCAAGACATTCGTTCATTCAGGAAGAGAACGGCAAGGAAGGCGGTGAACANGGGGTTGAAGGTGATCATCAACGAAGCGTCTCCTGCAGCCGTATAACCCATCCCGTGCATGAACAGCACTTGGTAGAAAAATGTGGAATAGAGACCAATCCATCCCACTTGCTTCCACTGGTGTTTTGAGGGCAAGGTCCACTGGTCTGACCATTTGAGGAAGGCCAAGAAGAGAACCACCACCATCACGTAGCGAATCCATGCAGCCGTGATGGGTTCAACCTCTGAGGCGACCACTCGACCAGCAGGCCAACCAAGGCCCCAGATGGCCGCCACGAGCACCAGTTTNGCATGAACGCTGAAGTTGTTCATTCAAATCGCTCCAAACCCAACTGCAGCATGCGGGTTCGGGGAAGCCCGATTTCCGGTAGTCCTGCTGCTGGGGCGTGGAGCTTGAGCCCTTCAATTCTGTTGACGTACAATCCATAACTGGCGATGTCATCAGGCCTGTAGGGGGTGTCGAGTCCCATTTTTTGGAGGGTAAGGCATGCTTTTTGGGAATAGATGGGGAAGAGGTTGGTGGAGAAGTGCATCCATTCTGAAATGCGCTGGGCATCAACACCGTCAAGCGTCATCAGGTGTTCAAGCAAGGAAACGTCGGGATAATTGGTGGTACGGAGCACCATCTCAACCTCGTTCACGATGTCCTCAGGCCAAGCGAACGGGGCGCGCTCAGCCCATTGGTCAGCGATGCTGATGTGTTCAATCGATTGTTCAGCTTGGACGGCATAGAGCGATTCAATGTAGGAACGGTCTTCGTAGGCGTCGGTCACCAAACCGGGCAGGGCTTCGAAAAAACGTTCACACATCTCGGCGTCCACGCCGTAAAGTGCGACGGGGATCAATCAATCCACCTCAAATTCAAGCCTTGGCACCAATGCCCGAGGCGATTTGACGAGCACTCATGGGCTTCTCAGCCACCCACTGCTGATTGAAGAGTTCCTTGAGGTCTTCTTCGTCTTGAGCGGTTGGGAGATGAGCGGCCATGTAAGCGTCCCAGTCGTCATCGGAGCCTTCGAAGAGCGTGCCTTCGACGGTGTACCGCTGGCGCTTGAAGTGACCGATTTCACGGTGGAAGTTTTCGTGAGGAACGTACAGGTCGACAGCGCCCTCTGGGAGGTAGCC
>NZEQ01000012.1 GCA_002689105.1 Verrucomicrobiales bacterium | reverse complement strand
AATCAACCGCACATCGTCTACCACACCTGGTCCGCTCAAAATTTGAAATACGCAACCATCGACCCTGCGATCTCAGATTGGGACATCAAAACCATCGCCTCGGGTGCTGATGTTGGTGAAGGAAATTCAATTTTTATCGATGGAAATGGCGTTATGCACGTCGCCTTCAACGACGATACAGCTGATATTTTGAAGTACACGACAAAATCAACCGGCGTGGTCGCCACCAACGAAATCACGGTCAAGTTTGGTCAATACGGTTCGGTCACTGGGGACGTGGTGGACGACCAAACGATTCGTCTTTCTACACCAGCGGTTACCACCCCTGGAACGGTTTCTGTCTCCCTGATGGACAAGGACGATGTGGAACACACGACCTCAGCCAGCTTTGAGTTCATCGACCAAAACGATCTGGACGGTGACGGCGTGCCAAACACCAACGATGATTGCCCCAACGTTGCAGGAACGTCAAACGAGGACTTCAACGGCTGCCCCGACAATGACGGCGATGGTTTCAGCAACGCTGGTGATGCGTTCCCTGACGATGCCAACGAGTGGTTGGACAGCGACAACGATGGTGTGGGCGACAACGCTGACGCGTTTCCCAACGATGCCACAGAAACGCTGGATTCTGACGGCGACGGCGTCGGTGATAACGCCGACGCATTCCCCATGGATGCCCTTGAGTACGTCGATTCAGACGGCGACGGTGTAGGAGACAATGCCGATGCCTTCCCCTCAAACCCCAATGAGTGGGAAGATTTGGATGGAAATCAAATTCCAGACAACTCGGAGCCAAGCAAGATACGCATCACTTCTTCCAGTACAGACCTGAAAATTCACCCCTACCACATCTTTGGAAACAACTTGACGCTCACGCTCGAAACCATCACCTCCGAAGGCTTCACCATGATTTCTCTTCAATCCGAACCTGAGGGCATCTTGCCAAACACGGCGGGTCTACCTTACGGCATGTATGGTGGGGAGAGCCAAATGATTTCGCTGCAAAGTGTAAGTCTCATGGAGCATGTACCACAGGCGTTTTTCTCTGGAGCGTACATCACCGAGATCGAACCTTGGGTGAATTTCACCGTCCATGTGACCGGGCAGCCGCATGGATGCGAAGGCGGTGCAGAGTATTGGGATGCCGTGCAGCAGTCCTCATGCCCGAGCAAGGTCGCCAACCATCGGACAAATTACTATGCAAATTTCAGCATGATGTTATGGAACGGAGACGATGATAACGACGGTGTTCCAAACAGTTGGGACCTTTTCCCATCAGATGCCAACGAAAGCAAGGATTCGGACGGCGACGGTGTTGGTGATAACGCCGATGCCTTCCCGAACGACGCCAACGAAACCATGGACACCGATGCCGATGGTGTCGGCGATAATGCCGACCAGTGTCCCGGCAGCGAAGAAGGCGTGACGGTGGACGAGAACGGATGTGTCGTCACGACCGATTCGGACGGCGATGGCGTGGTTGACGGTGTAGACCAGTGTCCTGAGGAAAACGCCTCATCGCTTGATGACAACGGCGACGGTTGTTTGGACGATGAGGACGCAGATGGTGTGCTCGATTCCAACGACACATGCCCCCTGACCGGGCTCGAGGAGACCGTGGATGAAAATGGATGCAGTGAAGGTCAACTCAGCGTCTTGGACACTGATGCAGACGGCGTCTCCAACCTCGATGACCTCTGTCCCGAGACCCCCGCTAATGTCAGCGTGGATGCAACGGGTTGTGCCGAGGAAATTTCGGTTCAAGATGATGGTTCCTCGTCCTTTTTGGATTCCTTCTTTTCAGGCGATGGCGACCCTGTCACCACGACCGTCGGTATTGGTGCGATTTTGATTGCGCTGTTTGGTCTTCTTCAAACAAACGCTATTGCCGCCATTCTGCCCGACACGTTCCGTTGGGTGCAGGTGCTCCGAAAGAACTCCAAGTTGACCAAGGAAGAAGAAAATGAATTGACGTACTTACAATCCCTCACTCAAGCCTACCATGGTAATCCTCAGGAGTTGTCCGAAGAACTCGAGCAACTGCGTGGCGACCTCACCGCACGCTACACGAACAACGAAATCAAGAAACAAACGAGAGAGAAACTCTTGACCTTGATCGACGACTTGTTGGCCTCCACGCCCGACCAATTGAATCGAATCGCCCACAATGATGCCTACTTCGGGCTGGCCGGTTCCATTGATTCGGAAGACCGAACCAGGCTTCTCAACGAAAAACTCGCGATGACGGAACATCACAGTGCAGCACCCGCCCCTTCCCAGTCTCAACAAGCATCGGTCATGGCCGAGCCTGCCATTGATGAAATCGGGATGATTCGAGATGACGGGTATGAATGGCTGGAATGGCCTCGGGAAGGCGGTGAATGGTGGTACAGAAGAGCCCATTCAAATGTGCGCTGGAAAAAATGGCAATGAGAACATCCTCTTACACCATTTTGCCCCACGTCTTAGCGTGCCTCGAAGAGCATGCCCCCACCCAGAACGGAAGTTTTTGATTTACGCCGCTGAAAAAAAAACCGAAACATAAAGTCACAACATTGTGACCCTTTGTTGATATACGGCTTCATATTGAAGGTTATCATGCGCTTCACCATTGTAGCCATTCTGTTGCTTGCTGCCTTAAACCCGATATTTTCCACGCAATCCTTGGACGATGGAACAGCGGCATGGTTCACCGAAAGTGCCGGCGTTGAAGTCATCAACGAAGTGGAGCCCAACAACGTGAACACCTCGGGACAAGAAGTCTACCCGGGTGATGTGGTCCGTGGTGCAGTTGAGATGTGGGACGACAAGCATGACTGGTATTCGGTCTGGCTTGAGCCCGGTCAAACCCTCTTGCTCACGCTCTCTCACGCATCGGGAGACGGTGTTTCCATGGCCGTGTGGGACGAAGAAAACACCCATTACGCCACCTCCAATCCAGGAAAAACCCGGGACACCGTCTTCCTGGACGAGGATGATACCAGCGTCGGTGGCGTCTACAGCGTGGCCGTGAACGCCACCATGACCGAAGCCGGCGGTGGTGCTTATGTCCTCGAGATCGATGCTGGGTACGAGGTTCAGTGGTACGCCCCTTCAGCGGGTTGGTACGTCGCAGCCGACACCTACGACGCCAAGGGCAACATCATGTACACCTCCACACTCTCGTCCTACCAATTTGCCAACGCAGACTCCACCGACACACAAAGCGCCCCGGTCTGGACGAACGGCGACTTCTGGAATTTCTCCATCACCATGCCCTCCATGTTCGGCATCACGTACGACGAGTACCATCAGATGACCGTTACGGGAGTGGATACCGTTGCAGGCAAGGAGTGCTACCGTGTTGACATCGCCGGAAAGGCTACGCTCGAAATGAGCATGATGGGCATGACCACGACCACGGTTGACGAGGAAACTGGAGAAGCCTGCTACACCAAGGACACCTTGGACCTCGTGCATGAGAACCTCACCCACACCAGCTCAATGGAATCCAGCGGTGGCTTTGGCGCCATGAGCGATACCTCAAGCCGGTCTTGCGAAGATGAGAATGGAAATCCAGACAATGATTGTGACGGAGTTGAGGACTTCTGGGACGAGTGCCCAGACACAGCACCAGGAGCAGAAGTGGATTGGGATGGGTGTTCGGATGAACAACTCAACGGTGGCGGCTCTGGCGATGGTGGCGGCTCTGGCGATGGCGGCGGCTCTGGCGATGGCAGCGGAACGTCTGACGCAGACAGCGACGGCGTGAGCGACGATGAGGACAGTTGCCCCAACACCCCTGCCGGCGAATCGGTGGACTTCTTTGGTTGCAGCGACAGTCAAAACGGTGGCGGCGGCTCTGGCGATGGCAGCGGCTCAGGCGATGGCGGCGGTAGCGGCAACGGTGGTGGCTCCGGTGGCGGAGGCGACGGCGGTATGGGCGGTGGCGGCGGTTCCATTGAGGACGGCTGTATTCCCATGGGCATCGACCAATCAACGACCATGAAGATGGATTTGACCTACGCCAACGGCATGAACGAACTCAACTTCCCCTTGACCGAGGGCAAGGTTTGGAGCGAGGCCGCTGAAGGCAGCGGAACGATGTCCATGCAGATTTTGATGGGCGGCTGCACCATCCTTGACATCACCTTCGAAGATTCAGGCGCACTTCCCCTCAACTACCGGCACCTCGGCACGCAATCCTTTGACGTGAACGGCAACCAAGTGACCGCCAACGGCATCCAATCCTTTGCTGGACGAGAAGGCAACAACGACTGGGCTACGCCCGATTTCACCATCTTGCCAAGCGTCCCCGATAACACGGCCAAATACGGCTTGCCGTTTGCTGCATGGGTCAACGTCGTTGGTTTCAACGAATTCAACAGCACCGTGGACATCAGCGCTACGGTGAACGCACAAAACGCCCCGTTGATGTACGACAACCAGCAGTTAACCATCGACGACCTCGGCGCAGTGGTCGTGGATACCATGAACCTCAGCAGCGGGGATTACGAATTGACCATCACCGGCACCCATGACGGGCGAGACCGCTCGGTTTCCGTGCCCTTCACCGTGGACAACACGCCTGACTTCGAGATTCAAACGATGGACCCGTGGATTGTGCTTCCCGGCGGCGTCCCCTGGGTCGTCCCCACGCCCATCTTTATTGAACCCGTAAACGGCTTTGGCGCCGATGTGAGCCTCTCTGCCGTCGTTCCAGACGGTGTGACGGCCGAACTCGACTTCGCTCAGGGCAAGGCGCCCTTCATGGCCGTCTTGACGTTGACACTCGCTGACAACCTGACCGAAGGCGATTACACGGTGGTCATTTCCGGTACGGCCGGCGAGACCATTCGTTCCGACGAAATCACGTTCAGTATCACCTCGCTCCCAGAATTTTCGCTCGACATCGACGACCGTGAACAACTCTTGACCGAAGGCGAGATGGCCATCTCCGGCGCGATCGATGCGCACAACGGCTTGGATTTGAGCATGGGCGGCATGCTCGACATCATCGTTGAGCCTTACAACCAGGCCCTCATTGACAGTGCTGTCATCACCTGGGGTGACATCGACGCCAACGGCGACCTCACGTTCTCGGTGACCTTTGATGTGGATGAGAACATCCCCCTCCACGAATACACCATCCAACTCAACGTGGTTTCCCTTGATGGTGGCATCGCTCACGCTGCCTCTGTGGCCTTTGTGACCGAATCGTCCACGCTCGACGGAACCGCCGTGGAAGCCGATGCATCCGTCGTGGTGTCCGGCAACACCTCTCAGCACGATGGAAAAGACACCGCTGTCGAAGAAGTCGGCGCCGATGATGGAAGCGGTGATGGCGATAACAACCAAGGCACCAACAAGGATGACGACACCTCAGAGAGCGATTCACAATCCTCGAACACGGTCTTGGTCGTTGGTTCAACCATCGCCGTGCTCGGTGTCGTGGCTGGCATTGCCATCGTGGTTCTCCGGGGACGAAACGCCGGAGGTTCGGTCAAAGACTTCAGCAACCAGTTGTGGAACGATGGCGGAACTCAACCAATGCAACCCATGGCGCAACCCGGCATGATGGCACAGCCAGCAATGCAACAACCCATGGCTCAGCAACCAGTCATGCAGCAGCCTGTCGTGCAACAGCCCGTAGTCCAGCAACCTGTGATGACCGCACCTGCACCGCCTCAAGCAGCCACTGCACCGCCGCCTCCCGCACAACCGACCACGGTAGCCGATTACACCGGGTTGCCTCCCGGCGGTCAATACGACACATCGACCGGGCAGACGATTTACGTCCAAACCGACGGCATCCGCTGGCAAATGATGCCTGATGGTAGCTTCAACAGACTTGGTTGAACAGCGACATACGGGCCGGCCTAGCCCCAGAATCGGCGGGTACGTGCGTACTCAACCTCTGCCCTGTGAATGGCTTGGAGCAGCCCGTTGGTATCACCGGGTGAAACCTTGACCAGCAGCCGGTTCGCCGTGGCTTCGGCAATTCCACGTCCCATGAGACACATGATGGCCTCCAAACCTCGGTTGGCCACCAAATCAGCGTTTTTCATCATCCTGTCCTGGTCTTTCTGATCCTCTGATTTGACCCATCCTTCCAACATGTCTTGAAGACCTTCCCGGGCGCAAGCGAGACGTTTTCCCCCGCACTTTAGACAGGTTCCCGGACGCTCCATCGCTTCAAAACGAGCGACTCTGAATCGTCGTATGGCATGGCAGCGAAGACAGCACAAAACGGCCCGTTCGTTGGTCAAACGACCTCGAAGACGTTCTCGGAGGGCTGCGTTGTCCCAGTTGGGAAGCAACATGTCATCTTGCGTGCGGTTGGAAAGGCCCAGCGGACCTTGAGCGGTGATGGAGAGTGAGAGAACACCGGATTGCAATCCTCGTAAGACATCGGCTGCCCCTTGCACATCCATTCTCTCGTGGAATAATTTGGAGAGAACTTCCTCCATCACCACCGTACCACGGTACTTTCGAAGCAAGGCTTGGAGGTTGATGCGACGCGGGTCAACCCCGTGGCGCAAAATGCCGAAAATTTTTGCCACTTGGGCAAATCGCCAACGAACCTGTCTGGAATTGGGAACGGTGATGCTCAACAACTGCTCAATGGCATCGGGAGGGGTTTCCATGAGCCACGCCACGATGTCTTCAGGCCGAACACCGCTCACCTGTAGAGCGATTCGAGTGGGCTCAACGATGAGACGCCCCCAACTTCCCGATTTGGTGGAAGCCATGGCGAGCAAGAAATTGCCCAAGGCTTCGTTGATTTTCGACCCCTGGCAGCAATTCAACACGAAGGCGTCGTCTCGCTCCTCAAGCGTCATCACGCGGTCGGTGGGCAGGGTGCCGGTGGCGTCCACGTGAGCGGCGATGGTTTCTGCGAGCATGCTTCTCGCTTCGTCGTCAAGCGGATACTCAGCCAAGGGAGTGGAGCGAGAAGGCACGAGCGCAAGAGGGTCCAAAACCGGTGGTTCGGGCGCATCAAGAAGGCCCAAATCGTGAGCGATCAAATGGCGAAGGTAGCCGACATCTCTGGCCACTGATTCAGGCACCGGTGGTAATTCTCCCAACCATTGCGGCGCTTTGCCGTGGTCGTTTACCGGGGCGACGAGCAGTTCTGATTGTTCAGGGTCGGCGTCCACGATAAGCCATGTACGTCCGGCGATGACAAAGCGACGGGGCGTGCCATCGTCGTCCTCGCCAGCATCGTTGAGGCTGAGGACAAAGGCTTCGTCCACGTTGCCCAAACTGCGNCGTGTGACGGNATCACGNACTCGATATGTCTTCTTGTCTGGAATCATTGAGAGGTGTTTTGTGACCCATTCTCGGGTTTTTCCGGCGGTGGAAAACCAACCTCTTGCAAATCGCTTTGGAACATCAACCGTCCGTTCGGTATAGATTCGAGGAAGTTCTTCATCGGGTGTGCTGTACAACGGCAGGTCCTCGGGTAGGTCTTCCCCCCTCGCCACAGCCGCTTCCCGTGCTTCAGCGTACACCGCTTTGGGCCAGCGATACCACGGCAATTCACTGGGCTTTGGCGTGAAGCGGAGCACCCAGCGTTCTGCAAGAACTTGGAGAAGGGCCTCGGTATCGGGTCGCTCCCATCCTTCAAATTGGGGTGCAGCAGCGATCATTTGTGTGGCTTCATCAATGCTGACGGCTTTGAAACAGTGCGCCATGAGAACCAATTGGTTGGCGGCGATCACACCGGGACGTTTTCGCCACACCACCGGTTCAATGTCGCCTTTCATGGCGCGCTGGGCCACCACAGCCGACTCGAGCAAGTGGTCAACATCCCAGGAGATGACATGGCCTCGGCCCACTCCTCCCAGGCGATGGTCCGCTCGACCCACACGCTGCAGCATCCTGTCCACCGATTTGGGTGAATGGACTTGGACGATTCGCCGGACGCTACCAACATCGATACCGAGTTCCAAACTGGATGTGCAGACCAGCCCTGCCAAGGTTCCGTCTCGCAATTCATCCTCCATCTGCTGCCGGGTTTCAGCCGCAAGAGAACCGTGGTGAACACCGATCTTGAGGTCGGGCGCCATGGCTTGCAGACGCGTGGAGAGCGTCTCCGCATCGCTTCGGCTGTTCACAAACACCAAGCACGGCGCTTGTGTTCTGAGAATCTCGCAAAGATGACGGTAGGAGGCGTGTTGCTTTGGACTCAGGGCGCTTTCCACACTGCCGATCTCGTCCTCAGCCGTGGGGCTTGGGGATTCAACCGTCAACTCCGTAGCCCGATGCCCGGTGGTGATGAGTGGCTGCGCCTTGCCCGGCGAGAGCCAGTGAGCTACTGCTTCTGGGTTTCCGACCGTCGCAGAGAGTCCGAGCCGTTGGACTGAACGTCCTGCAAGGGCTTCTAAACGTGAAAGACCAATCCCCAGTTGCCAGCCGCGTTCTGAAGCGGCGAGGTCGTGAACCTCGTCCACCACCACAGCCTGAACGGTACTCAGCATCGCCCTCAGGTTCTTGCCGCTGAACATGAGTTGGAAGGTTTCGGGAGTGGTNACCAGCAAATGCGGTGGATTCCGCGTCTGTTTCGCTCGCTGTGACTGACTGGTGTCGCCNTGGCGAACGTCAACGCGTAATCCGACGGCTTCAGCCAACTCTCGTAATCGTCGGTCGACGTCTCTGTTCAATGCACGCAAGGGCGTGATGTACAACATGGAGAGGGAAGACCACCCTTCCGTTAAGCAACGGTGGAACAACGGAAGAATTCCTGCCATGGTCTTCCCAGAGCCGGTCGGTGCGATGACCAATCGGTCATGACCTCCCATGATGTCGGGNATAACGTTCTCTTGCACCGGGGTGGCCTTCCAGCCTTTTTCCTCAAGCGTTTGAGATAAGGAAGGGTGAAGTCGGGAAAAAACGCGTGACATAGTCTCCCCACCCTCGTGGAGAGGCTCAGCCCACTGCATTTGAGGATTTGGCTATGAACAGGGTTCCTTGGGGGCCGGGTCAATCGTCATCGTCGTCGAAGTCTTCGTCCTCGTCTTCGTCTTCCCAATCTTCCTCGTCTTCCGCAAACGCACCTTCGCCATAATCGATGGACGTCTTGGTCGCCACCGTGAAGACGATCGCCAAGGTCAAGATGCTGAGGATGGCGAACATCCACGCAAGGGGTTGCTCGCGAACCGAGTCAAACCAGCCGAGGTATTGGCCGTATGCAATGGTCACTGCNTGCTCCGCAGAGTTGTCATCGTCATTGGCCTCAGGGACTTCGTTTTCTGCGTCCACAACCACACGAATACGGTCAACGTCTTCAGATTCCCAGACGACGTTCACGGAGTAGAGTTCTCCGGCGTCAATGCCGTTCACTCGAACAACGTCGAAGGGTTTGTCGCTCGAGCCCGAATAGAATGCAACCTTGAACTGAGCCGTGGTATTTCCACCGGCGTTGAAAATATCTGCGCGGATGTCAATTTGAGCACCCGGGGCGATGTGGTCGTCACTCATGGCGATGTTCTTCACCCGCAGTTCAGGACCCACGGCACCCAAGCGCACCCATTGGCGTTCGAAATCCGTATCGTCCGAGGCAAGCTCAGGAATCGGACTCGCTTCAGAGTTGGAAACAACCGGGAATTGGTTGCCTGCTGCATCATAACCGGTGACGTAGAAGCCGACGAAATCACCAGCTTTCGGTATCACCGTTCCGCCAGCCGTGATGTCAACAACACCCGTCCACATCACGTTCTGACCGTCTTGTTGCATGCCAAGGAGCGTCGAACCGGCGCCGATGGTCATCGTTCGGGTTGCGTCTCGCATCACCCAGTGAACGATTTGCTTCGAACCGGTCAAGTCAGCGTCTTCCGTGCCTTGGAATTCAACCTCGATTTGAGTCAAATCATTGTTGGCTGAAATGTCGATGACGTTGAGCGGGGCAATGCGTCGCGTGACACGAGGTGCTGCGTCGTCAACGACGACTTGAAGCGTGGTTGAGACCAAGGTTCCCGTCATGTCTTCTCCGCGCCCTGGAATGTTGGTGATGGAAATCAAACACGTTCGGGACGGGGACGATTGAAGGGTCGAAGCAGAGGAAAGCGGGACTTCAAGAGCGTAGCCGCCATCAGCGGTCAGCGAGCCGTCCGACCACAATTTTTCACCGTCAAAGACCTCGACGAGAATACCAACATCTCTCGGAGCGGGCGTCTGGCTGCCTTCGTAGACCACTCGACCGGTGAAGGCCAGGCGGTCATCTTTGCGCACACGACTGCCGTCAGCGACGGGGCCGGTTCGTGGTTCGCTGACATCTTCCACTTCGAAATCCGTGGGCGAGAGCATCAGGTCGTTTTCAACGCGGAAGGTGTGTTCGAGCAGGAGAATTCGTGAGGGGTCTGAACTGCCCAACTCCTTGTAGAGCAAAGCAACGTCGCCCATCTCTTCGTCAGGCCAGTCCCAACTGAACTTGAAGTGGAAGTCAAGCATGATCCACGGCAATCCTGATTCGTTGGTTGTTTGGGTCATCTTGCTGGTTGGCAAGAGATGAATGTAGGGTGAATCGGACCAGAAGGTGTTGTTGGTACCCGAGTAGGAGATGGCTTGAGCGTCTCGAGCGGGGTTGGGGCCTTCAAAGTCAAACACCAGCGAGATGAACTCGAAATCGATGGCCGTGTTGGCATCGATGAAGCCCAGTGAAATCGTTTGTTCCATGCCGGCAAAGACCGCTTCGTTGTCTTCATGACCGAACCATTCCAAGCCGGTGAAAATCGCTGCAGAATCCTTGCGCGTTCGGAACGTGGCGTCGTCGTAGAGGAAGCCCTCGGAGGATTCGAACTTGAGGACCTCATCGTCGTCGTTCATGGCCGTGAAATGGAGCGGGTTTCCAGCTTGGTCACCGCCGTCCCAGAAGTACGAGACTCGGCCCATGTTGGGGTTTCGCGACGTGTCGATGGTCGTGATGAACCACTTTGCACGGGCTTCTGTGGTGTTTGTAACCGCCTTGCTGATGTATTCCTCAGGGTCGGCCTCACCGTTTCGGTTCGCATCGTGGTCAGCCTCCACCCAGTAATTGAGTTCCAATTCCATGGGGTGGCCAACCTTGTCCTCAACGAGGATCTGAACGGTTTGCTCGTTGGTGGCTGCCTCGTAAGCGTCGTCGACCGGAGCGACTTGTTTGCGCTCTGGGTGCGTGGCGTCGACAAGGTAGGTGCGGCGCCATTCGGTGTTTGGTTGCTGAACATGGTCGGGGTTTCGCTCATTGTAGGTTTGAACCTCGTACGTGAGGCCATCGGGGACGTCAATGTTGGGCAAATCAATGGAGACGAAGAACGAACCGTTGTTGTTGGTCGTGTCCCTGGCCGTTGATTCAACGTAGCCATTTCTTGAGATACGGACATCAAAGGCGCTGTCCTTCGGGGCGTCGTCCGTGTCTTGGAACCACATCGCGCCCACGAAGTGGATCTGGTCGCCAGCAGCAACCCAGGAGCCGTCTTCCAAGTCCATGGACGTCAACTCTCCATCGTTGTCTCGAACGTTCAACCAGCCCAGACCAAAGGAACGGTTCACACGGAGCCCTTCTTCGGAAACGAGCGGTTCTGGGGC
>NZEQ01000076.1 GCA_002689105.1 Verrucomicrobiales bacterium | reverse complement strand
CTGATGTCCAGAAAAAAACCCACCACCATCATGATGGTTCAACATCCTGGCCAACTCCAAAATTTCCAACAAATGCCCTTCAACACGTCGGTGCAACCCGAGGCCCAGCCTGAACAGGAGGGGCAGGAGCCTGTTTGGAATTTCCCCAAAAACCCCTGAAGGGTTTGAATGGATGCCGGGCCGGTTTCGATGATGAATCAACGAGCACTCAACCAATCACGAATCCACCGTTCGCCAATGCCGTCATAATCTACATTGGGGGGCTGAAGCGGTCGAACAATGACCAGCATGTCCAGTTCTCCACCCCAGGAGGCTTTGGCCACCACGACCACTTCACCGACCTTGGTGCCTTCCGCATCGGAACCAAAAGCGGTGGAATTGATGTTGTAACTTCGGAAAGCAACGGTTTCAATTTGCTCAGAATCCCAGTCCCCAAGTCGGATATCCAACGTGGATGGAGAAGGAACGGGCTGGAGGGTGATCTCATCTGGATTGAGGCGCACGAAAGGTACCTCCTCGTCGATCAACTCAATCGCTTGATGCATGCGCCCTGTTTCCATGTCCATCAGAGAAGCGAGCGTCAAGGCAACCGCCTCAGCGCCCATCACTCCCGGTTGATGAGGCAATCGCAAGGTGAGGGTTTGCAGCACCACCACATCACTGGTCACCCAAGTGTATTGCTGGCTGGCGGGATAGATTGGAGCGTGCGGGTTTTCCGTGAACAAAGGGCGCCCCCAGTCTTCGGGTGCCACGGGTTGAGATACGGGAAGGAAACCGGTTGCCCCCAAACACAAAACGGCGACACCAAGGACAAGCAGCCTCGGCGTTCGGTGTTCTGCCCAATCTTGACGTCCTGCTGGACTTAACACCGAAAGCAACAGCAACAAGGGAGCCGCCAACAGCGCACCAGCGGGTAAAATCCAGATGAGCACAGCGAATGCAAACGCCATGCGTATTCCATTGGCACCGATGGCACCCGTCCACTCGTGTTCCTCAGCATCGTCCATTCGACGATGGTAAAGGTACAACGCGAGTCCACCCCCGGCCAGAGGCGCCAAAGACTGGATTACGCCCTGCCACATCGTCAATACCAGCGATGAACCGAAACATGTCCAACATAGAGGTTCGCCTCTCGCCAAGGTTGATGCGAGGGTTTCCCTTAGCACAGTGCATGGCGGAGGCGGTGCTTTCCTTCCGGTCGGTTCAGCACCGACACGCCCTTCCCGCCCCGACGCTGTTCAAACCGTGGGCCAAACGAGCCGGCCCGGGAATCGTTGGCCTGTCACTTGACCTCTACGAAGGCTGCGTATTGGGTCTCATCGGGCCAAACGGTGCAGGCAAAACCACGCTGCTCAGGATGATGGCGGGCGTCCTGCCCGTGCAAAAGGGAAAGGTTGAGTCTCGTTTTGAGACCGATGTTTGGCAGCCTGTGGACGACCTCCGCCAATGGGTCGGGCATATGCCGGAACAAGTCCGCTGGCAAGGCCGTACCACGGTTCACGAGGCGTTAAGCCAGCTTGGTGAGATGCGTGGAACCTCTGAAACGAAGATTGAACGTTTGCTCGCCCTTGTAGGTTTACGTTCACGGCGCGACGACGCACTGGACAACCTCAGCCAAGGGATGCGTCAGCGCCTCTCGATTGCAGCGGCCTTGTTGGGCTCGCCGAAAGTCCTCTTGCTCGATGAACCGTTTAACGGATTGGACCCTGTTGCAGCCGAGGCTTTCGCAGCGCTGGTACGAACACTTGCCTCCAAAGGCGTGAGCGTGGTCATCTCCTCACACATGGTCGCTCAACTTGAAGGGCTCATCGATCGCATCGGTCTTCTTCACCGAGGGCAATTGCTTGACGAAGGGCCCCTGGAAGATGTCGAGCGACGGTTGGGCTTGGAGGGACGCTACACCATCACCGGGGAGGGGGCTGCCGACATCTCGAGTTTCGCTCCTGACGAAGATGTTCTGCAACGCCATCAAGACGATGACGGGTGGTCCTTGACGGTGAAACGCGACCCGAAATCGGTGCTCTCAGCAGCCGTGGATGCTGACGTCAACATCACGTCATGGGCGCCTGTTCGGCCGAATTTGGTGGAGTGGTTATGTGCTGCAACCGGCATGAGCGTTGATGACATTTCACTCGAAGTGGCTTCTTCGGCCATGCTGCCCATGCGCTCCCTGGGGGGTGGCGAGGATGAGTGACAGGAAACGCATCGCGAATGTCGCCGCACGCATCCGAAAGGAACGATTGTCCGGGATTCGTTTGAAAATCATGCTTCCTATCCTTCTCCTGTTCTTGCCGGGCATGGCGTGGGGATTCTCTGACCCCAACATCGTTTTACCCGGTGGCCACCAACCCGATACGGCCATGGAAGTGCTGTTTTATGCCTCTCTGGGGGTCGTATTTGGCGCAACGATGTGCGCCGTTTTGATGGCGTTCGATGGAGTGAGCAAGGACCGAGCCAGCGGCATGCTCGAAGTGCGTCTTGCCCAACCCATGCCCCGCCAACATCAAGCCACAGCGCTCATCCTTGGACANGCCCAAAGCATCCTCCTTCCGGTTTACGCCTTGCTTTTCGCNTCGGTCCTCGTCGTGCGNTTTCGCATGGGTGAATGGCCANNCNTGACCGAAGTTGTGGTGTATGCCCTCTCCACCGGACTGGTGGTGTTCTGGTACACGCTCTTCGCCCTNTTGGCCTCCACCTCTGCAAGAGAACAAGGGACGGCCATCGCTTTCGGCATCGGTGTTTGGTTCTTCTTCACCTTCCTTTGGGCACTGGTGACCACCATGGTGGCCTACGCATCCGGCGTGGCGGTTGGTGAAACCAACGACCCTGCGTGGGTTGCCCTTGAAGGCATGTTGGACCTGCTTTCACCCAATGGCGTCTATCATCATCTCCTCGAAACCCAACTTCCCAGCGTTGACAGAGGGGTCGCTGCTTGGCAATCTTGGCTGGCGGCGTTGCTTTGGACGGTGTTGCCGTGGTGGGCACTTCACCGCCGCATGGAACGGCTTGTTCCGTGATGATTTCAACCAATTCTTCATGAAGGCGAAAGACAACCGGTGTACCATGACACACCGCTTGCCAGCACCAATTGTTTCTCTGCTCCTCGCCGTTTTGATGATGGGCGTCTCCTCTTCACCCGTGTTCACCGCCTTTGACGATACGCCCTTGGTGTCCTCAACCGAAGGCCGTCAAGACACATTGGACGTTGATTGCAGCGGCTACACCTTCGAAGACCTCTTCGAGTATGACTTCGCCTTGTTTGAACTGAACATTTTGGATGACTGGGCAACCGGCGATATGTTCGCCAACGCTTGGGTCAACGGCTCAAACTCCGCCATTGTTCGGGACAATTTGGACGGTCTGTTCGAAGGTTTGCCAGGAGGAGACAACGAATGGATCAGCACCGACGAGCGTGACGCTGTTCGCAGCATTGGACCAAAGTGTATCGCCGACATGGAGACTCGGCTCGGAATGCGTGAAGGCATTCCTCACTCAGGTGGAGTGGACTGGAACGACTTCGAGTTTGTAGAAGACGGCATCGGACTCGATGAGGTCAACTTGGTGCCCGATGGCCACCAAGACGCACGAACATGCACCAACTTTGGTGCCGCTAGCGACTGCAAAGAGGTCCCCACCTCCACCACTGACGACATGGAGATCAGCCTCTTCGTCGCCGATGGCCAAGCAAATAACGTTCGTTGGGATAAATTGCCCAACAACGGCGTTTCAAATTTCACCCTCGCGATGAACATCAGCAACATGAGCGATGCAGCACTTGTGGTCACCTTCCCCGTCCTCCAAGGGCTACGAATTTACGACTTCCGCGTCATCGACAACCAGCCCGAAAGTGGTCAAACCTGCGACCACATTGGCGAACCTTCCTTCGTCTACCTTCCAGATGGGGCACTCAAGGTAACCCAACTGGTCTCCTTTGACAGGACGCAATGGGATTTGGAATGCAATATTTTCATGGATTTCACCACGGAGGAACCCGCAACCAACGACGCCCCTGCATGGACATCAACAGCTCCAGCCAACGGGACGAAAGTCCCGACTTCCGGAGCTGGTAGTTGGCGGTTTGCCACCGCCGATATCGGAAATGCATGGGCCATCGATGACAACGGTTGGTCGCTTCAGTGCGTGTTTGATGAAGACGGATGGAGCGTTTCCACCAACGTCATTGGCGACTTCTTTGTCAATCAACCCGAGAGTTCGACCCAATCGACTGCTACCTGTCATGCGGTTGACCCGCTCGGCGCAGTGGACGAAAACGACTCACGAACATGGACCTTTGGCACACTCTACACCGCCACTGGTACGGTGGACGAAGACGGTAAGAACGCCAGATTGACCATCACGTCCTCAGGTCTTGTGAACGAATTTTTGTTCTCTGCAAGGGCCCTGCAAAACGGACAACTGGGTGGTGCAGGAGATACCATCACCATCGCCTCCACGCCGGTAACGACCGCTGTTTCGCTGATCAACCTCCGCCCCGGAGCGTTTGAATTCAGCGTGACGGCTGAGGCATCCAACATGGTTGCACATGCAGCAGAATTCTCCCTTGGCTTGACCAAACCAAATTCTCCACCTGCCGTTTCCGTGGCCGTTAACTTCGACGGTGAAAACGCTTCGTGGGATGAAAGCCAACTCAAATTCGAAATGTTCGGTTTGGTTTCAGACCCCGACTTGGAGGCTGTAACGATGAGCCTCACCATTTGCGGTGCCGACTACCAGGGTTTCACCATCGATGGCATCAACTGGGTCGTTGAAGTGTCGACGGCCATCTGCCTCGCCAACGGCCTATCGAACTACGATGTCGTCATTACGGCCGTTGACGAATCCGGAGCGACTACACAGCTTGCCGTGGGCATCCCAGCACCTGTTGTTGAGGATGTTCCCGATCTTTCCACGCCGGTAGATAGCACGGACGACGCCCTCCCCTCGCTCTCGTTTATGGCTACGATTTGCATGCTCGGCGTTGCCGTCCTACATCGTCGTAAAGTCGAGGAATAAACCGACAACACCAAAAAGCGATGGTCGCAGGCCAAAACAGGTCTTGAGATGTTTACTGGCACCGTTGAAGCACGAAGCCACGAGGGTGGCTTGCTGGTGCATTTTGAAGGATCATCCCCTGCTCTCAACGCCATCATGGTTCGAGCCGATGATGGCACGTACATTGGAAAAGTGGACGGCGTGATCGGTAGCACCAACCATCCGCTAGCCCATGTAGCCCACATTGACAGGTCGCTTGACATGGACACACTCATCGGTGTAGGGGTAACCGTTCGTGCCAAACAGAAACCCAAGGAACATCGAGGCGACCGCCGAGATGGGGGCCGTGGAGGCGACCGCCGAGACGGGGGCCGCAGGGAACATGGTCGTCGGGACGAGCGTGGACGGCGAGACAACAACCGTGGATTCAGAAATGACCGGGGCGGAAGAGACAACAGGGGAGGAGACCGACAACAACGCGGGACCTTCAACGATAACGATTGGACGTGCCCCGAATGCAAAAACTCCAACTTCGCCTTCAGGCATGTCTGCAATCGTTGTGAAGCACCACGACCAGGCGGTGGTGGCGGTCAACGAAGAGAACGCTACGACCGAGGTGGAAGAGACAATCGAGGGCGACGGGACGATAACCGTGGATTCAGAAACGACCGGGGACGACGGGACGATAACCGTGGATTCAGAAACGACCGGGGTGGAAGAGACAACCGAGACGGTGGTCGTCAACAGCGTGGAACATTCAACGACAACGATTGGACATGCCCGAAATGTAAAAACTCAAATTTCGCCTTTAGAAACGTCTGCAACCGTTGTGAAGAACCACGCCCTGGCGGTGGCGGCGGAGGCGGACGACGGGGCAACGACCGGGGACGACGGGACGATAACCGTGGATTCAGAAATGACCGAGGACGACGAGACGATAACCGTGGATTCAGAAACGACCGAGGACGACGAGACGATAACCGTGGATTCAGAAACGACCGGGGGTCCGGTCGCAACGGTGGCCAGCAAAGGGACAACGACCGAGGTCGAGATCGCGATGGTGGCCAACAGCGAGGACGACCTTCGTACGGACGAGGCGGTTCACGACCTCAGCATCGTCGCTCATCGGATGTTCAACCCCGGAGAGCCAAAGGAAAGCGATCGGGTCATGCACACAATCAACCCCCAAGAGATTTCAGAGATGCTCCACGGAAGTTTGAGCGCAGAGATGACTGAATGGATGTGACCGCATGAGTGCTGAATCGCATTACCTCAATGCGCTTGAAGCCCTGGATGAAGGCGACCGAGACAAGGCAAAGAGCGAAGCAAAGAAAGCGGCATCACTCGACCCTGAGCATTTGGAAGCCTTGGCTGTTTATGTTGAGGCTTGTCTGCCCCCTCAGGGCATGCCCGCCTCCATGGCCCAAGCTGCCCAAGCCCTTTCCGCTGTAAAGAAAATCATCGCTGTAGACCCAACACGGATGGACATGTGGGTGCAAGGTGGACGGCTCATGGCCGATGATCTCGGTATGCTTCACGATGCACTGCATTGGTGGCAAACGTGTCGAGAGATCGCTCCACGAGAGGTCACACCGGTGGTTGAAATGGCTTCAATCCTTGCTGACATGGGTGAATACGCCGAGGCCCAAAAGCGACTTCAGTCTATTTTGGACGATAACATGGATGTTGGCATGACGCAATTTCGAAAGATCAACGGCCTGCTCCAACTCGTTCGNGCGGCGGCGGCGCAACAAGAAAAGGACATTTTCAAGCCTTATGAGAAGCATCACAACGGATGGGAAGCCATCCGTCAAAAAATGAGAAAGCCACCGATGTCTGAGAATTTNATCTTCCTCATCACGGCCGTACCCATCTTGCTCCTTTTGGTCATCATGCTCCAGGGTGTTGGTGAGCCGTCCTTCGCTACACTATGCCTGAACACCCTTGTGATTTTGATCGTCATCATGGTGTGCATGCGGAATGCGAAACGTTGGTTCCAAATCATCAACCGCCCAGCGTTCAACCTTCTTCGTGCTATGAATTTTGAAGCCGCCACTGGCTATACGGTCCTCGATGAAGANATTCGTACTTCGGTGCTTTACATGTACATCATGCAACGCAAGCCGACTTCTTGGCAAGAACGGATGCTAAAAATCATCGATAACGGTAAACCTCTCCCGAAAAATTGGCGGTTGCGGCTTCCAGATTTCGATTCCCATGTTGATGAAGAGGGCCACATTCCCATNGACGAAGGACCGCTGCTCGACCCTTACGAAGAAGAGTGAACCAGCACACCTCTGTTCGGGCCTCTGTGGATGTGTTGTCCTCAATCGTAAACCAGTACTGCAGGGCCGTCACTTTCTCTTTTCGTCCGTTCACCCTTCATAGCGAAGGAACGAGCATGGCCATTGGACCGGCACACCTCCGGAACGTTCCGAAGGGGCTTCGCTGAGCCAATGAACGGGAGAACACCATCTGCTCTGTGGCCCAGCAACCAAGAGACCGTTCTCTCGTCCGATAGACATCCGCAGTTTCGCGAGGCGTACCTGCACACTCAAGGGGCTCGAACATCGCAGGGAATCGGGCGCCAAGGGCGCTCAGACTCACTGTTGCGATTGAGCGTATTGAATGGCGTATTGCTGAGCATAGGCGGCGGCTGTTGCAGCATCGTACCCTTGACCTACGAACTGCTGGTAGTATTGTTCGTAAATCGCCTGGTCGAACGCTGCTGCTGCTGGTTGAGCCGCTGCTGCTGGTTGAGCCGCTGCTGCTGGTTGAGCCGCTGCTTCCCCAACGTATTGGGCGGCAAAGGCCCTCGCTGTTTCCTCGGGGTATCCTTGAGCGATCAACTGTTGCACATATTGCTCGGTGGGGTCCAAAGCATCGGCACCAAAGGCACCTTCCATGCCGCCAAAGGCGTCATCAGTCTCTGCTCCTCGGCGCATGAACATAAGCGAGCCCACGACAATCAAGAGNAGAACAACACCGCCGATGAGGAGAGCCGTTGGGTCCATGCCGCTGGAAGCATCATCTCCATCGTTGGTGGTTTGGGTGTTGTCTGACCATTCACCTGTGGTCGGGTCGTAAGACCAATCCCCGCTCCACTGACAATCGCCATTGGCATCAAGGATAAACTCGCCACCTGCTTCAATAGCAGCTGGGTCGGCCTCTAAGCCTTGACAGGCTGGGAGGTTGAGCTCAATCCACTTGATGGTGACCCAGCGCTCGTTGGGGTAATCTCCCTCGTAGTACTTGATGTAAACACGCTGAGTGCGAGAATCTGCGGTGTAAAGGCCGGTCATGTCAAGGGTGATGTCAAAGCGATCACCGTCGCCAAGAGCAGGGCTCTTGCCCCAGAGGTTCTGAACGCTCATGTTGTACTTCATGACCGAGGAAGCGGAGAAATTCTCTTCAAAGAACGCCGCTTCTACATACACTTCACCGGTTTCTGCACCCGAAAGGACGCTACCCGAGATGGTCAAGGTGTCCTCTTCGAATTTCGAAGCGTTCAACTGAACGTTATCCCATTGAATCGCTGGTTCCGCATCACCGAAACCTTCCGGAACGATAACGAAGTACATACGATGCTTTTCGGAGAACTTACCTGCGCTGTCATAAACAACCAGTTCAATTCGGATTTGATTCTCCGTGGTACCGGTTGAATCGACGGTGACGTTCTTGAATTTATACGACCATTCACCGTCGCTACCTGCGGTTTGAGTGAAGGTGTGGCCGTCCAGGTCAAAGGAATCATCACCGTANGGTGCGTCAAAGAGNACCTTCCATTCGTAGGTTTCAATGCCGTTGCCTTCGAGAGCATCAAGGTCGGTTGAATTGCCTGCATCAAAGTGAATCACCAATTCGCCGTCCTCTCCTTCACCCTGAAGGATGATACGATGGACATCCCATTCAACATTGGACACCGTCTTGGTTCCCATGAATTGGACATTGTCTTCGTAGTCGGTGCGCATGTCGATGGTGGCNGCAGCTTCCGGTCGGTATTCGTCAGCGTAGACATCGTTGGTCTCAACGATGACATCAATGGTACGGGCGTGGCCGTTATCGTCATGAAGCATCAGCGTAATGTGCCANTGCTCNCCTTGNGCACANCCNGTCTGGGAAGCAAGGTCNGCCTTACAGAACATCATGCTCGGNGCATCTTCCGTTGAATGCCCGGTGACGCCGCTAGCGAGCGANNTTCCGTCCCAGTTTGTTGGACCGTCNATGATCCAATCGGCTTGGAGTGTCGCTGTGGTCGACGTGGTGTAGCCGAAGTTCAGGGTTGCGTCGCTCTTCATGTAGCGGAGAGCATACTTGCCTGTGCTGGGGTCGATGCCTGGAACTTCGCCGTTGATGGTCAAATCAAGACCGTTGCCGAGCGTACCAAAGCCATCAGGGTAGGGGTNGACCTGATACTTCAGGAGGTTGCCCAAGAGCGGGAAGGTGCTGCTGTCTGCTCGTTCGGAGTGGGTCGCCACGTCGATGGTGGAGACGATGAGTCCGCCGGAGTAGTAGCTGCACATTCCAAGCACAGTGTCTTGGATGTCCTCCGTTGAGCGAATGATTCGCTGGAAGTAGCCACCGTCCTCCATGTAGCCGTTACAAGTTCCTGGCACATTGTTGGTGCTGACCGATTTGGTGTTCAAGACCGCTTGAGCAACACCGGAGTTGGCGTCAAAGCCCTGGAAGGCGTTGACATCGATGTTGTCCATCAAGGGATGATATGGGTCAGCGAGGTCCATCGTGTTGAAGGTGACAAAGTCGTCCTCCTGGAGAGCGTTGATTTTCAAACCAAACGGAAGGCGAGCGGTCGTGCTGTCACCGTAGATTTGGGAACCGTGCGGCGCCAAGTGAACCTGAACGGTCTTGCCGGAGGACATGAATTCCTTCAGAATGACGACTCGGTTCGGTTCACCGATTTCTTCGTAGTACCCGCCGCCGCCAAATTGGGAGTCTTTCGCAGCCAACTGGTCCTGCCACGGCAA
>NZEQ01000075.1 GCA_002689105.1 Verrucomicrobiales bacterium | reverse complement strand
GGGGCCTGGGGCTTCTTCGAACACTTTCTGATGCCGTCGCTGAACGCTGCATTCACGTTCGCCGAGGTGAATCGTGCGGCCATGGGCGTCAGCCAACACTTGGATTTCGATGTGTTTCGAGCCCGACAGAAGACGCTCAATGTAGACGCGCCCGTCTCCAAAAGCCGCAACGGCTTCTCGACGTGCACCGGTGGCGGCTTGGTCAAAATTTGCGGGGTCGTGAACGGCCCGCATGCCTTTGCCGCCACCTCCACTGGACGCCTTGAGCAACAGCGGATAGCCGACCCGAGTGGACGCTTGTCGCAGGGCTTCAAGCGCAGCCACTTCATCTTCCTCTTCGACTTCCTCGCCTGGAATCACGGGAACGCCGGCAGCGCGCATGGTTTGTCGAGCGGTCATTTTGTCGCCCATCTTTTCGATGGCTTCGGCGGAAGGGCCGATCCAAGTCAACCCTGCTTCCTTCACCGCTCGAGCAAAATCAGCACGTTCGGAGAGAAAGCCAAACCCCGGATGGATGGCCGTGGCTTTGGTTGTTGAAGCGGCTTGGATGATCTGTGCTTGGTTCAGGTAGGTTTCTCCAATGGTTTCACCCTCAAGCACCACGACTTCATCCGCCATTTCCGTGAACAGTGTTCCAACGTCATTTGGGGCGCAGACGGCTACGGTTGGGTGGCCGGCCTCTTTACAAGCCCGGAGAACCCGACAAGCGATTTCTCCACGGTTTGCGACGAGGACTTTGATGCCAATCCCTCCTATTCGTCCTTGGGTTTCCAGTTTGCGGGCCGCTTTTCGAGGAAGGAAGACAACCCCTCCTGCCCTTCCTTTGACCCACGCATCCGGCTGGTGAAATCCAACGTCCATTCTCGAAGGGCTTGGTCGGATTCCGTCCAGCGGTCGAATCCGAGCGTGAGTTCCTTGGACAGGGTGACGGCTGAAGGACCGGTGGTCATGACCTCAGCGACCATGTCATCTATCGCAGCGTCCCGTTCCTCGGCCCCGTTCACCAGCGCTTCGATGAAGCCGATTCGTAGCGCTTCCTCGCCCTTGATTCGGCTGGCTTGCATTGAGAGGCGGCGGAAGGTGGCTGAGCCAAGACGCCGGTAGACGTACGGGCCGATCACGGCCGGAAGGATGCCGAGTTTGCCTTCGGACAATGCGATTCGGATGTTGGAGGTGGCGACCACGTAATCGCAACAGGCGATCAATCCGGCTCCACCGCCGAGCGCAACGCCTTGAACGGCACCAATGGTGAAGCATGGGTGGGCCCACAAGCCGTTGAACAAGCGGTCAAGCCGTTCCGAATCTGCTCGGTTCTCCTCGGGCGTGTTGGCGCCGGCGTCCCGCATCATGTTGATGTCAGCTCCAGCGCAGAAGTGCTTCCCTTCGCCCGAGAGCACCAGCGTTCGCAGGTACGGGCGACCCTCTTCGTCGTGCAGTGCATCGAGGCGACCTGCACTTCGCTCAGCGGTCCATTCAAGGAGCAAAATGAGTTCCTGAATCATCTCCACGTTCATGGCGTTGAACTTGTCTGGGCGGGTCAAGGTGAGGTTGGCTCGTTCACCGTCAATGGTCAAGGAGACCATGGAGGTGGCGGGGGGTGCGTCCATTGCGTACATGTCGAATTCTCCAATTGCAAAATCAAATTTTCAATATAAAAATCACATTCTAAAGATGCCGTATCGGTCATCTGGAAGCGGCGCATTACGAGCGGTGGCCAAACAAAGGCCGAGAACGTCTCGAGTGTCCCTTGGGTCAATGATGCCGTCGTCCCAAAGACGGGCGGTGGAATAGTATGGACTTCCCTCGGTCTCGTATTTCTCGAGGATTGGTCGACGGAAGGCTTCGAGTTCCTCGCCTTCCATGGCCGGCGCTCCTTCACGTGCTCGTTGGTCTTGCTTGACCGTCGTTAGCACATCGGCGGCTTGTGGCCCCCCCATCACGGAGATGCGGCTGTTGGGCCACATGAACAGNAACCTCGGGTCGTAGGCACGACCGCACATCCCGTAATTTCCTGCCCCGTGCGAGCCACCGACGATGACCGTGAACTTTGGAACGTTCACACAGGACACGGCGGTGACCAACTTGGCTCCATCTTTGGCGATGCCNCCAGCTTCGTAGGCTTTGCCGACCATGAATCCAGTGATGTTTTGGAGGAAGACGAGCGGAATGCCCCGCTGCCCACAGAGTTCAACAAAATGGGCGCCCTTCTGGCTCGATTCCGAGAACAAGATGCCGTTGTTGGCGACGATGCCGACTTTGTGGCCGTGGATGTTCGCGAAACCACACACGAGGGTCGTGCCGTAGCGAGACTTGAATTCGTGGAATCGAGAACCGTCGACGATACGAGCGATCAATTCTCGGACATCAATCGGGGTTCGGTTATCGGCAGGAATCAACCCCATCAGGTCCTCCACATCGTGCGCTGGTGCTTCTGGCTCTTGCATAGCAGCTGGCGCTTTATCGACCGGGCCCAGGTTTTCAATCACGTTGCGAACCATCCGCAAGGCTTCGTTTTCATCTTCAGCAAAATGGTCGGCGACACCCGATTGGGCGGTATGGACATCAGCGCCTCCCAATTCCTCGGCGGTCACCTCTTCACCGGTGGCCGCCTTCACGAGGGGTGGGCCCGCNAGGAAAATGGTACCGTTGCCCTTGACGATGATGGATTCGTCCGACATGGCGGGCACATAGGCTCCACCCGCCGTACACGAACCAAGAACGGCAGCCACCTGTGGAATGCCGTCGCCTGACATGCGAGCTTGGTTCCTGAAGATCCGTCCAAAGTGGCCAATATCGGGAAACACTTCGTCTTGCATGGGCAGGAATGCCCCACCGGAGTCAACCAGGTAGATGCAAGGGAGATGGTTTTCGTGAGCCACGGTTTGAGCACGAATGTGCTTTTTCACCGTCATTGGGTAGTAAGAGCCTCCCTTCACGGTGGCGTCGTTGGCGACGAAAAGACATTCTCGGCCGTGCACCATGCCGATGCCTGTGACAATGCCTGCGGAGTGTGCTCGTCCATCGTAGAGTTCGTACGCCGCCAGCGGAGAGAGTTCGAGAAAGGCTGTCCCCGGGTCAACGATGCGTTCAATNCGCTCTCTGGCGAGGTGTTTTCCTCGAGAGCGATGACGGTCAACGTACTTTCCACCNCCGCCCTCCGATGCGGTTTCAAGGCGGGCACGCAGTTCATCCACGAGCGCAATGTTGTGGGCCTTCCGTGCTGCAAAGTCNGGGTCGGCACGATTGACTCTGGTCGGCAACCTGTCCATGTTGAGCCCTCATCTCGGCGTAGCGAAGCCTGCATTTAATTGCATGGAAGCAGATGGGTGGNGGCTCAAACCCCAAGCATCAATCGTCCAATGTCTCTCAACCCCGGGGCAAGGCCGACGATGAGCACGGCAAGAACGATGAGAAGACGGAAATGCTGTTGACGGTGTTCTACCCTCATTTGGACAAANAGCCACACGATGAGGCCCACCAAGACCGCTTTGACCAACGCAAACAGCCAAGCNCCCTCGCCCCAATCAAGGCCGAGGCTTTCGTTNAGACGTCCACCAAACTGGATCACTGCATCGCTGACGGGGTGTTTTTCCCCATAGCCAAACATGTCGATGCCCACCATGGTAGCAAAACCATCGCACAATTGTCCAAACACCATGCCCAGCACCATCGGGTGGGCCAGAAGGGCTTTGTTGGAGAGAAATTCNACCGGATGTTTGGCCCACGCATCGGCTTCGTCTTCCCATTGTTTGATGCCAACATGGGCTGGAAGGACACCGGCGGTATAACCGGTCAATCGCAGTTGTTGGGCATCCTCTTTGCCCATTCGGTACAACACAACACAAACGATGGCCGGCAGTCCAAGGACGATGAGTGCAGGCCAGAAGGTGATGTCACCCGATGCCTTGCCGCTTTCTTGGGCCCAAGGCGTGGCCATGAACTGCACCCAGTGGGCAACGCCCAACACGACGGCGCTCGAAGCAAAGGCAAGCATGCCACGGGTGATGGCTGGCCANCCCCGTGTCGCCACCAANGAGCCCCACAGGACGGCAAAGGCGACGGCGAGNCCTCCCGTGGCCAAGGTGAACGAAACGCTGGAATGGCTGGCGTAGGCTGGCTGATAGAGCAAATACCAGTGCCCGAGAAGAACGACGAAGAGCAAGCCGCCCAGAAGCGTGGCTTGCGCCTCCTGTGCGCCGTCGTCAAGGCGTCCGTCAAATCGTCGCCCAACACGGTGGCTCAGGATGGCGACGCCGATCAACCAAGCNGCCAGATGGAGATGGATAATGGGGGAGATGAACAAAACATCTCGAGAGGACGAGAAGAAGTCAGCGTCCTCGAGAACTCGCAAAACCGGGGCCAAACAGACCCATGCGATGAGGGCCAGCGTCATTCGTTCGTCGGTGGGGAGTTTCCATTTGCGGAACAGCGCTTGAAACAAGACGACACAGGCGAGCATGCTCAAGGTGTAAATCGCCGTGTTCTGCGGCGTGTATCCCGCATCACCTGCCACACCGGCATCCTTGACCACCGGGTCCCAAATGATCGGTTTGAGCGTCTCGGTCCAGACGGTGTCAAAAGCCAAAACAAGACCGGCAGCCACAGCAAAGGTCAATCCGATGGCGGCCCAAATCAGCGCCTTCTCGACCGGAGAATACTGGTCNTCCGGCAAGGGCACGGGGTAATCGGAAGATNCGCTTGGCTCGCTCATGGTCATCAATGCTCGGCATGGCGAGCCAACAGATGGTCGCCTATTCGTTTTCCGTTGCTCACTCTTCTTCTTGAGAGAGGCGAGCGATGAGGTCGGCTTTCTTGCCCCCAACAGGGAGTCCAGCAGCCTTCAATCGCTCCTTGAGTTCGGCAACAGAGAGTTTGGACAGGTCCTCGCCCTCGTCAGCACCGGCGTCTTCGTCGTCAGCATCAAGGCCGAATCCACGTGGTTCGTGGACTTCGATGAACGAGACCTTTCCGCACTCAACAGCATCTCGAATGATGGTGACCAAGCGGAACTTCATCATGGCAGCGTTGGTGTCAAAGAGCATGGTTTGGGGAATGGTGATGTTGAGGTCGTCGCCGTCGAACGCCACGCTGAAATCGCTGTGTCCGGTGTTGGATTCCAACAAGGCCATGACTTGCTCTTCCTTGCCTTCAACGACCTTGACGACCTTGAANGAATACTTCAGTGTCTTACCGGCCATAGGGTGGTTGTAGTCGATGCGGGCACGNCCTGCAGCGAGGTTGGTGAGGTAGCCTTGGCGGTTTCCGATGTTCACCGGAGCACCGATGTAGAGTGAGTTGGGGTCTTTGACCGCTCGAATGAGCTTGTCAATGCTGATGGTTTCCATTTGCTGAGGGTCCTTTTCACCGTAAGCATCGGCTGGGGCGATGACGATTTCTGTTTCCTTGTTGGCTTTCGCATCGGCCAACGCTGCTTCGAATCCAGGAATGAGATTGCCGCCACCGACAACACAGACCATGGGGGTGTACGAGCGGCCTTCTTGGTGTGCCTCATGCTCTTTCGCCACGTCTTCACGAGTGGTTTCGATGAGGTCGCCGCTTTCGCCGTTGTAGAGCTCGTAATCAACGTGGACAATTGTTCCTTCTTCCATGGTATTACCTCCAAGTGGATGCTTCGGCGACCAGCCCCCCCTTCATAATTGCATTGGAAGTGTTCATTCTTCCTCGGCAAGAGATTTGGCCTTCTGTTCGTTGGACAGGGTCCCTTTTTTGGCTCCTGCAAAGGCGACCAAGGCCATCCCAGCCATCATCATCCCCCACCCGAGCCAAACCAGATGTGAGTGTGGAAGGTCGTACACCGTGACCCTGACAAGTTCAATGGTCTCCAAATCCCCTCCGTTTGAAGAACTCATCAGGGCACCGGCCTGGCTGCCGTCAAAGATGAACACGATATCACCGGTGAGCCGTGTGAGCGTGGCCACTTCCGACCGCGGCATACCTTGGCTGTCAAAGCGTAAGGTGCCCGGCGTTACGGTGCCAATGAGGTCCCCAACTTCAGACCCTTCCATCGTGTAAACGTCGATACGAACGCCGATGAAGCCATCACCCACCTCCAAGTCATCGCTTTCAAGGACCAACTCCGTGAACTCGAAACCCATCCCTTCATGGACGATCACTTCATTCTTGACCAAAGAGAGTCGATGGCTGGCATCCCCTCGGTCGACCAAAACGGTGGTTGAAAGGTGTCCCAGCAACAGCAACAGCAGGCCCAAATGAACCACGTGAGCGCCAAGCGGGATGCGCAGTAACATCTGTTTCCTTATGCCCTTCGTCCACTGACGCGAGACCTCTCGGGCCACCGGAGCGGTAGCCAAGGTGAGCATAGGGAGAGAAATCCACACGATGTGTCCTCGCGTCATGCGGTCTGAGACCATGGTTGAGGCATCGCCGCCAAACACAGACGGGGCACCAACGAAACCGATGATGGACACGAACGCAGCCCCGCTCAACAACCAAAGCGTCTGTTTTGGGTCGTCTTTACGCCTTGTGTAGACAAAGAGCGAGGCGGCGACAGCGGCGAGGAACGGCGCCCCGTACAGTTCGTGTGCCTCAAAATTGACAGCGTCGATGCTGGTGAGCAAAAGCACCCATGTCAGCACCAAGTAAAGGCTGACCACGATGACGCTGCCCCATAAGGCCAGTTTTTGTTGACTCCTTTTTTCTGCGATGTTCATCGCCGTGGCCTCTTCACTTTGTGGCGCCAAGAGCCAAGGCAGCACAAAGGCGAGGAGAAGGAAGCCCGCAACGCCGATACTCATGGCCTGTGACCATGCAAGGCCAAGTCCAAGCATCACGCCGGCCGCTGCCCATGGCCAAGCACCCAAGGTGTCGTTTGAACGGTAGAGCGGTACGAACAGCACCGCCGTGGCCGTGGCCATCCACACATCACCGGTCAGCCCGAACATCACGGCTACCAAGACCGCATCCAGCGGTATCGGGGTGAGTTGGTGATAGGTCCATGTTTGCAACGGTCCCTCCTTCTTCGATAGCGCACCACGAGGTGCAGCGACCATGGGCACAAACAGGAGGGCGACGAAGGCCACGTCTGGCACTGCAGCCCAGGACAACCCCTTGCCGTTGCTCCCCGTGAAGATGAGGCATCCCAGGAGGGTCAAAGCCGTTGGTACGGCCACGGGCCAAGCAGCGTTCAGCGTCAACGGCCGTTTGTTCGATACGGACCGCTGAACGGCCAACCAGCAACCGATGAGGATGAACATCCATGCGATGTAAGTCATCACCTCGGTCGCTGCAGGGTCATCGCGTAGCACCATGAGTCGTCCAAACACGTCGGTGGGCGGTGTGCTGCTATCGGTGGTGACAAAGGTGTGGACCGATGAGGCCCAAACGCCACCGGCTCGTGTCACGGTGGTGGCAAACAAAGCCAAGACACCGGTAGCTAAACCTCCTCCAATCCACACTTCCGGTCGAACCTTTCCGGGCCGAGTACGGAGGTGAACGATCATCACCAGCGCCAGCCAAGGCAGGAAGGAACCGGTCTCGACCGGGTCCCATGCCCAATAGCCGCCCCAATCGAGGATCAAGTACGCCCAAAGCCCGCCCAAGCCAATGCCCAAGGTGGCCATCAACAGTCCGGGCCGAGCGAGATGGAGCATGCGTGGGCCAAGTTCGTCGGTTTCTCCCGTGTAGGCCGCTGAGAGGGCGATGGCCGTCAGGTGGAGGCAAAGCGCGTAGGTCAGGAAAATCAGCGGAGGGTGAATAACCATCAGGTCGGTTTGCAAAAGAGGATTGAGTCCCGCACCGACAAAGAAGGCAGGGGTTGGTTTGAAGGGGTCCAAAGAAAACGCGATGAGCAACAAGGTCAAACTCATCAAATGCATGAATCGAAGGCGCCAAGCGTGTCCATCACCACTGTTTTCGCCGGGCAACGGTTTGCGCCACAGCCAACCCACCAGGGCCATCCACCCCAGCCACATGAGCAGCGGTCCTTCTCTGGCGGCCCATGTCGCTGCAAATCGGTATTTGAGGGGCAAGTCCTCGCCACCGAAGGCGGCAACATGCAAGATTGAAGCATCGTTCACGAGAAAGCGTCCGGCTAAACTAACAAACGGCACCACCATTGCAAGGTGCAGGGCTGCAGAGAGCACCGTGTTCTGTTCGTGCAACCGAGGTTTTGCCAGTAACCAACAGGTTGCCCCGAGGGCCAACCACATCGTAAGCCCCCACATGGTGCTTGGGTGATGGGCGGCCCTCATGGCCTTTGCTCATTTTCCACGCCCATCTACGGCTCTACCAGCCGAAGAATTTCGCTCGGGAATAACCGAACGACAAAAGCACAGAAATCACTCGCTTGGTGAACAGCATGGGTTTGCGCACGAGGATTTTCAAGCCGATGAAGGCCTTGTCCAACGGACTCATGTTTCCGAGTTCTTTTGGCAGGCATTTGGCCATGGCAGACATTTCATCGTCCGTGAGTTCGTAAAGGGCCGTTTTGCCTTTCAGAATTTTGTGATAAGGAGGGAATCGCTTCTTCCAAGCACGTTCGTAAGCCATGAGCCGTTCTGCAGAAACATCGTTTTCTTTCAGGGCTGCCGCAACGGTTTGGGCGGCCTCTCGACCGGACCACAACGCCAAATGCGTCCCTCCTTCAAACAGGGGTGAAGTGAAGCCTGCTGCGTCGCCTACCAGGACCACGCCATCGCCCACCGTGGTGGTGCGAGGTCCAGAAATGGGGATGGTTCCTCCAAAAGGCCTGATTTTGACGCCTTCTGCTCGCCAAGGTGGATTCACCGTTGGTTTTCCGTTGAGGTACGTGTCTTGAATGAAGGATTCAAGGTACTTGATCGCTCCCTTCTTATCGGTGGTGACGAGGCCCACATTGGCTCGCCCGCCTTCTTTTGGAATCATCCAAACATACCCGTGCGGGGAATACTTTGGCCACAGGTAGAAATCAAGGTAGCCGTCATTGGGGACGTCCAGGATTTCGTATTGGAATCCAGCAATCACTTCAACATCGCCTCCCATGTCCAAAAACTTGGCTGCAGCACCCGAGACGCCGGATGCGTCGATGACCGCTTTGCATTCCACGGGAAAGGCGTCTCCTCTACCCTCAAGTTTCCAATTGGAAAATTGATTTTCTGAATTGTAAATTCGCTCCATTCCAGTCACGCGGTGATGGAGCAGAAGTTCTGCACCCTTTCCTACGGCTTCATCGGCCAACCACCGCTCAAACAAGTGCTTCTCGAGCACGTAGCCTTCTTCGGTCAGCAACTTTTCCGTTCCATCCGGAAAGATGACACGAATGCCCTTTACGTCCAGTGCTTTGACATGGTCGGGGAGTTCAAGGTCAAGGTTCTGAACGGCCAACTCAGAAAGACATTCGCCGCAGTGAACCGGCGTGCCAATTTCGGGGTCGGCCTCAATGATGAGCGTAGAGAGCCCTGCACGGGCGGCGTGGAGGGCGGCAGAACCGCCTCCTGGGCCCGCTCCGATGACCACAACATCGTACATTCAAACGCCCTCCTAAACAAAACGTGGAGATGGAAGCCCATGAAGGAAACGGTGGGACGCCATGCCTCCAATAACAGGATGGATTCTATACGGAGGTTCAAAGGCAAGAACCCTCAGGGATGCTCGTGGCTTGGAAGACGTTGAAGCGTTGGGTGAAGCATCTCGAGGAACGAGATGAGTTGCTTCGCATTGACCGTCCGGTCGACGTGGTCTACGAAGCCGGGGCCATCGCTGACCTTCTGGTCAAGAACAACGGCCCCGCTGTGTTGTTTGAGCAACCACGCTTGGCTGATGGCACCGTTTCCCCCATCCCGTTGCTGATGAACGCCTTTGGCAGCCATGACCGAACCCTGCGAGCTCTCGGTGCCACCCACGAAACGGAAATTGGCGACCGCATGGTGGCGATGATGAAACCCGATATTGGCCTGTACATGCGAAAACCGTGGAAGGGCTTACCATTGCTGCGAGACGCCCTGGCCATGCCACCAAAGAAGGTCCGAAAAGGCAAGGGCCAACGTGTCCGTCTGCCCAATGATTTGACCAAACTTCCCATTCCGAAGACGTGGCCCATGGACGGTGGTCATTTCGTCACTTTGCCCCTTGTGGTGACCAAAAACGCAGACGGAGAGCACAACCTAGGCATGTATCGGGCCCAAGTCCACAACGAAACCGAACTTGGTCTTCACTGGCAAATTCACAAGCACGGTGCAGAACACGCTGCGAAAGGCGAAAGGATGCCGGTGGCCGTCTGTATCGGGGGTCCGCCTGAACTCATCTTTTCGGCGATTTCGCCCCTTCCGGACAACCTTTCTGAATACCAATTTGCGGGCATTCTTGGTCAGAAATCTCTGCCCATCACCAAGGCCCTCACGCAAGACCTCTGGGTGCCTGCTGAAGCCGACATCATCATCGAAGGTTACTGCGACCCCACCGAGACCAAACTTGAGGGGCCGTTCGGCGATCACTACGGGTTCTATTCCTTGACAGGCCAGTACCCCGTGCTCCACGTGACCGCCATCACATGCAGGTCAGATGCCATCCTTCCTGCGACCATCGTCGGCCTTCCGCCGATGGAAGACGGTTTCCTCGGTGAGGCCATTGGGCGTCAATTCTCTCCCGTTCTACAGTTCCAACATCGCGATGTCAAGAGCGTCCATCTGCCTCTGGAAACTGGATTTCACAACCTGGCCATCGTCGCTTCAAAACAACGTTACCCTCGGCAAGGGCGCAAAACAGCACTGGGATTGTTGGGTGCAGGACAGATGATGTTCCTCAAGGTCATCGCCGCTGTTGACCCTGATCAGAATCCAAAGGACCTCGAGGCCTTCCTCGATGCACTGAACGACAAGGTGGAAATCAGCGAAGACGTGGTGGTGCTTCCTGGAATGGTGGCGGACGCACTCGAAGCCGCCTCGCCCTTTGAGAACGTCCACGACAAACTTCTCATCGACGCCACCACGTTGGTCTCCACAGACCCTCGTTCCTCGGACGAACCGCTCGAAGGCTCCTACAATCAACCTACACCAGCTTGGCGTCAAGGTTCGAAACCCTCTGAGCCCTTTACCGGTCTCGAGGCTGTTGCCACCTTGCCCGGAGTTCGTCAAGCACGTATGCTCCGAGACAACATGTTGGTCGTTTCGACCTCCATTGAGGGCACGCCCAGTCCTCGAACGGGCAAGCACGACGGAAACGACGAACAAGAAGGAAAGCGAATTGAACAAATTATTCAATTGAGAAATTCAATTTGGCAATTGGATTCTGAAAAGAACCTACGTTGGTTATTCATCACCAACGACGACCTCGACATGACGCACACGAAGGCTCGCCGTCGCTTGCTTTGGCAGTTGACCTCTCGCTTTGACGTGGGTCGTGGATTGACCTTTGACGACGACAAATCTCGCCTATGTTGGGATGCAACCACGCCCATCCCTTCCGAAGAATACGGTGTTCGTCGCTGGCCGGCCGTAACCCTGCACGACGAGGAAACGCTTGCCAAAGTTGCTTCTCACCCCGAACTCAGTAAATACGAATGGCCCCCCCATCTTTCCTTTGGGGGCCCAGAGTGATGGACGTCAAGCAAGTCTTGTCCTTCATCAAAATCGAGCATACGCTGTTTTCTCTTCCCTTCGTACTGATGGGCTATTTTATCGCCATCCGTCAGTTTAACATCGCCCCCGGCATTGATCTCCTGTGGATTTTGCTGGCTGCCGTAGGGGCCCGTGGCCTGGCGATGGCCCTGAACCGTATCATTGACCGTGATATTGACGCAGCTAACCCTCGCACACAAGGGCGCCATCTCGCCTCTGGCAGCATGAGCATGCAAACGGCTTGGACCCTTGCGGCCGTGTTCTTGGCGATGCTCCTGGTCAGCGCTGGCTTGCTGAACAGGGTTGCCTTGATGATGGCGTGGCTGCCAGTCCTCACCTTCGTCATCTATCCCTACATGAAACGCTTCACATGGGGTTGCCACTTTTGGTTGGGGCTGTGCCTTGGGCTCGCTCCAGCCGGTGCTTGGGTCGCCATTGCCGCAGACGTTCACGGGTGGGGGGCCATCACCGGCATGCTTCCCATGCGTACGGAATACTTGTGGGCGCCCACCATCCTGCCCATTTCCATTGGCGTGGCGTTGTGGATTGC
>NZEQ01000074.1 GCA_002689105.1 Verrucomicrobiales bacterium | reverse complement strand
CCCGCTTACCGTGGACAGGACATTGTTTCGCTCATCATTCCCGACAACATCCACCTGCGTTTCCGAAGCCGCTCCAACGACATGGTCATGGTCAAGAACGGACAGGTTGACGGTACGCTCGACAAGCGTGCCATCGGTGCTGAAGACGGACGTCTCCTCGACGCCATCGTTCAAACCAACGGCTCAGAGCAAGGCGCTCGGTTCTTGGATGAATTCACCCGATTGTCCATCGCCGCCTGTACCTCGCTTGGTTTCACCACCGGTATTGACGACGAAGACCTTTCTGAAGAAGCCGTTGCGGCCATTAATACTGCGAACGCCAACGCTCAGGACGAAGTGAATGTCGCCCTCGACCTGTTCGGAAAGGACGGTAAGAAGTACGGATCCCGACCCGGTCGAACGCCTCGCGAAACCCTTGAGGAAGACATCATGCAGATGCTTGACAAGGGGAAGCAAGAAGCCGGTGATATCGCAAAGGACGAACTCAACAAGTCCGGTTCCACCAACGCTGCGGTCAACATGGCCATTTCCGGTGCTCGTGGTTCCATGGACAACTTGACGATGATGGCAGCTTCCATCGGTCAAGCCAAGGTTCGTGGTAAGCGTCTTGAGCGTGGCTACGACGACCGTGTTCTGCCCCACTTCAAGCGAGGTGGCCGAGGAGCACTTGACCGAGGTTTCATCGCTTCGTCCTTCAAGCGCGGTCTTGAACCAACGGAGTTCTTTATGCTCTCCGTTTCCGGTCGTGAATCTCTGGTCGACACCGCTGTGCGTACGGCCAAGTCTGGATACATGCAGCGACGGCTCATCAACGCCATGGACGACCTGAAGGTCTTCGACGACGATATGCTCTCGGTGCGAAACACCGCCAACCGAATCATCCAGTTCAGCTACGGAGAAGACGGCATTGACCCGTCCCGTGGTGTCCACGGTTCACCGTTCAACATCGACGTTATCGTCGACGCTGCGCTTGGAACCGAGGGTGGCCTTGAAGTTGACCGAGAGTCCTACGAATTCGAGGGCGACGAGGAAGACATGGGCGCCTGGGAAGAAGCCGCTGAACACGACGGAGGTGAGGACTGATGGTCGTCAAGAGTGCAACCAAGAAGAAGCTCATGGATTTGGGCATTGAGGAAAACTTTGCTCACGCATTGGCTGACGACCGAAAGTGGGACGATGTCAAGGTGATGAGCCAAGCGGACATCGCCAAGATTTGCGAGACCGACTCCGAAACTGCAGGCAACATCCACGGCACCATCATCGCTGCCACCCAAAAAGGCCGTGATGGCGACGGTGAAAACACCGGTCCGGTCACCAAGGTCCGCCTTGCTGGACGAGGGGCAAAGCGCCGAACCCGAGCCAAGACCGTTGTCGATATGGAGCCTTACGATTACGACCGTAAGATGCAATCCATGGAGAACGAGTTGGCTGAAGACCCCGTCTACAAGAAGCTGGAAGAGGCCGTGGCCGACGCTGGCTCTGGCCGGTTCACCAACCGAATTCTTGCTGACTTGACCGTCGCTTGCCACAGCCGTGGCAAGAAGAAGTTGACCAAGCCTCAGGCCAAGAAAGTCATTGACGAAGCCATTGTTGCGCTTGAACGAGCCAGCATTGACCCCTATGAAGCAGCGGGCATCATTACCGCACAGTCCATCGGGGAACCAGGCACACAGATGACGATGCGTACGTTCCACTATGCTGGTGTTGCAACGGTCAACGTCACCCAAGGTCTTCCTCGTATCATTGAGATCGTGGACGCCCGAAAGGTGCCACAAACGCCGACAATGACCATCCGCTTGAAGGACGACCAGAAGCAAGATGGAAAGGCAGCACAGAAACTCGCTGCTGCCATTGAAGTCACCACCACGGTCAACATCGCCACCTTGGATACCGACGTCGCTCAACGCCGACTCGTGTTGAACCTCAACAAGGGCAACCTCAAGCAAAAGAACATGACCGCTGCAGAGGTCAAGGACAAACTAGAGCGCGCAACCCGACTCTACGTGCAAGCTGACAAGGAAAAGAACCCTTCAACGCTCACGATGATCCCCGGTGTTCATTCCGAAGAGGATTTGGCAGACCTTGCCGAGAACCCACCCTCGTACACGATGCTCCTCCAACTGGAAGAAAAGATTCGAGACATGCGACTCAAGGGCATCCCTGGCATTGAGCGAGCAAATCCCCAACTTGACGACAAGACGGGCGAATACTACCTCTCCACCATCGGCAGCAACCTCCCTCGTGTCAGCGAGTTGGAGAACATCGACCGCTCCCGAACCTACACCAACAACATTATCGAAATTTACGACTACCTTGGCATCGAGGCTGCTCGACAAGCCATCGTCAACGAATTGCAGATGACCCTTGATGGCGCTCGTCTTGAAGTGGACGTCCGCCACCTGTTGATGGTCGCTGACGTCATGACCTCAGAAGGTGAAGTTCGAGCCATTGGTCGACACGGTGTTTCCGGAACCAAGCACAGCATCCTCGCTCGTGCTGCCTTCGAAGTCACCGTCAACCACCTGCTCAAGGCCGGTATCATCGGTGAGAAAGACCACCTCACCGGTGTGGCAGAGAACATCATTGTCGGTCAACCCATCTCCTTGGGAACCGGCAGCGTGGCCCTGTACTACATCCCGGAAGAGTGAGATTCCAACCATGAGAAACACATGTGGAGAATGGAGGAAAAGAAATGGATCTAAGCCGACAATTGAAGAACGCAATCGCAACAGGAAACCTGTTGTTTGGACAACGACAAGCCAAGGACGCCTGTGCCAACGGCAACGCCAAACTGATCATCGTGGCAGCCAACTGCCCCGATGACTACACTACGGCGTTGCGAGCTGCCCACCCAGAGGTGAGCATGCACCGAGCCCGCATGGTGAACCGTGAACTGGGCATCGCCTGTGGTAAGCCCTTCTCGGTGTCGACCATCACGGTGCTCGACGCCGGCGACAGCGATTTAATGGCGCTCGAGAGCAACCTCGAGTGAGCGTTCTTGTCCTTTTGGACAACACCTTGATGGCCTTCGGGGGCCACGCCAACCCATGCGTAGAACACCCGCAGGCCTCGCCATGGCGCTCACCGCGCTTTTGTTGTTGAGCATCGCCGGCACAGCCGCCGTTCAAGTCAAGCCTTCGACCGTGCTCAATGATACGGAATCAACCGTGATGAGCACCAGCGGCCGGAGCACCTCGCCTGAGGTCTTCCTTGCTGGGGGAGGCACCGGCAGTCATGACGAGTTCTCAGGGGCCATTGCCTCGACGGACAACGGATGGGTCATTGCAGGTGACGTCAATTCCTCGGCTCAATCGCTGGTGTTCGGCACACAAACCTACATTCCCACCTCACCGTACAGCAACGGGAACGATTTCTTCATCGCATCCTTGGATTCGACGGGTGCTTGGAATTACGTGACCGGTGCTGACCACACCCAGGGTGGCGTCTCGTTCATGTCCGACGTAACCTCACACGCTGGAAACGCCATCGTCAGCGGTTACATGTACGGACCCGTTGACTTCGGACAAATCTCACTGAACACCGCCGTTCAGTTTGACGGTTTCATCGCCCAAGCGGACGCCACGGGCAATTGGATGTGGGCCAAGGGGTTCCAGACCCTACCCAATTCATCTACGGATTCAAGCATCCCTCAGGCCATCGCTGTTGACCAGGTTGGCGATGTCATCGTGGCGGGCTACTTTTCGGGCGAGACCGACTTTGGCGGCACGAGCATCAACGTGTCCAACGCTGAAATCTTCATTGCCAAGCTCGACGGGGCCAACGGGGCCCTCAAGTGGGTCGTCAGTGGGGGTGGCATCGGCACACAGCAGGTCAGTGATGTGGCCGTGGACAACGCAGGAAACATCTACGTCGCAGGTGTAACACAAAACAATGTCTTGTTTGGGACCAGCAGTTACAGCCTTGTCGGTACCCAGGATTCCTTTGTCGTGAAGGTCTCAAGCACGGGTGCGATCTTGGGCATCACTGGCTACGGCATTGCCAATCAGGCCGTCACACTCTCCGCCATGGCGACGGACGGTAACGGCGACCTGTATGTCGGTGGCTCCTATGAGGGTACGATGGCCAAAAACGGCTGGTCCATCACGGCCAACAAAGGCGGTGCTGACCTGTTTTTCATCAAGGAAGGAAGCACGCCTTCCAATCAATGGGCGGCAACCGGCGGCTCCAACTCGGCCGACAGCCTGCAGGGCATGGACGTTAGCTCCCGTGGAGAACTGGTGTTCACCTCGTTCTTCCTCGACGGCACCTTCAGTGCCGGGACCAAATCCACCACTGGCGCCAGTAGCGGATGGATTTCTACCATCGATGCCGACATGATGCTCGGTGGTTTGACCAGCACAGGTGGGTGGTCGTGGCTTGACGTGACGTCCAGCGCCGCCCTTGATATCGGCTGGGATGTGGCTTACAACGCCAGTGACATCGCAGCTGGCATTGGCTCCTACGCTGGCCCACAGGGTAGCGACACCATCACCAAGGGGACCACCAGCATCACCACCGCCGGTGGATGGGACAACTTCGTGTGGGCGATCGACCCGTCCATGAAAGCAGACACCGACAACGATGGCGTTCCCGACGTTTCGGACAACTGCCCCAACATCTCCAACCCGCTTCAGGGCAACACCGACGGTGATTCGCAAGGCGATGAATGTGATTCGGACGACGACAACGACGGTATCACGGACAATTCTCCTGACGAATGCCCGCGCGGAGGTGCTGCCAACTGGGGCTCAACGCAGAATTTCGATGACCCGGCCAATTCGACCGATTGGGACCGTGACGGCTGCAAAGACGATGTTGAAGACGCCGACATGGACAACGACGGCATCGAAAACGGCGTGGATTTGTGTCCTCGCTCCGGCTATCAGCCTCCACGCCCGACATGGGTGTCCGATGAAATCACCGATGTGGACGGCGACGGTTGCCGCGATGCCGATGAGGACACTGACGACGACGGCGACGGATTCGAAGACGTGAGTGACGACTGCCCGACTGTGATTGGAAACTCAACGCTCGGCGAGGAAGGATGCTTGGACAACGACGGCGACGGCTGGTCGAACAACTTTGACGACTGTCCCAACGAGTTTGGCAACTCAACCCTCGGCGGTAAGAACGCCTGCCCCGACATGGACGGCGATGGCTGGGCCGACGTGGACGATGCCTTCACTGAAGACCCAACCCAGTGGTCTGATGCCGACGGCGATGGTTACGGCGATAACAGCGAAGGCACCACGCCCGACGATTGCCCCACCGTTGCCGGCACCTCAACGCTGGACCGTCTCGGCTGTTTGGACACGGATGGCGATGGATACTCTGACCCCGACAGCATGTGGGACACCGAATCTGGCGCCGATGCTTTCATCGATGATGCAACCCAATGGTCGGACTTTGATGGTGACGGCTACGGCGACAATTACGCCAACGATACATGGACTGACCGAAACCCTTCGTGGCCCGGCGAATACCGAACCGATGTGGTACTCCAAGACGCCTGTCCAACCCAAGAAGGTACGTCGTGGCAGAACGGTCTGATCGGATGCCCAGACCAAGACGGCGACGGATGGTACAACCTCCAAGACGCCTTCCCCAACGACCCCACGCAGTGGTCGGACATGGACGGCGACGGCTACGGCGACAACGCCTCGGGAACGGACGCTGACCAGTGCCCGGATGTTGCGGGCACCTCGACCGTCGACCGGCTCGGCTGCGAAGACACGGACGGCGACGGTTACTCCGACCCCGACCCCAACACCAACTGGTTGCCCGAACAGGGCGCCGATGCCTTCCCGAACGAGCCCACGCAATGGGCCGACCAAGACCAGGACTTCTATGGCGACAATCCAGCCGGTGACCGTGCAGATGACTGCCCGACCGTGAGAGGCACCTCAACCGTTGACCGATTAGGCTGTGAAGACAGCGACGGCGACGGCATCTCGGACGCCACGGACACATGGACCTTGGCTCAAGGGGCCGACGCCTGCCCGCTGGCCTACGGCACCTCAACCGCTGACCGCATCGGTTGCGTCGACACCGACGGCGACAATTACTCCGACCCAACACCAGATTACGGCGTTGCCGAAGGCGCGGACGCTTACCCGCAAGACCCGACGCGCTGGATTCTTGAGCCCAAGGAAGACGAGACCGTCTTTGCATCGACCAACGCCCTCATCGGTGGCGGCGTTGGATTGCTCTTGGCCCTGGTGCTGATCGGCTTGATCATGCGTCGGCGAGGTGGCAAGGAGGCCACTACGGATTGGACAACGCCCCCAGGCGCAGACTTCGCAGCTGACCCTGCCTACGGCGTCCCGGCCGGCATGCCGAACTTCGCTGCGCAACCTGCTGCACAAGCGACGGTCCAACCAGGCTACGGCGCTCCCGTGGCCATGCCCGACTTCAACGCCCAGCCTGCCGTGGCTCAACCCGATCCTGCTCGAGAGTATTACAACGGATTGCTCGCTCAGGGTTATCCCCACGAGGACGCTGTTCGCTACACGCAGCAGTACTTCCAGGAATTCCGTGGTTGAACGGGGGGGCACGCGGCCTTGAGCGAACGTGATCGACGGTTGATGGACAACCCTGTTGTTCGTGGTTTGCTCGTGTTTTCGGCCTTTCGCGCTGTCTACGGGATGGGTATTCTCGTCGTTACCTACGGCCTGGCGACCAGTGAAGCGGCCCCTTGGTGGACATCGCTCATCTTTCTGGCCAGTTCCATGGTGTTCTCACGCTGGCTGTTTCGCCGGTTGAAACAACGATGGCCCGGCCTGTTCAATGCAGGCCAGCGCGACGTGGATTGACGCTGGTCAAATCAAACGACGCCTTGGGCGATCATGGCTTCAGCAACCTTGAGGAAGCCGGCCACGTTGGCACCAAACACGTAATCGCCTTCACGGCCGTACTTCTTGGCCGTCTCGAAAGCGTTCTTGTGAATGTTGATCATGATGTCCTCGAGTCGCTTGTCGACTTCCTCACGGGTCCAGGACAAACGGAGGGAGTTCTGCGACATCTCAAGACCGGAGGTTGCGACACCACCGGCGTTGCTGGCCTTGCCAGGTGCAAACAGGACGCCGGACTTCTGGAAGACCTCAACAGCCTCGGGGGTGCAAGGCATGTTGGCACCTTCGCCCACGGCGATGACGTTGTTGGCCACGAGCATCTCGGCCTCTTCGCCGTTGAGCTCGTTCTGGGTAGCGCATGGAAGGGCCACGTCAACGTTGACGTTCCACAGGCCATTCACAGCAGGCTCGGGGGCGCTAGCGGTGAAGGTCGCAGATGGGTACTGCTTGGCGTACTCGGAGATTCGGCCGCGTCGATTGTTCTTGAGGTCCATGACCCAAGCCAACTTCTCACGGTCGATGCCGTCCGGGTCGTGGATGAAACCGGACGAATCCGAGAAGGTGACCGGCTTACCACCGAGGTCGAGGACCTTCTCACAGGCAAATTGGGCCACGTTGCCGGATCCAGAGATGGAAACGGTGGCGCCCTCGAAGGACTTGCCCTTGGTGGCCAACATCTCACGAGCGAAGTACACAAGACCGTAGCCCGTGGCTTCCGGTCGAATGAGCGAACCGCCGTAGGCGAGACCCTTGCCGGTCAGGACACCGGCTTGGAACTCGTTCTGTAGACGCTTGTACATGCCAAACATGTAGCCGATCTCACGACCGCCGACACCGATGTCGCCAGCTGGAACGTCGCAGTCGTGGCCGATGTGGCGCCAAAGTTCCATCATGAAGGACTGGCAGAAGCGCATAACTTCGGCATCGGACTTGCCCTTGGGATCGAAGTCCGAGCCACCTTTGCCGCCACCCATGGGAAGGCCGGTCAAAGAATTCTTGAAAATCTGCTCAAAGGCAAGGAACTTGAGGATGGAAGCGTTCACGCTGGGGTGGAATCGGAGTCCACCCTTGTAGGGACCAATGGCACCGTTGAACTGAATGCGGAAGCCACGGTTGACGTGGACTTCACCTGCATCATCGGTCCAGGGCACACGGAAATGGATGAGGCGCTCGGGCTCAACCACGCGCTCAACGACCGAAATGTACTCTGGGTTCGCCTCAAGCACGGGCTCGAGCGATTCAAGAACTTCTTTCACCGCTTGGTGGAATTCAGGTTGGTCGGGGTCACGGGCTACGACTTTTGCATAAATTGCGTCACTGGGGCTCATCGGCATACCTTCTCACACCCAGAGGTGTGTTGCGCCGCCCTTGCACAGACCCTTTCTAATGGTTGCCCCTGTTCCATCTCCGTGACCGAAGATTCAGGCTGCAAGAATCGGAGTCAAAAGGTGCACACCGTGAGGTAGCGCTCAAGTCGTTCCACACGACGTTGACCTTCTTCGTCGACCTCACTCATCGCCCGAATGGACTCCTCGATGAGGGCGTGCTGATCTTCCTGAAGACCGATGATGCGCCGCAGGTGGTCGAGCATGGCCCATTCGTCTTCGCTGATGACGTCGTCGTCCAGCGCAGCGATGAGGGCGGATTGGTACGTGGTGGCGTCGCCCATGTGGTGGCCGCCAAATTCGGTGTCGTCATCAAAAGGTGAAGGCGACTCACCGGCCACCACCGCTCTGCATTCTGCGGTATCGGCAGGAGCCACACCCAAGGCCTGGGCGAGGATGTGGAGGATTTGCGCTTCGTCGTCCGTAACGATGGCGTCATCAAACGCAACACGGAGGGTTTCGAGGTAGAGGTACAGGCCGCGAGTGGGNACGAGACTCATGGTGGCNGTTGNCAGCGACTCGTCCTTGAAACTTCTCCAATCGTGGCGANGTTTCCCGAANTNNNTGTGTATGACAGATGAAGACGTNTTGTCATCATTTGAGTTATNTTCATATACTGGCTGTTCCAGTCTAACCTTGCAGGAGGAACCCGGATGAGCCAGCCCACCAGTGCCGTATCGCTCAGAATCACCGAGGAAGACCTCGCACTGCTCGATGCTCGTGTTGGTATGGACGGTGCTCGAAACCGCTCTGACGTGGTCCGCCTTGCCATCCAAGAATTCCTTCACAACCAACCNCTTCTCACGGGGATGAAATCCATTCGAATCCCCTTGGGGCGTGCCGACCAGCGCCGCCTCGCCCACCTCTACGAATTGAACGGCGTAACGCCAGAACAGGCGGCCCAAGAGGGCTTGAGCCTTTACATCAAGCGGGCGGTTGCAGAAATNGATCCGATTGACAGTACACTCGAAGAAGCTGTGGAGGCGTCCAGAGCTTCAACGATGCGACGCAGCGAATACCAAGAATGAATTGGTGAGAGACTGGAGGGGATGGGATGAATTGGCAAAACTCGGGCTACAACCTTGGTGATGCCACCCTTGGAGCAACGCAGGACCGGCCTGTCCTGCAGAGCTTTGTCTCGCTGTATCAGCGTGCCCGTCGTGCACGCCTTGGCCTTGGTTCCCANAACCAAACACCCCCACACACCTCCCTGGACGACGGCCAGGGAGGCTCAGATTCCACTCCCGTCAGTTGACGTGGTGGTTCCCCCGTGCCCAGCCCCCACACTTCTGGGCACATTGATTTCCATCGGTCAAGCCTGTGACCTTCATGCGAATCCTTTAGGAGGGTCGCCGCAGGATGGCGGATATGAACGAGGGAGAAGAACTGGTGGATTCCTCCACCTACCCTTTCCTTGCTCATGCCAAACCCCGACCAGGCCAGTTGGAGATGATTCAAGACGGCATCAAGGCTCTCGAAAAGGGAGGATACCATTTGGCAGCGGCCCCGACGGGGATTGGTAAAACGGCGGCCTCCTTGGCTGCCGCCCTCGAAGTGGCCAGCCAATCTCCCCAGAAGAAAACCGTGTTTTTCCTGACCTCTCGCCAAACACAGCATCGAATTGTCGTGGACACGGTTCGCCGCATCAATCAACGACGGAAGGGCATGATGCCCGTTCGTTTGGTGGACATGGTTGGCCAAGCCGGCATGTGCATCCAGCCTTTTGCCAAGGAATCCCCGTTGGTGTTTTCCCTTCTCTGCAGTCAAGCGAGAAAAACGAGATCGTGTAAACCATGGATCACATCCGCCCCAGGCCTCAAGGAACGCATTTTGTCCTCACCGCTTCACGTCGATGAGTTGGTTGAGATTGCCAGAAACCACACGGCCAACGGTGAAGCGGCCCAGACCTGTCCTTGGAAAGCGGCGAGAGAAGCAGTAAGCGGCGCTGATGTTTTTGTTGGCGATTATAATCACCTCTTTGACGACGGCGTCAGGGAATCCAGCCTCAAAGCCATGGACCTCTCACTTGAGGACATCATCATCGTGGTGGACGAAGCTCACAATCTCCCCGACCGTATTCGAATGACGCTCGAAAAACGACTGACAAGAACGATGATTCGCAACTCGCAAATGGAATTGGAAGAATACGCTGGGATGCTGGCACAGGCGATGAATGCACCAGGTGGAGAGGCTCTTTCCATGAGTCATGGTCTCGCCATGTGGGCTTTTGAGGTGGTCAAGGCCTCACGGGTTGGTTTTGATGCTCTCTTTTCACAGTACCTCCGAAACCTCTCCGGACGGGATGAGGAAGCTGAGGTTGCCATAGAGGACATCCTCAATGTCTTTCATCGAGCGTGCGATACCGTCGAGGGTAAGGCCGGACAACAACAACTCGATGCACCTTCAACATCGAAGCATCCGGTGGTTGATGCCGCTGTCCGCATCCACCAACTTCGGGACATTCTCTCCAGTGTCGATGTCGACATGGAAGCTGGCGACGACGGGAATCCGATGGAACCCAACGCCCACCGTGTGGCTGAGATTCTGGATTGCATGCTCAAATTTGGGTCGACTCCAGCCTTGACCATGGTCTACGACACCAAAGGCAAAGACGGTCGAATTACAACCCACCTCCTCGACCCAGGGTTGGTCTCCAAGCCCGTGTTTGAGCAATCCGCAGGTGCGATGTTGATGTCAGGAACGCTTTATCCTCCCAGCATGTACGCCAATATTCTGGCGCTTCCGCCCTCCTCAACCACATCGGTGGCTTACCCGTCTCCCTTTGCAGCCATGAGAAGGCCGGTGCTCGTTGCAAAGAATGTCACCACGAAATACACCGAACGNAGCCCCGAAAATACCCGAGCCATCCGGGCTCATATCCAAGCGCTCATCGACGCATCCCCTGGAAACGTGGCGGTGTTTGCACCGTCCTATGCCATGTTGAACGAGGTGGTCCTCGAAGGGCATTTCAACGGTGTTCGGGTTATGGCTGAAAGTCGTGAATGGACCAAACAAGACCTCGACCAGGTGGTTGACACCCTGCTGGAAGAGAAGCGTCATGGACGGAAGATTTTGCTGGCGGGTGTTTTTGGAGCTCGACTTTCAGAAGGCGTCGACTATCACAGTGGAGCGTTGGATGCGGTGGCCTGCATCGGCATCCCGAACTCGCCGCCTTCCGTCCTCTCAAAAGCACTCAAAACCTACGCAGAAGAGCGTTTCGGCCGGAATTTAGCATGGCGTTACACGGTTTCACAGCCAGCGATAAACGCCATATTGCAAGCCATGGGTCGGCCAATTCGGTCCATAGGTGACCGAGCGCTCATCCTTCTCTTGGACCGAAGGGTCACCGACCGAACATACGCCGGTTGTTTCCCATCGGACCTGCGCATGAATGACGCCAGCGATCATGATTCAACCCATCGGTTTGCTCGAAGATTTTTCGCCAAAGTGCACCCNGACCGCTCCCTTGAGAAGGAATAGACCTCGTCCGAAGGTTCATGTGGGCTCGTCAATTCCAAAAGCCCATGGACGAATGGCAACCGCTCGACATGACGACCGAAGACATGCCTTCCACGCCACTTGAGCCGGTGATTGATGGCCTCTCCACAGACGCAGCAAATCTTCAGGCAGCCTTTGAGATGGCGAACACCCATCTGGACGAAGTTCGTGCTCGACATACGGAAGTCTTGGTGACCGCAGGCATGCTTCCAGAGACGGGTCTATCGGACCGACATCCTGAACGTGCCTTGGCNTGGATTGTGGAGGGAATCAACGGACGCGTGGACCCTGATGGACTCAGCATTCCCCTTCTGGGCACCCACGAAGAAGCGATTCAACTTCACGTAAAAACCACGGAAGACGCCACGTTGGTCAAACTTGACATCCACGACCCCAATGGANATCCACTTGTTCGAGAACTTCCCTTGCCTGCCGATGCAAAGTCGACGCTTCAGGCCACCTTTTCGCGAGGTCGACTTCACCTGCGCTGGTGAAACATCAACGCGGTGGAACCTTTTGGATTTGGGCAATCTCACCGCTCATTCGGTTCAACGCTTGAGCAGCGACATCCTGGTGTTGCGAACCCATCTCTTCACGACTGTAGCGAGCCATTTCGAAGGTGTTGTCGAGCGCAGTCAAAGCGTCCTCTGAAACACCTTGCAGGGCCTGACGGATGGCAAATTCGAACTCACGCACGGTTTCAAAGTCCCTCCGTAGGAATCCTCGTTGCTGCAAGAGACCGCACAAGTCCTGGTAGCACGTGAAAATTGCTTCTCGTGTTGCATCGCCAGCGGCCAAAAGTTCGGCGGTGTAAGCAAAGACTTCGGCAGCATCTTTGAGCAAGTCATCGGCCAATTGCTTTCGTCGATACATGACCACGCCGCCGGCGACGAGGGCCGCCAATACAAGCACGAGGAGATACGACCACCATGGTGTTTCATCCTGCGCTTCTGCGAATTCATACTGCACCGCAAAGCCTTCACTTCGGAGTGTTTCGAAGCCCTGGATGCTTTGAGCAGAGANCCGTGGGTCATTGACGATGATGTCCATGGTCAATTCACCCCAAACATCAGCATCACCGTAAGGCGGGTCTGCCTCAAACACGAACGTGGCAACACCGTTTTCATCGGTCTTTGAACCACGGTTGGCGAGTTGAGACTGGTTTTCATCGTAGAGGTACACCAAGACATCGATGACAGGAACGCCTGCTCCCGTGTCTTCAGCGATGACGGTGAGTGAACCACCGACATTTTCCTTCTCGCCCTCAACCACCTCAAGGAGGTCGACGGTGATCACCGCATCAACTTGCACGAAGACCGTCTGGCTGATGCTCGCAGCATTGAGGTAGAAGGTGTCGTTTCGTGCAACGTCGAGGAAGAAGTATTGCGAGCCCACGTCCAACCAGTACGGAGCGGTAGCGCTGAGCGAGAAATTCCCGTTCGACCACACGACTGCGTTTTCAGAGAAGCAACGAGCTCCTTCTCGACCGCTGGAACATTCGGAGCCGTTTCCAATGGTCAGCACGAGGTTTTCGAACACCTCACCCGAGCCACCGACTTCTTGGACAGAACCGGAATAGAAGATTGGCTGGAACACGCTGTCAGAACGAGTCACGACGTTGGTGTTTGAACCAGCATCAACCTGGATGATGATGTCAGACCAAACACGGACACCGCTTTCCGCATCGGCGGCAAGGTGGGCCTGCGTACCTTCAAACACCACCGAGATGGTGTGTTCTCCACGCTCCAAATCCATGGTTGCGGGCACCGTTGCACTCCACTCACCGTCGGTTCCGGTCGTGGTGGCGAAGAGGGTGTTGCCGTCGAGTTTGACAAGGAGTTCAAACCCTACCAAACCATCACGGTCCACGGTATCAAAGTCGTAGAGACGGCCGCTCAATTCCCATGTATCGCCACGGGTGGCATCAATGCCGTCCTCAAACACCAGCGTGACCCAAGAGCGATGGGAGAGGAAGAACGTCGCGTTGCCTTCTCCTCCTCGATAGTAGCCTTGAGGTGGAGATTCGGCCACCAAGGTTCGATTGCCGAAATCAAAGATATCCGGCACGACCCAATCAAAGGCGAATGCTCCAGTTTCATCGGTGGTTAGCGTGGCGATAACAATGCCTTCAACCACCAATTGAACCTCGTGGTTCGGTACGCCAACAAGCTGGTTGTCAACAACCGAACCGGTGATGGCCACCGTTTGATTCACAGCAACAGGCGATGAGATGTCCACCGTGACCAAGACGGGGCTGAAGATTTCCCACAGGCCACTGGCGTTGCTTGGGAGATAGGCCACTGTTCCAGTGAACCGAGTTTCCAAGACAACCGGGCCGAGCGGTGCATCGGCAGGCACAGGATGCACGGCTGAGAATTCACCGAGTTCGTCCGTGGTCGTGTTGGTGAGCCATTGGCCACCAAGCCACACTTCAATGGTCAGGTTCGGCAGCGGGTTGTCAACCAAGTCGAGGAGACGCCCTTGGATGGTGATCGTTGTCTCACGGTCAGCATCCCCGGTGGCGGTGAGAAGGAGAATCTTGGTAGGCACACTGACGTTGAATTCCACCGTATCCGAACTGGGCTGGTAGTATTCTGGATTGTTGATATCGCCGTAGCCAACGGGGTCAACCCATTCACGACCGCCTCGGAATTCGACCGTGATTTGATGAGGGCCTGCTGCCGTGTCCTCTGGCAATATGTAGGAGAAGGTGTAAGCGCCTGAGACGCTGTCGGTCTCGATGCTCGCCACAGGAACACCATCGATGAGCAAGTGCACCACGGCGGTTGAGGGCACGCCGTTGGTTTGGAGCACCAGGCCGAGGTCATCAAGCAGCGTGCCGTTCACAACCAGCAAGTCACCGGCAACCAAGACCGTTGGTGCATCAACGATGACGACATCCGTCTCTCCAAGCACCACGAAGAACGAACTGGCGTTGGTGCCGACAATACCTGTTGTTCCTGCGATGCCGGTATAATCAGCGTGAATGCCCGTTGGACCGACACTCATGTTGGCAGGAACCGTGAGATTACCCCATGCTGAGCCGTTGGAGGCCGTCAACACCGTGATTTGGACCGGGGAAGCGCCGTCGAGGGTAGAGGTGAGAGAGACGACGACGCTTTGGTTCGCCAACGGTAAACCTTGGTTGTCCCGAAGAAGGACCGAGAATTCAACGGCTTCACCTCGAATGGTTCGGTCGTTCAGCGAAGGTTGACCAATACCATCAAGCGATGGCAGGATGAAATTCATCACCGAGAAGCCACGTGAATCGAAGGTGGTGTTGTTCTGTGAGCCAACGTAGAAGTTCACGTTGGGGATGTAGGTGGCTTCCATCACATGACTTCCGGCTGCGAAAGTTTCAGTCAAGCGAATCGTGGCATTCCAGAAACCATCCACGCCAACCGTCCCACCGGTGGCGGTGAATCCGGTAGGTTGACCATTAATGGAGAACAAAACATTGGCGTTTGACAAGACGCTGTTGTCCCGCTGGACCAATCCCGAACCGTTGTCGGAAGTGATCTGTCCGCTGATGTTGAAGGAGGTCCCTGCAACAGGGTTGGCGGTGATGCTATCGACGACCATGAAGGTCAGCGAGCGAACGGTGATGCTCGTGAGGTTAGCACTCGTTGACAGCAAGTCGGTCGAACCGTTGAACGACATCTGAACCACGATGAGTCCCAATGGGTGGTCGTAGGGGACGTTGAAACTGAAGTTTGCAAAGCCTTCACCGTCTGTGGTTTGAGGCGAGAGCCAAGTCTCATGGAACTGCAAGGCCACCTCGTAACTCGAGAGCGGGGCAAACATGTCTGACGCTTCAACGAGTTTTGCTGACATGTTGATGTCGTTGCCTCGGTTGATGACGATGGCGTTCAACGGCTGCAGGTTCTCCAAGCGTGAAACACCCATGACCTGAATTGGGGATTGGGCCGTTGCCGTCAAGTAGAACGGCGACGATTCGTTGACGACGGAGATCACCAAGGTGTGGGGGCCACGGGTCGTGCCGTTGCCAGCGGTGTCTGTGGGCACGGTCATGTTGAAACTGCCGTTGTTGGTCGTGGCGAAGTTGCTGAGGAGCAATTCCTCTGGATTCTCCAACCAGAAGACGTTCAAGCGAACGGCAGAGATGAGTTGACGGCTCGAGTTCTCGGCGTCCTCAACTTGTCCGACGACGTTGAAGGGAACACCCGCCGTAACCGTACTGGGAACGGAAGTGAGGGAGATGTCGCTGGTCACCTGCACGGTGACATTGATGATGGACGAATTGCCGTAGCGTCGAGCATTTCCAGCGCTCAACGCCGCAGTGAGGTCGTCCTGAACAACGATTCCGACATCGTAGTATCCCGGAGCGATGGCCGATGGCGTGAAGGCAAACGTTGCGTTTCCTTCAGCATCCGTTGTGGCTGTGCCGAGGCTTTGGTTGGTGTTACCGTAATCCCAAATGTAGTCAACACTGGCGCCACTGATGTTGGAATTGTCAGCGATGTCCGTGATTTTGGCATTAAACGATACCGTATCGTTCATCTCGACAATGTAAGCCGGACGTTCAGCTTCAACCACGACTTCCGTGATGATACCACCCAGCGTTGAGATGAGCGTCGGTGGGGCCGGAGGCAGTGATGTATCGACGAAGGTGTAGAAAGCACCACCAACGGGAGCCTGGGTGAGGAAGTCAAAGTCCACAACAAATTCGTACGCATCCGAAGGAAGGTTGGTCGGCATCCGAATGGGGATATCAAAAGTGCCCGTGCTGTTGTTCAGCGTGGACTGAGCAATATCGATGGGGCCTTGGTCGGTGAACAGGCTCACACTGATGAGCGTGGTGTTGTTGAGAACCGGCGTCAAGTAAACAGCATCAAACACATCACCAACGAGTCGAGTCGAATTGCCCATGAACGTCCAGTCTTGAGCGATGGAAAGGTTCCATCCGATATCGGCCATCACGCGTATGGACCCAAAGCCTGTGGAAGGTTGGTAGAAGTCCGAACCGTTGAACGAGATGCCAATCGGGTAATCGCCAGAGAGCAAGTTGGCGTCGAGTGGAAGAGCGATTTCAAGAAGGTCGAGTTCGGGGTCGACCGTCGTGTTGAACCACGAACCATTGAAGGTGAAGTCGTAATTTCCAAGAATGTCTGCGCCTGCAGCGATTCCTCGATGGTCGTTGATTTGGACCGTAAGAAGCGCATCTTGTCCACGGACCTGTGCGGAGTCCTGAACCACGAACGAAAGCGAACCTCGCAAGAAGTAGGGTGGGTCAACCGTGAGGTCTGCATCATCCGTTGCCGGAAGGGTTGAAGGGAAAAAGCGGAGGCGCGTCTCTATCTCGCCAGCAGGAACCATCACGTTATTGGGCATCAAGAATTGAATCGAGAAGGTTCCCGTAACGCTCAGATTGAACAATTCCTCCCATTCATTACCTGAACCGTTGGCACGGATAGCGAACTGCAGGTCACCTGTCAGAGCTGTTGGCGTGGTGCCCAAAGAGAGGGCGCTGCCGTTGATCCATACATCGTCGCCCAGCAGGATGATCTTCTTGTCGCTTAGAGGACCTTCAATGGTGGCCGTGAGGTTCGGTGCTTCGGTCACGTTGAGCACGATTGAGGTGGTGGTGGGGTTGAGATGGAAGGTGGAGGGCGTTGAACCAGGCACCGATGTGTCTTGCCAACCTGAAAAGCCGAGGGTCGCGGATAAATTCCCAAGGGTCTCGGCCTCGCTGAGGTTGAGTGTGAGCGTCCAAGAACCACTGGCATCGGTTTGGGCAGAGAAATTCTGAGCTCCGTCGACCGAGGACGTGTAGGCCAACCAGATGGTTTGGTTGGGCATGTTGAAGATTTCATCCGTCGGTTCTTGTGCGAGCACCAAGCGCCCTTCAAGCACCGTGGTTGCGCCGGCACCGGCGATTGGGGCGTTGATGGCGAGCGGTGCGGTGTGATTGAGCGTGGCGTTATCGGTGAGGTTCACGAACCCATCGAAAATGACACCGTCGTGAGAAACATAACCCGATTGACGATGTTCAAGCACGATGTTATGCATGCCCGGTGCCGTTGGAGCAGCCGGGAAGCCGGTGAGGGTGAAGGTGCCGTTCGCATCGGTGATGTTCTCGTCAAGGAGACGCTCTTGAGTGGCTCCAGCGCCGGGGACGAACGGAGCATCGGCAACGGGCGTAAGGTAGGAGAGGACCCGAATATCCTGAATGGGTGTACCGTTGGCAACGTAGCGAAGTTGGCCGGTAACGGTGATGGTCTCGGTACCATCACGAGCCACGGTGAGGGTGGAGATGGTTTGGTTGACCACCTCGACCTCTTCGGCTGGTGGACACGGGTCAAACGGAATCCATCCCAAGTCCGTGTTGCCGTTTGCACTGTTCTGCTGAAGGCGAACTTCCGACCATGTGGTTGCATCCGTGGAATATACTGCATATCCATCGCCGGTCCAGGTGCCACCAACATAACCGGTTACTTGTCGTGCTGGGAGGCCGGCGAGACGAGCCATGGTGACAAAGACCGTGTTGAATTCACGGCAAGAGCCTTCCTTGAGTGCCTCGAGGACGTTGAGGGAAACATCAACCGGACTGGTGGTTCCAGAACCGTTGTAGTTTCGTTTGAACTCGGTCGTAGCGTTTCCGTTGATGATGAAATCTTCGAGCGCAAGCGCCGTGCTGTACGCGTCGTTCGCACCGGCTTCACTGATGACGGCTGCGGTGATGTTACCCACGTAGGAGTATTCACTGCTGGCGTTCGTAAAGCGCTCATCAACCAGCAATTCGTAAGGGAAGCCTTGGCCAGGAACCGTGGTGGAGGCCAGAGTGGCCCAGTCAAAGTAGTACTCTGGCTGCTCGAAGAGGACTTGGTCAACAGCGCCATCAACAATCGACAGAATATGGGTGTCGTTCGAGCGAGAGATGTTGGCGGTTGGCTCGAAATAAAACGAGATGTTCGAGTAGGAGGCGGGTGCGGGTATCTGTGTCGATGTGAGTGGTTGGGTGAACTGGACGTTCCATTGGACGGTTGAGTTGGCAAAGGAGACCGGTGCGAGGTGGGTGAAATTGCTCATTGGCGCCGTCACCGTCTCGGAGGGATGGACACTGTCAAGATGCGCATAGGTCGTTCCGGTGTAGAAATCATTGGTGATGGTGCGCCATCGGTGGTCAAGGTCGAGGTCGACCGTGCCCGAGGTGTTGTTGGCGTAAAACACGACACCGGTGTTCATCACGTCGTCGGTGGGGTCAAAGGGATCGAACGGCGACCCAGCACAGTTGAGGAACCAGAAGATGTCTGGACATTCCGCGCCATCCAGCATTCCACCGCCGTCGGTATCGGGGTTGGTCCAGTCCGTTCCGGTTTGGTTTTCGACAGCATCCGGAATGCCGTCACCGTCAAAGTCATCGGGTTGAATATCATCTGATGGGTCGTTTTCTGGATTCGTTCCGTCAAAGTACTCGCTTCGGTCATCAACACCACCTTGATCCGTGTCGTATGACGTTGAGGTCGTGACCCAAACGTCTTGAGAACCGTTCGTGATGCCTATGTAAATCAGATCACAGCCGGTGGTGTTCTCGAAATAATTGTTCAAACCATCGCCGTCATCGTCCAAGAGGTTGGTGCACGGTTCGTTGGGGTCGGTGTTGTCTTGAATCTCATCGAAGTCATTCACCCCGTCAGCATCGCTGTCTGGAATACTGGGGTTGGAGAACCATCCGAAGGTACCCAAAAGTTCCTGCCAGTCGGCCAAGCCATCACCGTCGGTGTCTTCGTAATCGTCGTCGCAGTATTGCTGTGTTGAGGTGATGGTCCCTGCCGCTATGGCAGCGGTATGGCAGAAGGAACCGTTTCGATTGGCAACATCGGTGGCGGTACCGGAGGGTCCGTTCGAAACCCCTTGCAGAATATCGTTCACCACCGTCGCATAGGCGAAAGATTCCCATGTCCCTGAGACATTGTACCACCCAACACCGCCTCCGGGATTGAATCCAGAGCCATCGCCGACTTCGAGGCGACTGCCTGGAAGTGATTGAACAAAAGTGGTTTCAAAGTTCACGAGCGAATCACATGGGTCAGTACCGTGGCTGATGTTTCGTTCCTGACCGTCTCCAATGCCTCCGAAATCCGTGTCCGCTACGTTCCACAAGGTACAGGTGAGGTTTTCCTCCCAGTTCTGAATCCCGTCTTGGTCCTCATCGCCAGAATCCTCACGACGGGTTGGGTCGGTTTCTCCAGCGTCCAACACACCGTTGAAGTTGGTGTCTTCTTCGCCGTCATCAAACGCATCGCCGTCGGTGTTGTTGTTGCGTGGGTCGCTGGCTTGGGCGGGGTTGCCGTAGGCGCCGTTGACTTCAACGCCGTCGCTGATGCCGTCGCTGTCCGTATCCGAGGAGGTCGGGTCGGTCAAGAGCGTCAGGGCTTCGTAGGAATCGTTCAACCCGTCGCCGTCGGTGTCAGCACGTTGAGGGTTCGTTGAGGTGATGCCGTCAACCTCGGCTGTGAAGGTGGCGCAACCGCCAGGGCCAATGCCTTGTACGGGATCACAAGGCGAGGTGGTCTCGGTCACGATGCCATCGGGTCCGTTTCTGAAACATGGCGAGGAACCGCACATGGTCGTCCATGTTGGGTTGACATATTCCATGAGGTTGTTCAAACCGTCACCGTCAGGGTCCCCGTTTGGTCCGTCGGCGTTGGAAGGTGAAGTGGCGTTCAAACCGTTAGCGGCTTCCCAGCCGTCGGGCATACCGTCGCCGTCGGTGTCCCAACCAGCAGGGTCTTCGTCGATGTCGCCATCGCCGTCATCGTCGTCGGAGAGGCAGTCGGCATCGCCGTCGTTATCCGAGTCGGCCGAGTCAACAAATCCATCTTTGTCGTCATCAAACCCGTTCGCACACATGTTGCCGACCGGGTCTTCATCGCACAGAATGATGGAACCGGTGCCGTCGGAGCCAGCAGCACCACAAGCGGGTTGGTTGAACTGCATGGCGTCTTCTTCGTTCCAGTCGTTGACGGGAATGGTGCCGTTCCACCACACACCGTTGTCAAGAACGGAGGCGGTGTTGCTGTTGTCCCACCCGCTGGGCTGGAGATAGAGGTATTCTTGGAGATTGGACATGCCGTCGCCATCAGGATCTGCGACCGCTCCATCAGCACCGGTGGAGGAAAGCGGGTCGAGGCCGTATTTCCACTCCCATCCGTCAGGCAATCCGTCGTTGTCAGAATCAGGGTCGTTGGGCTGCGTGTTCATGAGATACTCCAAGCCATAGGTCAGGCCGTCGCCGTCCTGGTCCGAGGCCGCTTGAACATCGACGACACCGTACTGAATGGAGGCGAGGGTGGAAAGCACCATCAGGAGCGTGAGCATCAGCGACTTCATCGCTTTTTTCCGCTCTGCGAGGGCTGGTCGAATCGCGGCCGCATTGGAATTCGAGCCTGTCAGCATGAGTCTCACGCNTCACGGTGCGTCTGATGCCTCATAAGGGAAATGGTACGATGTTCATACAACATCGATTTCATGGGCAGAATTCTGCTCACAAATCCTCGAGTTCTTCGAGCAATTCCAATTCGTCATCCTCGTCCTCTTGAGCGAGCACGGGAGCCGGTAAATCGTCCTCATCATCTATCGGCTCAACCTCCTTCTCAAAGTCGTCGTAGAAGGAGGCGTCATCGTAGGCCTCTTCGGAACGACCGCTTCGGCCACGTGCGTAGAAAAGGAGAGCGAGGAGAACAACGTAGAAGGCGATGGTTTGAGGCTCAGGATTGACAAGCTCTCGGAACAAGCAATTGGCACCGCTGCATTCCGTCATGTAAGAGAAGGTGAATTTCTGAACGTATGCGTCGTCAAACGGTGTTTCATTGTTCATGGGCGTCACCCTGAACTCAAACTGTGCTTCCTCGCTGTCTTTGAGGTCCTCAGGAGCGACCATGGTGACGCTGAAATCCTTGGAGGAGTAGGCGGGGAGGTTGATGATGAGGAAATCACTGCCCGTTTGACTCGAAGTGGCTCGAATGGCTCCGTCCCAACCGTCGGGTTGATCCAGACGAATCACCACATCCAGCGGGATGTTGTTTTGATTGCTGATTCGATACTCGAGGTTCTTTGCCTCGCCTGGAGCGAAGCGAGATTTCTCGGTTTTATCTGTGATTTCAAGACGGTTGGGGATAACCTCTTCCTGAATCACGACCTTCACGGGGAGGTCGAAGTACCTGGCGTCATCNATTTCAACGCCTTCTTCGATGATGCGGGTGTAAACCGTGTGTTCTCCGGCTTCAACTTGGCCTCGCAGCGTGATTTCGAGTTTCATGTCAATGTACTCATCCGGCGCCANGTTTACCGCCACCAGGTTGGAATTGCTTCCGTTGGAGATGGTGTAGTCCCAAGCCGCNTATTTCGGATTGTTTTCTGCGTTCTGTTCCACATCACGAGGGTTCACAATTTTCCAAGTCGTTGACCCTGAACCGGTGTCGCTGGAGTCGGTGATTCTCAAGTTGAAGTAAATCGTGGCGTCGCCGGTGACAGGACCAACTTGGCCAAGCGGGTTGTCCTGGCCCGTACCGTCGCTGTCCGAAATCACCTCGACAAGGATACCGAAGGTGCGGTGGACAGTAAAGGCGACATCCGTTCGAAGTTCTGAGTCTTCTTTACTGGAAACGGCGATCTCAAACAGACCGATGTCNACCCCATCACGGTCAGCGGGCGGATAGACTTCCATACGAATGGTCAAAATTTGCGTAGAGCCAATGTCGGGCGTGATGGAGTAAATNCCCTCCTCAACGAGTTCAAGGCCGGTATCGTTGTCGTAGAACCGGTACTGCCAATCATCGGGTTGTTCGAGGATTCGAATCTTGAAGGCGTCCGTTTGGAAGCCNGTGTTGAAAACATCGATGAAGAAATCTCCAACTTCATCAGCGTCCACGTAGTGNGAAAGGGTCTCATCGTAAGCCTCCGAGCGTGTTGAGTCAGCGATTTGTTTCTGATGTTCCTCGTCTTCGTAAACAAANATTCGTGGCGGAGCGAAAACATCGACNTCCTCAAAGTCAAGTGAAATNGTGCGAATGGCGACTTCTTCGTTTTGTCCAAGGCTGTTTTGGGCGTAGACCCTCGCCTCAATTTCGAGGGAATCAGGAGCACTGTCCAAATCGCCCTCTGGCACTTCCAATTGGAGTTCGGGTATGACCGAAGAACCGCCTCCGTTGAGCGTGTAGGTGCTGCTTGGTGCACTCCATTGTGGGTCAGACCATGAGGAAGGGAGGTTGGTCTCCAAGTCAAAGATCACGTCAATACTGCTCGACGAGGACCCCGTGTGTTCGACCAGGAGTTCCACTTGAACCACCGCACCGGGGGCAAAGAGAACCACGTCTGGTTGATTCGAAGGTAGGGTGAGATAGATGTCGTTTTCCAACATCGTGATGCCGGGATGTTCAAACACCACCGAGTGTCCTTGGACATCCTCAACTTCCAATCGGATTGGATAGTCGCCTGCATCGATACCTGCTTCATAGGTGTAGGTGAAATTCCCCACCAATCCGTTGTTGTCAAGTTTGAAATCGTCGTCCTCAAAGTTCTTGTCAAAGACCACGTTTGCGCCGTTGGGCGTATCCATGATGAGGTTGACCTCCTCGATGTCGTCCCTTCCGAAGGCATCGCGAACTTCAACGGAAAACTGCATTTCTCTGAAGTCAGGGCGATGGTTGGGTGACCACTCAAACTTCTGCGCGTCGTTCCAGTTGCAACCGAACGCTTCGTTGCAGCTGTGGACACGAACACTGGAGCCAGACAGTGCATTGGTCATGATTTGGAGACGAGAGAATCCACCTGAATTTTCCATCTTCCCGAAGGCGATGTCCACGGCACAATCACCGCCACCCACGCCGCCTGTGTTTCCTTCGCAGGTGGCTTGAGCGTCGATTCGAATTTTCAGTTGCTTGCCCTTGGCCACCATGAAACCGTTGGCGCCAGCATCGAATTCCACTTCGATGATGGTCCAGTCGCAGCCACCGCCGGTGAANGGGTTGGGAGANCATGAATCCTCAAGTTGTCGGTTCTGAGAATCGATTTGGGTATCACCCGACTTCAACGAAAAGGTGACATCGGCCGTTGAGCCTTCNGCGCCACGGAATTGAATGTAGACCGAAAGCCGAGCCGTGTTGGACGAACCGCTCCCGTTGATGTACAGGTCGCTGATCATCTCGGCGCTGCGGAATTCCAAGCCGTCAATGGCGCTGCCTTCTTCCTGACCGGTGTTGGGTTCGATCGTGGTGATGGAACCCTGTCCCCCGGTTTCGGAGGTCGGTGAATCAAGGTAGAGTTCGTAGGTTTGTTCGGGCACCGAAACGGGCGCAACGATGCGTTCGTCAGCCAACACGTCAACCGATGAATTACCGGGCGAGGCGGGAACCATAGCACTGAGGATGGAAAACAGGAACAGGAACACGAGTCCTGAAGCGATACTGCGCTTGCCATTTTCGGATTGACCAAACAGCATCAAGTCCACCGTATCGCCGTGGCGGAGGGGGTGTTAAACGGTTTTGCATGGTTTGTGCAACAAAACCACCATCTGAATCAACCTTGNACGGTGCGAAAATGGTGCAGGGGGTGGGATACGAACCCACGAACCCATACGGGACCGGATCTTAAGCCCGGCGCCTTTGACCACCTCAGCCACCCCTGCGTGTTCAAACGACGCTTCAACGTAGCACTTGAATGAATCTCATCATTCGTTCAATGTCCAGCCACCGTCGACGTGCAGAACATTGCCCGTGATGGTCCCGTTGGTCAGTAAGAAGTGCACGCCTGAGGCGATATCCTCCGCTTGGCCGGAACGGCCCAGCGGTACTTTTTCCAGCACCTTGGCAAAGTGCTCCGCCTCCCAATCGGCCGCCATGATGGCCCCTGGTGCTAAGCAGTTCACACGAACTCGTCCAGCCAATTCACCTGCAAGGTTGAGCATCAACTGTCGCAGGCCTGCTTTGCTTGAGGTGTAGTGAGCAAGCCCTTCCCAAGCCCGGCCCCATGAGGTGTCCACAACGGCCACAACCGAGCCTCCTGCACGCTCAAGGTCTGGGAGAAAAGATTGGGTCAAATGAAACGGCGCTTCCATGTGAAGACGGTTGAGCGAACGGTAGGTTTCGAGGTTGAGTTCTTCAAACGCACCCTGGCTATAGAACGAGGCATTGTGAACCAAACCACCAAGCCCATTGGCCTTGACGAGCGGATGGTTCTTTACTTCATCAATCAGTCTGTCGAGGTCGTCATCCTTGGTCAAATCAGCCACCAAAAGAGAGCCTCTGGATTCACCGTGTTGGCGCTCCGCCTCGTCCAACAATTGCTGGGCTTCAACCACCGACGAACGGACGTGAACGAGAACATGCCATCCCTCGGCCATCATGCGAGTGGCGGTGGCTGCGCCGAGGCGTTGGCCAGCACCCGTGATGAGGACGACTCGGTCTTGCACATCCTCCACACCACGGTTCAATTCATGAAGCCTCGTATATGGCTGGCGCACACAAAACGCAATTTGTGAGCCCACACACCTTTTTTGCTGAGCGCTTGGTCGTCCTNCACAGGGGGGGCAATCTATGGCAGGAAAACCGCTCCCGATGGCCACACAAACCAAGCCTCGTTCGCCATCTCGCCGCCTCCCAGCCTGGTTCCGAACCAGCCTTCCAAGCGGCGAACAACAAGCCACCTTCAACACGACCAAAGCGGCCGTTAAAGACAACAAACTCCACACGGTTTGCGAGGAAGCTCGTTGCCCGAACATCCACGAATGTTGGGCCAGCGGCGATGCGACGTTCATGATCGCCGGCCAGGAATGCACCCGAGGGTGTCGTTTTTGCGCCGTTGGGACCATCAAGAGGCCCCCTCCCTTGGACCCCGAGGAGCCGNGCCATCTTGCTCAAGCCGTTGGTTCGATGAACCTTCGACACGCCGTCATCACCGTGGTCAACCGAGACGACCTTCCCGACAGTGGGGCCGACCACTACAAACAGTGCATCGAGGCCGTGGCCACCACCTCTCCTGATGTGACCCTTGAATTGCTCTGCTCAGACCTTGCCGGAGACCTNGAAGCGCTGGCCCATTTATTNGACCAAAGTCCTTTGTCAGTGTTTGCTCACAACGTCGAATGCGTACCTCGCCTTGATGCGACCGTCCGGGATGCTCGAGCCTCCTTTGCCCAATCCATTTCCATCCTCAAGGAAGCCAAGCGATTGCGCCCCGACATCATCACCAAGTCATCTTTGATGGTAGGCGTGGGCGAGACGGACGAGGAAATCGACGATGCGCTTGGTTTGCTAAGAGAAGCCGGCGTTGACCTCGTGACCATCGGACAATACCTCGCACCATCGAAAAAACATCTCGCAGTGGACCGGTTTCCCGAGCCCGAGCGCTACGACGAATGGGCTGACAAAGCCATGGACCTTGGTTTCGCAGGCGTCGCAAGCGGCCCCTTGGTTCGTTCGTCCTACAAAGCGGGTCTTTTNGTNCGNAAAACTCGAGACCCCNACAANNANGAAACCATGCTNGGNGCCTATGTTCGGGTTGCACAACCCCATCCATCCTCACCGACACCACTTAAGACGGACGAGCCCTGAGGTGANTCAATGACGGAGCGAAGCACGGTCACGACCACGCCCTACACCATTGGTGTCGCTCCATTTCGACCGGGTGATGAGCCTTCTTTTGGTGAAAAATTCACCGAACAACCCGGAGATTTGACACGCCCCGACCCGGCGACCTGTACGGCGGAAGATACGGCAGACCACGCTAAAGGTTTGATTCGAGTTCTGACCGATGAAGGTGAAGCCAAAGGAGAATGGGACCCTGGCTTGAGTGCTGAAACCCTGATTCAGGGTCTTGAATACATGATGCGACTCCGAATTTTTGACGACCGCATGATCAAAATGCAACGCACAGGTAAACTCTCATTCTACATGCGCTCCTTTGGCGAAGAAGCCATCGCCATCGCCCAAACCATGGCGCTTGAAGAGCAGGACTGGCTCTTCCCCTCCTATCGGCAGCCCGGTGCTCAATTCGTCCGTGGCCGCGACATGGTCAGCATGATTTGCCACTGCATTGGTAACACCGAAGACAATGTACGTGGCCGCCAAATGCCGGTTCACTACACGTGGAAAGAAGGTCGATTCATCTCCATCTCATCCCCGGTGGGAACCCAATTTTCCCAAGCGGTTGGCGTGGCCATGGCCAGCGCCTACAAGGGCGACGACGAAGTTTGCATCTCCTGGCTTGGCGACGGCACCTCTGCCCAAGGCGATTACCACTACGCCCTCAACTTCGCTTCGACCTTCAAGCCCCCCGTGATTCTCAACGTGGTGAACAACCAGTGGGCCATTTCCACCCACGTCTCGTTAGCCACCGGTGGTCGAACCTTTGCCGAGCGTGGCCTCGCCTACGACATTCCCTCCTTCCGAGTTGACGGCAACGACTTCCTCGCACTCTACAGCGTGACGAAGTGGGCACGTGAGCGAGCCGCTGCCGGCCATGGACCGACCCACATCGAAGTCTACACCTACCGTGCTGGAGCCCACTCCTCCTCTGACGACCCCTCGGCCTATCGCCCCGGCAACGAGTTTGAATGCTGGCCTGGCGGCGACCCTGTTGAACGGCTCCGTGAACATCTGATGAAGATCGGTGAATGGGATGAGAAGAAGGACAACGCCCTCGCTGAAAAAATCGACAGTGAAGTCATGGCTGCTTACAAAGAAGCATGTGAATTTGGCGATTTGGCCTCTGGCCCCTACCCCCCGGCATCAACCATCTTTACAGAAGTCTACGAAACCGTGCCGTGGCANGTGCAAGAACAACGAGAGGAACTCGGAAAGTGAGGTGAGACCATGGCGAAAATGAACATGATTGCTGCCCTCAACTCCGCTTTGGCTCATCAGCTCGAGAGNGACCCCAACGTCGTCATCTTCGGTGAAGANGTGGGCTACTTTGGTGGTGTCTTCCGCGTCACGGCCGGTCTGCAAGACAAGTTTGGACCGCACCGCGTCTTTGATTCACCGCTCGCCGAAGGTGGCATCGCCGCCATCGCGATGGGCATGGGCTTGAACGGNCTNCGACCCGTTGCCGAGATTCAATTCGCCGACTACATCTTCCCNGCCTACGACCAAATCGTTAACGAAATCGCCAAATTACGGCACCGCTCGGGTGGAGAATTCTCTACGCCGGTGACCTTCCGCACCCCTGCAGGCGGCGGTATCAAAGGCGGCCACCACCATTCCCAATCTCCTGAGGCCCAATTCACCCACACTCCAGGTTTGAAAGTGGTCTACTGTTCCAACCCTCGCAACGCCAAAGGGTTGCTCACGAGCGCCATTGAATCCAATGACCCCGTCATCTTCTTTGAGCCAAAACGATGCTATCGTGGCCCGTTCTACGGCGACCCCCACAACGTGCCCACGTGGAACAACCACCCCGACGGCGACGTGCCGGAGGAATATTTCGCCATCCCGCTTGAGGAAGCTAACATCGTCATGGAAGGGAGCGCCTGTACGGTCATTGCCTGGGGCGCCATGGTCCATGTTTGTGAGCAAGGCATCAAAGATTCCGGCATCGACTGTGAACTGATTGACCTNCAGACCCTCGTTCCATGGGACCGAGACACCGTGGTGAACTCCGTCAAGAAAACAGGCCGAGTTGTCATCGTCCACGAGGCGCCAAAAACCAGCGGTTTTGGTGCAGAAATGAGCGCTTCAATTCANGAACGTTGTTTCTATCACCTTGAGGCCCCCATCGAGCGCGTGACCGGATGGGACACCCCCTTCCCTCACACGACCGAATGGGATTACCTCCCAAGTCCATCTCGCATTGCTGAAGCCATACAAAGAACACAGGAGGAATAAACATGGGAAAATTTGAGTTTAAACTGCCCGACATCGGCGAAGG
>NZEQ01000011.1 GCA_002689105.1 Verrucomicrobiales bacterium | reverse complement strand
TTATCGTAGGGGAACAGGACTTCGAGTTCTTCGGTGTCGGCATGCCATGCAACGAAGTTATCGCTGTCTGAGGTGATGACAAGGTCGCCAAGAGGGGTTTCAGGGTCGGACACATGGCCGACCATGCTGACCTTGGTGCTCAAATCGCACATCACGGTTGGGACGGGGTCTGCGACGATGAGCGGACGACCGTTGGCCAACTCGAAAATATCGCTCACGACTGACCAACTGCTGGTTTGCCCTCGACCGTCAACGGTGCGGGAACGGAGGTCATAGTCACCGGCGCTCATGGCCATGGTGGGCGTGACGATGTATTCTCGCCCTTCTTGTGGCGAGTCCCGGTAGAGGACATTCTCGCCACCGGCAACGATGCTAGCGTCCCAGAGGTTTTGACCCGCAGGGGAGACTTCAATCTCAAAGGTCATGCTGTCGATGGTGTCGACGTTGTCATTGGGGTCACCCTTGGCCAGAACACTGACGTAATCGCCTCGCTGAACAACATCAGAACCGAGGACCTGGGGGGTCTTGACCATTGGAACTCGATCGTGGTTAACACCGATCTCTTGGACGTTGTTGCTGTTGGTCATGTCTCCGGTGATGCCGACCAATCGTGCACCAAAGTTGGTTGACCACACGTTGCTTGGGAGGTTGGAGGTGTCAAAGGTGGCCGTACCGGTCAGGAAGGGCGAACCGGGAGCAACATTGAGGGTTGGAATGGACACGGTATCAATCGCCGTGGTGGTGGCGCCGTTCTTGTAGAAGAATTCGAGGGAACCGCCGCTGGTGTAGTCGAGGTCGCCGGTGTTCTTGACATCGGCTTGGAGGGTCACTGTGTCGCCTCGCACATAGGAATTCGTGCCTTGGTCGTTGGTCACCGTCATACCGGACACAGCGATGTCCATCTTGGGGCCCATGGTGGAGTCAATGGCGTGGTAAACGTGAGGGCTGCTGCCACCAACCGACACTTGGTTGCCGCTCATGAGAGCAGCCACGACGATGGCCTTGTTGAGACCACCAGGGACGACGGAGGTTGGGACTGACGACCAGGATTCCGTGGCTTCGGTTGAAGAGACGGTCACGCTGTGGAAGGCAGATCCTGTGCCGGCGCCCTTGGATTTGTAGGTGTCTCCTGCCGTGAGCCAAGCCATCCAACAGTTGTAGCCGTGTGGAATGCCTGAGGAGTAAGAGTAGCCCGTGCAATCCTTGTCAACAAGAGCGGCGTAGAGCTTCATGTTGGAAGCGGGCGTGCCTGAACCCTTGTACTTGTAGGAGATGCTGATGTCGTAGTTGCCACCGTTTTGAGAGACGGCTGCGGACATTCCGTAATCGTTCACGGTGCTGTGCATGCCGCCGCCGCTCGAAAAGAGGCTGTCGTATGTGGTGTAAGCGCTGTTTGCACCGCTTTGTCGCTTGTCGGTTCGGTCGCCGAAGTAAGCATCTGGAGCACCGCCAGTGGTCCAAGCCCAGTTGTACGGAGCAACACCGCCTGCACGGGCCGTGTTCGTTTGACCGAAGGATGCGGACATGTAGGTGACGTAGACATACTCGTCTGGATGGTTTTGCTTGATGGAGTGATGAGCATCGGAACCACCGCCCGTCTTGGAACAGTGGCCGCAATTGTCAGAGGAGATGTACTGGCCGAAAACAACGTGGCCAGGACTGGTCGCTTGGGAGTTTTGTTGCACGACGGGTTCTTCTTCCAGTTCGATGGCTGGTTGGTACAGTTCAGCCATCATTCCGGACGCAAGGCTGCCGAGGAAAACGGCAACGATGACGAGGGCTAGGCTACGCGCGGCGGTATTCATGTTATTAGCACGAGCGAGTGGGTATATGAAACACACGCCCCGATGTCTTTTCATTATAAATCCAGATATGGAGCAGTCATGTGTTAATAGCAGAGAGGAGAACCTTAACACCAACCGCCATCTCGGAACATTCGTGACTTCAACAGATTGGGCCGTGCTTGTTGAGGAAAATGGAAAGACGTACGTCGTCGAAATGAACGACAAGCAGTTGAAAGTCAAAGGCTTGGGCGTCTTCAATCCTCATCAAACCCTGATGGAAACACCGATTGGCGGCACGGTGATCATCGGCCAAAAGGAACTCAAGCGAGTCCCAGCGCGCCTCCCAGAACTCAGCAGAGGCATGGCTCGTCGCGCCCAAACCATTGGAAGCAAGGACGCTGGTTTCTTTGTCGCCAGACTCGGACTGGGACCGGGAGATTCCGTTCTTGAAGCAGGCCTTGGTAGTGGAGGGTTGGCCATGCACATCCAACGTGTCCTCGGCACCGAGGGCAGCCATGTCACCGTTGAGCCACGAAGTGAGCACTCCGAAGTGGCTCTTGAGAATCTTCGCCGCATCATCGCCTGCTGGGACCAGACCCCTCATCATCACCACATCGAGGGCACCATCGAAGAATCCATCGCGGACATCCAAGAAGTGGCCGATGGGTTTCACGCCATCGTTCTCGACCTCCCTGAACATCCCAGCGCCATTGAAGCGACCGCCGACCTGCTTCTGCCCGGTGGTCGTCTCGCCTGTTATTGCCCAGTCAGTTCTCAGCTCGAGCGAGCCTGGGAGGCCTGCGAGGCCGCAGGTTTGACGGTTGAATGGGCAGGTGAAATGATGGAGCGAGAATGGGGACGTGCATCAAAGGGCGGCATGCGTCCTGTCAACGGACCCTTTGGCCACACCGCCTTTTTGCTGGTGGCCCAGCGAACATGATCACTCGATGACACGTATCTTATTGTCGCACTGTGGGCAGGTGAATCGGAACGGTGGCGTACTTCCTCGGGGAACACCCAGACGAGCGTCACAAGAGGGGCAATTGACCTTTGATTCGCCATCCAATCGACATTCATTGTAGCCGAGTTCGGGGAGGTCTTTTTCCACTTCGACGTCGTCCTCAACGTCTTCTTCCACAACCTCATCTTCCAGTTTTGGCGAACGCTTTCGAAGAAGTTGAATGGCCACGAGCGCCACGAGCCAACCGGCCCCCATGACACTGAGCGTGGTTGGCTGACTCACGCTGACACCGAGCGGCAACGAGAGGCCGTTCGGCGGTAATGCCGGACCTTCGATGGACACCGGAAGAGGTATGGATTCATCCGTGTTCAATACGCCGCCACCCGTTGATGTGGCCCGAATCACGATTTCTGAGGTGGCTGTTCGAGCGGTGTTGGAAATGACGGTCATTTGGAAATCAATACTGGAGCCCGGGGTAAGGGTGTAGTCGGTGGTTGCTTGATTATCGCTCATTCGGACCCATTCCAAAACCAACAGACCGGTGTCTTGACCGAAGGCATCCAGTGTTCCGGTGACTTCGGCATTTCCGAGGTTTTCAACCGTCAAAACGGTCGAAGTGGAACTGTCAACGCCGAGGGACAAACGACCGTCAGCGAAGGAAAGTGCCACCAAGGATTCGCCCGGCCAATCGGCTTCCACCGTGTAGAGTTTGCCGTACTCCAACACCACGTTGCTTCGAACAGAACTGACGGCTCGGAAGGTGATGGCCCGTTGACCTGCTTCAGCGTCATTGGGCACCACACATGACCATCCAAAGGGATCTGAAGAAAGCCCGGGAGCGACCGTGATGGAGACATCCAGGCCGCAATCAATACCCACCGTGGTCAGAGCAAACGTATCCTCGACGTTGCCCGTGTTGGTGAGGAGAATGCTGCCGTAAACCGAGCCACCCGGTGCGGCCTTGTCCACGTCGGTCAAAACGGTCATGTTGGCGCCAACCGAAACCGGTTGAACGGTCATGACAACCTCGTCATGGACCTCCACGTTGGTTGTAGAAACAACCCTCAGCGTGTAAATGACACCCGCTTCTGGTGCTCCCGTTGCGATTTCGCGAACACCTACGGAAATCGGTTGGCTGGACCCTGAATTGAGTTGGAAGGTCGTTGGTGAAATGGTGAATTCAAACCAATTCCCTAGGCTTTCCGTGGTCCATTCCACGAGGTAGACATCGGACGCTGTGCCGAGGTTGGTGACGTCAACAACGGTTGATGAAACAGAACTCGGACTCGCCAAGAGTCGTTCTTGAACGGTGTTGACGGCGACCTGTTCCCGCTCCACCACGACGACATCAAAGGTGTAGGCGACACTCAACGAACCGGCGAGGTAGGTCAGGGTCACCGTTGAGGTTCCCGGTGTCGCACCCGTTGAAGCATCGAAGGTCATGATGACGGTTTGCTGCTCGGTGCGGTTGAGGTCAATCGCACTCACGTCAAACGCCACATCAACTGCGGAAGGAAGGCCGGACAGCGTGGGGGTCAACGAGAGGTTGGAGGTACCGGTGTTGTCGAGGACAACGGAGAGCGTATTGGTCGAACCGGGGCTGATGAGCACACGGTTATCACTTGGCGGGACGATGTCCAAACCGTCCACTTCGAGTAAATGGATGTCCACGACCAGATTTGAGGTCTGACCGTTGTACATGGTTGAGAAGGACTGTTGGACCATGCCTGAAAGGGCGGCATTGCCCTTGGTGTTGACCGTCCATGTACCCACTTCGCCGGCGGCAACGGAGATGCCTGAGGCTGAAACAAGCACCGTGGTGAGGTCTTGATTTTCAACGATGTCGAGGTAGAACGTGGCATCGTCGCTGCCGTGGTTGTGAAGGCGAACTTCGTAGTCGCCACCAATTTCGGGCGTCAAATCCACGGTCGCCATAGGACCGGACAGGGAGAAACTCACGTTTTCATCGATGTCCACGGTGAAATCGAGTTCTTCCAAAACCGAGGTGGTGTCATCCACTGCAACATGCCCCGTCAAACGGAAGGGGCACTGGCCGGTACTGTCTGCGTTTTCATCGACATCGATCATCACCTGAACTTCGCCGACGGTGTTGGGCTGGAGGCCGATGGTTTGGGGGGTGACGAGCGACCCTGTACAAGGGCTGAGGCCAGCGCCGGGAGGAACGGAAAGCGACCAATCCAGGTCAAGCGGGGCGTTTCCAGTGTTCGTGATTTGAACCCCGGTCAAGGTGCTCGCACCGGGAAGGAATACATCGTTCTGACGAAGGAAGGCGGCACTGGCAGACGGTTCCGCCTCCACTTCGACCACGATGATGGTTGAGGAGGTGATGTTGCCGTTGGTGGACCCGATGGTGAGGCGGAAGCCGTAGAAGTCAGGGGCCGCATCTGAGGGAACCGTGATGGAGAGCGTAGCAGATTCAGAGCCACCTGCGGGAATGTTGGACAATTCATCATCCTGCCACTGGATGTACCAACCTTGTGGAATCGACGACCAAAGACCAAACGCAGCCGTGCCAGAGACTTCCCACGGGTAATACGACATACCAGCCGTTTGGTTGAACACGGTGTCGTCCGCAGCTTGCTGCAGCGTGAGTTTCACGTTGGCGTTCAAATTCACGGTGTCGTTGGAACCCACACAAGTTTCTCCGGTGGTGCTGGAGTGGAAAACGCAAGCAGCAAGATAAGAACCTGAAAGCGATGGATGGCTTCCGTCCGAGGTGTAGAGGTCGTAGAAGAGGTTGCCCGAGACGGTCGGGTCGTCGCCATCAGCGACCACGGCATCGTGGACGGTTTTGTAGGCCAAACCAACAGGCGCAATCCAAACGCTGTTTCCTGCGTTTGAAATGTTCTCGGCGTAGCGGGTGTAGCCCTCGGTCAGCCGGGCTTGCATGTTGGTGAAATTGTTGTTGAAACTGTTGAGACTGTCACCGTCTCGATAGCCCCATGTCATGAACATCATCGTTTGAGCACCCTCACTTTCAATTTCATTGCTCAAATTGACAGCAGCGTTCTTGCTTTGCTGCCACATGAGTTCCGTGGTGGGGAAAGAGGGAACCTGACTTTGATCTTGCAAGATGACATAATCCCAAGCGGAGCCTCTGAGCGTGGTGTTCCATTGATTCCCGGATGAGTTCACGTTCTGCCAGTGCTGTGGGAGTCTCATGCCGCCGGATGTAACCGATCGAACCGTGGCATTGTAGGCGTCAGCATCCATGACGCCCTCGACAACCGAGGCCAAATTGTTGGAGCCCGTGTAACTGTTCCCCATCATCATCACGGAAATCGAAGGTGTAGTGACGTTTCCTGTGCCGTTTCCTGTGCCGTTTCCTGTGCCATTATCGCTGGAATTTCCCGAGGAGTTTCCGGAGGTGGTGTTGGTGTGATTGGCCCACCATGCGGCGAGATCGGGTTGGACCTCCACGTCGAGCAGGAAGGTGTCTGAAACCGTCCCGAGGTTGTGCGCATTGAAACTCACATCCGTGCTATCGCCTGCCGCCATGTGAACAAGCGGCGACCCAACAGCCGCCAGGGACGGATGATAGGACGGTGCAACGGATACGAGGACGGTCAGATGGGTGGACACTCCAGCGCCGGGTTCGGTCACGTTGATGGTGAACGAACCGCTGTCAGCCACGGTAGCGCCTTCGTCCAGGCGAACCACGATGGTGGTGTTCTTTGACCACGTTGGAAAGACATTGTCTACGGTCGCATCAACGGGCAGGATACTCCAGTACGATGCGAGCGAACCCGAATCTACACTGAGGTTGTAGGATTGAATGCTGGAACCGTTGTTTTCCACCGTGAGCGTGATGTTGGTGCTTTGTCCGGGGGCCAAAACAACGTGTTGCACATCCGTACTGAGCAGGATGGAATCATCGGCTGACGCCGAGCCGATGAGCGGTGAAACACTCATCATGAGCAAAACGAGGACACAAGCAACCGCACGAGCAGGTCGGCTGGACATGGCAGAACCAAAGCGGCACTGTTCAAGAGACTTCGGGCAAGCCGCGCCCGCTACGCTTTGGCTTTTGATTCAACCAAACTCCTCCAGCGAATGGTTCATGTTCTGTGCCTCAACCCCACGCTCATGACCACTTGGGTTCCAACCGCTTTCCGCACACACACCCTCGGCGAATTGCAAGAGAAAGGAGCAGACCTTGTTGGCAAAGATGTCACCGTCATCGGATTCATGGAAGCCAATCGCGGCAAAGGAGCCATCTGTTTTGTCGACCTCAGAGACGGAACGGGCAAAACTCAGGTCTTTCTGAAAGCTGACAACATCGGTGAAGAGGACTTGGATACCGTCCAACGAATGACGCGAGAATCAACCCTCCAATTCACCGGAACCGTCGCCCTCAAGCGCCCTCCTAAGGTCAAGGAAGGTGAACCGACTCCCCCGCCTGCATACGAAGTCTTGGCCACCTCAGTGAACGTCATCGCACGGGCCGAAGCCCCGCTCCCGCTGGGCGTCACCGACAACGTCAAGGTCGAACTGGACACACGTTTGGACAACCGATTCCTCGACTTGCGAAGAGCCCACGTAAACGCCATGTTCCGCCTTCGAGGAAAAGTCCTCCAGTACGGTCGTGAACACCTCATCACCGAGGGCTTTGTCGAAACACACACGCCAAAAATCGTGGCAACAGCCACCGAAGGAGGGGCTGACTTGTTCCCCATGCAGTACTTTGACCGCCCTGCTTTTCTCAACCAATCCCCTCAACTGTTCAAGCAACTTTGCATGAGCGGAGGCCTGGAACGTGTCTTCGAAATCGGGCCTGCCTTCCGAGCAGAGAAAAGCGACACCTACCGCCATTTGGCCGAGTTCATTTCCTTTGATATCGAGTGCTCTTGGGCCAACGACGATGACGTGATGGGTGTTTTGGAGCGTATGCTTCATCACATTTGGAAATCCGTTGCCGAAGACGAAGAGTCGCAGGCCCTCATCGACACCATCAACGTGTTTCGTGCAGAGCAGGGCGACGAACTGGTCGAAGTCATCGTCCCTGAATTGCCCTTCCCCCGTGTGGAATATGACGATGCGATCCGCATCATCAAAGAAAAGGGCGGCAGCATCGAGTGGGGAGACGACATCGATGCCGAGAACTCTGACCTCTTGGCTCAAGACCTTCCGCAGTTCTACTTCCTGCCTCGGTGGCCAATGTCTCTGAAGCCGTTTTACATCCATCAAATCGATGGGGAGATTGGAAGCACAGGGGAGCAACTTTCCCGTGGCTTTGACCTCAACTTTGGCCGAGACGAAATGACCTCGGGTGGCCAGCGAGAGCATCGCATCGATGTGCTTGTAGAGAACTTGCGTTCCATGGATTTGGACCCCGAGGAATTTGAATTCTACGTGGCTGGCTTCCGACATGGCGTCCCACCTCACGCCGGTTGGGGTCTTGGTGTGGAGCGCATTTTGATGAAGTTGACAGGGGCGAAGAACGTCCGTGAAACCGTCCTCTTCCCACGAGACCTCCGTCGTTATTGCCCTTGAGCACCGGGCCTCGCTCATCCGAAGAGCAGGAAATACCCAACACCAAAGACCACCACATCGCAAAGAGCGTGGGTGATGTAAGGTATCCAAATGCTACGATACCTGACGTAAAGCCAACTGAAAGCAGCACCGCCTACGAATAATCCGAAACAAGCCAGGAGATTGGCTGACAGGGAAAAACCAAGGAACCACAAGGCAAAGAAGTGATGCAACACGAAAACAAAGGCAGAGGCAAAAATGGTGGGCCAGCCGGGCCCAAACACGACCTCTCCCTTTTCGACGAGGAACCATCGGAACACGTACTCCTCCAACACCGAATTCCCTACCGTCCAGAAAACAGCCGCAGCGATGTAGGTGTTCAGGTTGGTCAAGCCAAAGGGCTCGAGGGTCGTTCGGAATGTTTCCCGGTCAACTCGTGATTCACCAACCAGAAACCATGCCAAGACCATGATGGCACAAAACATGAGACCGATGGTGGTCGCTGCAACGTAGCCTCCCTTTCGCACCGGCGACCACGACCAATTCTTACGGTCAACTTTCAGATGCCACCACAAGGGTAAGCCAAGCATCCACGCCTTGGAGAGAACCCAAACAAGTTGCCCCACCAGCCCTTCGCCGGTGCCAAAGGATGACAAAATCGAGGCGGTTGGGGCCAGTCCAACGAGAAGGAAAGCCAACCATGCCGTTCGTTTTTCCGACACTCTAGGCCCCCCACTCGGCGTCCAACCCCGTCCAACCGGAGGTTGTCTCTTCGGGAGCGGCAACCGGTGATTCTTCAGCCATCGTAGGGAGCGGAGCCGCCGTGGAAGTCACGACAGATTCATCGCTGAGTGGGCCGGGAGGGGCGGTCTCAACAGGTGGAGGTGGAACGGGCGCTGCCTGCGGTTCAACTGGGACTTGTGGGGAAAACTCCGGAGCCTGAAGCGGGCGGTTATCGGGAGCGAGTAGCATGGTTTCGTTGAACAGACGATCCTCCACATCGAAGTCTTTCTCCGTCTTGCGCTGGTAGATGACAGCACCACCAACGCAGGCACCGATCAACATCATGAGCCACAAGGCGACACCAAACCAAGACGAAAAGGTCCCGCTGTTGGGAAAGGCATCGTAAGCGTCGGCTACGCCGTCGCCGTCCGAGTCAAATTTTGCGTCGCCATCGTTCGGGAAGGCGTCCTTATTATCGCCTAAACCATCACCGTCGGAATCCAATGTCTCGCTGGCATCGTCAGGGAAAGCATCCGCGTTATCGCCCACCCCGTCAACATCTGAGTCCAAACATTCGGAGGGGTCGAGAGGGAACACATCCCCGTTATCGCCGCAGCCATCGTCATCGGTATCGTTCCATTCATTGGGGTCATCCGGGAACCGGTCTTGATTATCGCCAACACCTTCGCCATCGGTATCGTTCCATTCGTTGGCATCGAAGGGAAAAGCATCCCTGTTATCTCCATAGGAATCGTTGTCTCGGTCTGCCCAATCGGTAGGGTCATTTGGAAACAAGTCGGTGTTGTCGCCGTAGCCATCACCATCGGAATCGGCCCATTCGGTTGGGTCGCTGGGGAAGTCATCGTTGGTGTTGGCATAACCGTCGCCGTCCCGGTCGGGACAGCCTTTGGGATGAAGCGAAGAGCCTGCTTCAAGGCGGCAAGCGTCGCTGTTATCGCCCACACCATCACCGTCCAGGTCGTTCCACTCCGCCTCGTCGGTAGGGAAGGCATCGGCATTGTCGCCAATACCGTCTTCGTCGGTGTCTTTGCACTCACCGGGGTCAAAAGGAAACAGGTCGCTGTTATCGCCGCAACCATCTCGGTCGGTGTCTTTCCATTCGGAGGCGTCAACGGGGAAGGCATCCTCGCCGTCCAGCCAGGTATCATCGTCGGTGTCTTCGTCCCGTTGGTCAGACCCAACCGATGTTTCGTCAGCGTTGGAAAGGCCGTCTCCGTCGATGTCATCATCTTCAGCGTCCGCACATCCATCGCCGTCAAAATCGGCTACATGAGGGCCAAGAAGTCCTTGAGGGCAACGGTCGTCATCGTCCAGCCGCCCATCGTTGTCGTCGTCCGAGTCCTCGACGTCAGCACATCCATCGCCGTCGTGGTCGTATTGATTGGGACTGAATGGACACGGGTCGGTCAAATCGTTGAGACCATCACCGTCTGAATCCCGTTGAGTTGCCGAACATCCCACCTCATCAACTTGCTCTCCAAGGGCCGTCCCTTGGCATTCATCCAAGCCGTTCAGCACTCCATCACCATCGTCATCGAGTTGCTCATAGGAGCAACCCTGAGCGTTCGCTTGCTGGTCGGTGGGCGTCCAAGAGCATTGGTCGATGGTGTCAACAATTCCATCAGCGTCCGTATCGGCCGCACCGATGGCTTCAACAGCAAATCGCGCAATAACATCGTGCATGACCGAGGTGGGATGGGCTTTGTCGAAGAAGATGTACTCGTCGACGTTCGCAGCGATGGTGCTTCCGCTGTTACAAATGGGGAGGGGCAAAAGTGTGCTTCCACCCGAACAGGCCGCATCTTGGACGTTGGTCAGTCCGAGAGCTTCCTTGTTCGCCGTGATCTCACCAAAAATCGTCCAAGCATCAACGGTGTAAATCGTGATGCCGAGTTCAGCTCGAAGATTGACAATGATGTTGGCCAGTTGGTTGTTGTAGTCGATCACCTCGTTTCGAATGTTGGCTTGCTGTGAAGCCGACCGACTCTGAATCTCGGGCGTGTCCTCAAGCGGTGGAAGATTGGGGACCACAAGCGTGCGTGCGCCAGCACCTGCAAGTTGACGAAGATGAGCCTCCATGTTGCTGGCAATTGTATCGGCGTTGGCCGTTCCGTAAAGGAAATCGTTTCCACCGGCCCACAAACTGACCACTGCATTGCTTGGAATCGTGGCCTGAACGTTGGCCAAATAACTGGAGATTTGCGTCCCAACATTTGGAATGAGCAGGTAGGCATAACCAGCCCCGGTTTGGGCGCCTCCGAAGGCACGATTGGCCCCGCTCGAAGCCACCCCCGAACCAATGCTACTCGTCAGCCCGTAAGCATCGTAGAGCCCCCCCAGCCACACCTCTCCGTTGGAAAACCGGCCTTGCCAGTAGGGTGGAACATCGGGGGTGTTGAGAATGGATGCTTTTGCATTCCCCATGTCAGAGAGCGAATCGCCAAAGGCCAGCAGCGAGCCTGCACTGGCCATCTTCACGTTTCGAAACACCACAAAATGCAGGTCGCTGCTTCCAAGAACCGTTCCTGAACTGTCGTAAACAACGACGTTGAGCTCGTTGAAATGTTCCCCTCGATAATAGGTTGAAAGATTCACGTCCACAACGGTGAACGTCCCTGCCGCAGTGAACAAGATGGTTCCGTTGGTGTTGATTCCTTGAGCATCTCGCAGCACCCATTCTGCTCGCAACATCTCGTTGTAAGGTGCATTGCGAAGTCGAAGGTCAATCTCCACCACCTCCTCTGAAGTCCAATCGTGGCGAGGAATCTCAAGAGTGACGATGGTGGACCGACCCTCGGTTGCTGTAACATCGGGCAGAAGTGGCGCCATCAACACGAAGAGGACAAGCCAAACCGAACGCTGCACAGTCTTGCTATGCATCATGGTTTGTAAGCCCTTTCCCAAGGCTGAGGCACAAGCATGATAGCCCAACCTCCTCTGTTTGAAACATGGCCGTTGACCGTATGCAATGGGGGGCTGAAGCGTGGCAGTATGCCGACCTCTACATGCCAGATGACCCATCTCCGTTCCAAAAGGACGAGGGTGTGCCTTGCATCATGCTCATCCACGGTGGGTTTTGGAAAGAAGCGTACACCCTGGACCTGATGCAGCCCATCGCCGAAGATCTTGCCGAAGCCGGCGTCGCAGCCTGGAACATCGAGTTCAAACGCTGGTCTCCGGGCGATGAAGGCGTGTGGATGGACACCCTCTCCGATGTTCTCAGAGCATGGGGTCAACTCGCTTTGTTGCCAGGCATCGACATCGCTCGCTCAATGGTGATGGGACATTCGGCAGGCGGTCAACTCGCGCTGTTGATGAGCGCCAAGGCTGAACGAAGACCATGGCTGGCCATCGCCCAAGCCCCCTTAACCGACCTTGTGGGCGCCGACCACGCCGCCCTCTCGGACGACGGCGACGCTGTACGCCGTTGGATTGGGTGTGCGCCCGAAGCCAATGAAACACTCTGGAGTCAACTCAACCCTGTCGAACACCCACCGAAAACCAGCGTGTTGCTCTTTCATGGCGAAGAGGACGTTGATGTGCCCCTTGAGCAATCCGAAACCTATGCCAGGGCGATGAAGGCAAAAGGGGCCGATGTCCAGAAAGTCTGGTTGCCCGGCAACCACTACGACATCATCGATGTGGCCTCGGATGACTGGCTGGTCCAACTCAACACCATCCTCGATTGGTTGTGANAANCCANGACCNTGGCCGTGAAAGNCACGGCTCTCGGATGCATCCCAAGGGCTATGACCTATGGCGGATGCCACGCACCATGGACCTCCTCGGCAGCGACTATCCGTTCGTTTCAACCGCCCTCAAAGGCAAGCACGCCTTTGTTTGCGGCGCCAGCAAAGGAATTGGCGAAGCCACGGCCAAAATGCTGGCGAAAGCCGGAGCCAATGTCACGGTGTGTGCTCGAAACGGGGACGCCCTCACCAGCCTCTGTGAAGAATTGGGGCGTCTTGGTTCGGGTCGCCATCAGGCTTTGATGCTGGATTTGGAAGAAACCGACAGCCTCGCTTCTGCCTTTGATTCAGCTGTTGAGACACTGGGCCCGGTTCACATTCTGATCAACAACGCAGGCGGCCCACCGGGTGGCCCGCTGTTGAACAACGAAGTCGCCGACTTTGATGCACCGTTTCGCCGGCATCTTCACGCCGCCCACACCTNGGTGAAGGCCGCCGCACCTGCCATGGAAACCGAGGGTTATGGCCGCATCGTGCAAATCATTTCCACCTCAGTGAAGGAACCGATTCCCAACATCGGATTGTCCAACACCCTTCGCGGAGCAATGGCATCTTGGGCCAAATCGATGTCCAACGAACTGGCCCCCTGCATCACCATCAACAACGTCCTCCCCGGGTTCACGGATACCGAACGATTGGGGAACCTGTCCAACTCCATCCAGGAGCGAACGGGTAAATCTGCAGAAGCCGTTCGTGAAGGCTGGTTGAGCCAAGTGCCCATCGGTCGGCTCATCAACCCGCTCGAAACCGCCAGTGCCATCACCTACCTTTGTCTGCCCGCCTCNGGNGGCATCCGAGGCGTGAGTTTGGCGGTGGACGGTGGACGACTCCGCTCCATCTGAGGTGAAACCATGGATGCCGAAGTTTCTCCAGAAATGGCCGCTCAAGTGCTCGGGATGTTGACCGACGGGGGGTCCATGGACCACATCAACACCTCGCTCGCCCTTCACTTGATTCCGCTCGCACAGGAGGTTGGCGACCAAGACTTGGTGGAACAACTTCTGGACCATGCCAGTCGAATCGCAACCAACGATGAAGAGCGAGGCTGGGCCAAATTTGAGGCACTCAAAATCGTTGAAGCGACCGTAGAGAGTTTTCTACGGTTGGCCGAGGAAGCCGAACAATTGGATGGTGCTCAAGCCCTGACGGCCGCCGTCAATCACTACATTGCCCTGCTGTATTTGGCCGAAGGGCAACTNGACGAGGCACGGGCCATCGCACAGCATGCGCTNCGTTTGCGACACCTCATTGANGACAAGCAGGGGCTTTCCTATGGCATGGCCCTGCTCATGACCGTAGCCAAACGACAACACGATGAAGAAACCGCCATCGCCGTAGGAACCGAACGCTTGGAGTTGCTGATGACGCTCAAGGACGAAGGCGGCCAAATGGAGGCCCTTGCTGATTTAGCGCATTGCCAAGCGACCATTGGTGAATTTTCTGTCGCTCAAGACCTGTTTGAGCAATCCCTCGAACGAGCCAAAGCCTTGGGAAGCCTTTCGGGTCAACTGGTGGCGAGGTGGGGACTGGCGGACCTGGCCGAAATTCGCGAAGACTACCAAACAGCCATGCTGGTTCTCTCGGACGCCCTTCACGAATTCATCGCCGTCGACGCCTCTGCTCCTGCGCAACTTAAGCAACGCATCAGTGATTTGACCAACCTCAAGGACCAACCAAAACCCAAGGATGGCGAAGCATAGACCTCCACACCCATTATGAGCCATGGCGATGTGGGGCAAACGGTGAGTGAGCATGGAGCATGACATCTTCTTCTCCATCTCCCAAACACCTGACGAGGACGGGCATATCCCAACCGAAGCCACGATGTTGAGGAATTATTTCCAACAACTCGAATGCGCCGACCGTCTTGGATTCGGCGTAGGATGGATTGCTCAAGCCCACCTTTCCACCGAGACTCAGAAATCCAATCAGCGCCCAGTTGTACCTCACTGGAAGGGTGAAGTGGGCCTTTGCACCGATTTCCCACAGCTCGCTTTGGAGTCGTTCCGTCGCACAAAAAACATCGAAATTGGCAGTGCTGTGGTGTCCATCCTCGCCTCAGGAGGTCCCATCGCTCAGGCCGAACGCATGGCGAACGTCTTGAGCCTGCACGGTCTTGACGAAAACGAACACCGGTGCCTCCATGTTGGTTTCTCCGCAGGCCGGTTTGAATTCATGGCGCGCCCGTACGGAGTTGTTCCAAGAAACGCCATTGAAGAAGCGGCTTGGCCCGCCTTGCGAGGTCAAATTTTCATGGAGGCTGCTGAAATTTTNCTCCGATTGCTGCGAGGAGATGTCATCAATTCCACCATGATTCGGCCCACGGTCTTGACCCGTGCCAACTTCAGAAGTGATGAAGATTGGTTGGCCGTCCAAAATGCCGCGGTCGAATTTGAAGCATTGAAAGAACGCCCAGTAGAGATCAACATCCCGTCAAGGTACGTGTTTGAAGACCTCAAAATCGTGCCTTCTGATTTCCGCCGTTCGTTGTTGAAATTGGTGGCCGGTACGCATGACCCACGGGCTCAAACCTTCGTCAACAGCATCCTCCCCGTCAAGGTGTTCAACCTCTCCATCACTTCACCCGAGGTCATTGATGCCACGCACGAGCGGATGCGAGAGGTCTACCACGCAGACGGTGGAACTTGGAAGCGAAGCGATATGCCACGAACCAGTTTCGTCTTTTTGAACGCCGAGGAGGGATTATCTTCTGAAGAGCAGACCGCAGCCGCCCAGAAGGAAGCCGACCAAGCTCTGGGTGCGTACTGGAATGCCCTCGAGGGAACCATCGACCCCGACAAGGTGTCGAAAGCAGCCAATAATGCTCTGATCGGCAACGTTGAGGACGTGGCCAAGCAGATGGTTGAGCGCTTCCACCCCGAAGACCGAATCATGGCCTGGTTTGATTTCTTTAATCATGACACCGACCGTGTTTGTCGAAACATGACCGCCTACATGGAACAGGTCGTCCCGATGGTGGAAAGCATGCTAAAGGAGGCCTAANCATGGGCATTCACCACGACACCTTCTCCGCTGTTCAACCTGGCAAGCCCGGCTCAGCCATGTATCCACAGTCCCCGCTTGGGGAGAAGGTCGAAGGGATTCCAACCGGACGCGAGGTTGACTGGGAACCGCTGGTGGATTACCGCCGCAACGGCGTCTCTGAAACCACCATTCACGGGGCCGTGGCTTGGGCCCATGGCGACGAGGTCATCCATTCCTTTGGAGGAAACGTTCTGTGTTATGGNCGTTCCATGATGAAACCCTTCATGCTCAAAGCCTTCACAGAGGAATTGAANGATTGCACATGGGAGCAGAAGGCCATCGCTGTGGCCTCCCATAACGGAGACACCGAACACGTTGCAGCCGCCCAATCCCTCCTGACCGAGTCCGAATGGCCACTCATGCTTACCCCGCTGGATGTGCCCTTGATTCAATTTGGCCGCCAGGTCCGTCGACCTCGCCGATGGTACCACACCTGTTCAGGTGAGCATGCAGCCATTTTGCGAGGCTGCCGAATGAAAGGTTGGAAGCGCGCTGGCTACACGCTGCCNACCCACGAAGTCTTCCACGCCTACATGGACCAGTTGCGAACATACCTCGGACCGGACTGGGAGCCGCTTCGTATCGCGAAGGACGGTTGCGGTTTACCGACGGTGTCGAACACCGTGTCAGAACTCGCTAAAATTTACGCCGGATTGGTCCGAGACAAGGACGACGACTGGATTTGGGAAGCCATGGTTCGTCATCCCGACCTCGTGGGAGGTTTCAATCGCCTTGATTCCACCGTGCTCAAAGCNGGTGAAGGGCGAGTCATCGCCAAGGAAGGCGCAGATGGACTTATTGGAATGGCCATCGAACATCCTGACTACCCCAAAGGGTTGGGCATCGTGGTAAAAATTGCTCACGGATGGAACTCACAAGCGACGTGGTATGTCACCAGAGCCTTGCTGGGCGTCCTTGGCATCAACCTGCGAAACCCTTACCCNCTTCACCGCCAAAAGGCCTTCATCGTTCCCGGCATCGTCCCAGAACACTATGTTGACATCCTTGAAACNGTTCCAACTTGGGACGAATGGGACCCTGACCAAGACCGGTGGCATTTCGACCACGAGGTGAGTTGATGGAGCCAATCTTGAATTTCATCAACGGCGAATTTCATCCCTCTGCATCCGGCATGACCNTGGAAACGGTCAATCCTGCGTCAGGTCAAGTCATCACCACACTGCCCCGGTCATCTGCTGAGGATGTGGCCATGGCGACNNAAGCTGCCCTCGAAGCAGGACCCGCTTGGTCTGCCACCACCATGGAAGAGCGCATGGNTTGGCTCCATCGAATCGCTGATGCCTTGGAAGAGGANGCGGAAACCATCGCCCAACTTGAGAGCATGGACACTGGAAAACCAATTTCGTTGGCGCGCCGAGTGGACGCCGCACGCTCGGTGTCAAATTTCCGATTTTTTGCCAATTTTGGGCGTGACCACACCGAACCGATTTTTTCTGACCACGGTGCTGTCAATCACGTCCATCGTTCACCCATCGGGTGTGTGGGCCTCATCACCCCGTGGAATCTCCCGCTCTACCTGCTCACATGGAAGGTCGCACCNGCTTTACTGATGGGAAACACCATCGTCGCCAAACCCTCAGAATTGACGCCAATGACAGCCAATCACCTTGCGAAAGTGTTGAACAAAGTCCACTTCCCAAAAGGCGTGTTCAACCTCGTTCACGGATTGGGTCCNGAGGTCGGCCAAGCCATTGTTGAGCACCCTGATATTCGAGGCATCTCGTTTACCGGAGGCACAGCCACTGGAAAAATNGTCGCCGCCACCGCCGCCCCAATGTTCAAGAAAATCTCGCTTGAACTCGGCGGGAAAAACGCCACCGTGGTGTTGGACGATGCACCGCTTGAAGAGATGATGGACGGCATTGTTCGAGCCTCGTTTACCAACTCGGGCCAAGTCTGTCTTTGCGGNTCCCGCGTCCTTGTTGACGCCGCCATCTACGACCGCTTCAAGACCATGTTTGTTGAGGCTGTCAGTAACATTGTCGTGGGCGACCCTGCTTCTGAAAGCACGGTCATGGGAAGCGTCATNTCAAAAGACCACCAAACCAAAGTNGAATCCTACATCGAACTCGGCCAGCAAGAAGGTGGCGTGGTCTTGACCGGTGGTTCTGCGACCGATGCACCGGTGGAAGGCGTGACCGCTCAAGGGGCTTTTTTGCGACCTACGGTCATCGAGGGATTGAGCCACACCTCACGGACCGCAACCGAGGAGATCTTTGGACCGGTCGTGACCCTCCATCCATTCACGTCCGAACAGGAAGCCATTGACATGGCCAACGCAACGGAATACGGGTTGGCGGGTTCGGTATGGACGGCTGATACGGCTCGCGGTTATGCTTTTGCTCAGCACCTGGACACCGGCATCGTTTGGGTGAACACGTGGTTGAACCGAGACCTTCGGACGCCCTTTGGAGGCGTCAAGCAATCGGGCGTTGGACGAGAAGGCGGCGCGTGGTCACTCAACTTTTTCTCGGAACTCACCAACATTTGTGTCCAGCAACCATGAGAACACATGTTCAAATGCTTCCGAAGCGACCTTTGTACATGGACGAAGAAGCCCTGCCCCTCTTCGTCCTCCCCATGGTGCTGTTTCCCGGTGAAGTTCAGGAATTACGAGTATTCGAACCTCGCTACAGGCAGATGCTTGACACCTGCATTTTGGATGAACGTCCGTTTGGACTTGTTATGAACGACCCGTTTGAACCAACCAACGGCTGGGACGGCCCACGAAGACACGGCTGTGAGGCCATCATTCTCAACCACGAAACACGAGGAGTCAACCACTTCATCACCATCACCGGTGGGAGGCGATTCTTCGTCGAAGAGGTCGTTGAACCGGCCCTTCCACCCTTCTCGGACCCAAGCATGTCTGTACTCGTTGAGGAGGGCATTGCACCAGATGTGGATACCTTGCTTCAGCACCTCCCGGATGAGGCCACGCACAGTAAATTGTACATCTCGGCGAAGGTATCCTACCTCGAGGAAGTGGGTGAACTCGGCGAGGAGGACCAAGCCTACCTCCGCACCCTTACCAGCAACATCGTCCACCGAGCAGGACGCGGAATGAACGTTGACGCAAACGTCCTGGACGGTTGGGTCGCATCGATTTGCGAAGAACAGATCAACGAACGAAAAGAATCCATCTACAACATCGCAGCTTTGTGCCTCAATGACCTTGAAGCACGGCAGCAACTTCTCGCCTGCTCGAGCGCCGCAGAAGCCCTGCACGAACTTCAGACCCATGTTTTCGGCTTCGTTGACGAAGCGGAATAAACAAAGGCGACGAGTTGAAAACACGGCGGACGGTGGAAGGTTCATGTCCGTCTACAGCGAAGCACGGAAGGTGACCACCCATACGCTTCAGGAAATGAAGCGTGCAGGTGAGAAAATCACCATGCTCACCGCCTACGACTATTCACTGGCACGGCTCGTTGACCAAGCAGGCATCGATGTCATTCTTGTTGGAGATTCTGCCTCCAACGTGATGGCTGGACAAGCCACCACGGTACCGATGACCCTTGACCACATGATCTNCCACGCCCAGTGCGTGGAGCGAGCCGTTGACCGCGCCCTGTTGGTGGTCGACATGCCTTTTGGCACCTACCAAGGCAATTCTCGCCAGGCGCTNGATTCCGCCATTCGTATCATGAAAGAATCAAGTGGACACGCTGTGAAGTTGGAAGGTGGCTCGGAAATCGTCGAATCCGTTGAGCGCATCCTTACGGCAGGCATTCCGGTCATGGGCCATTTGGGCTTGACGCCACAATCCATCTACAAGTTCGGCACGTACTCCGTTCGAGCCAAGGAAGACGAAGAGGCAGAGAAACTCATCGCCGATGCAAAGGTGCTTGAAGCCGCTGGCTGCTTCGCCATCGTGCTTGAGAAAATCCCACGCGACCTCGCCAAGCGTGTTTCGGCAGAATTGAACATTCCAACCATTGGCATCGGGGCTGGCCCAGATGTTGACGGNCAAGTGCTCGTCCTTCACGACCTGTTGGGNATCACCATGGATTTCTCACCCCGCTTCCTCCGCCGTTACCTCAACCTCGCCGAGGAGATTGACGGAGCCATCAAGGGCTACTGNGCTGATGTGCGTTCGGGCGATTTCCCCAACGATGACGAGTCTTACACCTCGTGATCACATCATNAGGCCGTGGTAGAGCAACGACCCGCCCAGAGCACCGATGTTCACGCCCATCGTGTGCCAAATGGCCAATCGAAACGGAGGCAGATGGAATCGCCACCACGAGGTGCTCACCCATATCCACAGCACCACCGTGAGGTATCCGCCGCAAACGAAGCCACCCATTCCAGTGGACCAAACAAATAACAGAGGAACACCAAGGGCGGCAATTCCACCGAGATAATCCATCCACATGGACGGNGGATGAGGCGTTAACCAACGATGGAGCAGCGGGGAAAAGAGCATCATGATGAGCAGACCTCCTTGAGGGGGGTTGGGCAAACCGTAGGTCAAGTGTGGCGAAATTGTAGCTTGCCAGAACGCACCGGCCGCCATTCCGAACAAGGTTGGAAAAATCACGTTCACCCAAGTTTCAGCCCACGTAGCCGTCACCGGTTGCTGAAGTTGAACGCCAATCGGNGCCGTTTCATCCGGCACCGCATCTCCCATGGAGGCTCCATGGCGACGGGTTGTTTATGGCTTCGTGTTTGAAACGCCCTTTCAGCGATGCCGATGATGAATTAAACCTCGGCTCAATGCGTTGCACATGGGCAAGGGCCAGATTGTTGCAGGATGCATTGCGCCACATCCACCGCATCTTGTTTATGCGGAGAACCCACCCCAAAACGAACCTGTTGCCGAAGGAGGCTGGGAGCAACTTCGATGGGGCTATGAGCGACTACGAGAGTCCCTTTCNGAGCACGATTACGACGCCATCGTCCTTCTCTCCCCCCACTGGCAAACCTATGTTGGGACGCACTTCCTTGGCCTACCAAATTTTGAAGGCCTCTCGGTTGACCCCATTTTCCCAAACCTGTTCCGCTACCATTACGACATGAACGTCGATGTTGAATTGGCTCAAGCCATTCACGACGAGGCAGCCAAGGCGGGTCTTCCGGTGAAAATGATGGAAAACCCGGACTTCCGAGTCGATTACGGCACCATCACCACCGGTCATTTGTTCAATCCCGACTGGGACAAACCCTTGGTCGTCATTTCGAGCAACCGTTCCACATCGTATTATTCGGTTGAAGTGATGCAGGAAATCATGATTGAACTTGGAAAAGTCACCCGCAAAGCCATCGAAGCCAGCGGGAAAAAAGTCGTGGTTCTTGCGAGCAATTCACTTTCGCATCGCCATTTCACGACCGAATCAGATGTGCCAGAGGACATGAGTAAAGAGCACATCACCAGCCACGCCATGCACCTCTGGGACATGCGGATGATCGACTACATGCGCAGCGGCCAGGCTCAAAGGATACTGGATGAAATGCCTGAATTCACCGAACAAGCCATCGCCGAAAGCGATGGTGGTGGTCTCTCATGGCTGCTCTCCACGCTTGACGTGCCGGATTATCCCGCAATTCTTCACGGCTACGGAACCATCATTGGCACCGGGAATGCCGTCGTGGAATGGCCTTGCTATGCTCACGAGGTGAACGAGGAATGAGTCAAGGCGAAGTCGTGGCCTCCTTTGTCGTGCCCGTTCACCCACACACGGTGCTGGCCCCGGACCAAAATCCCGGTTGGCGACGGTTGCGGGACGCTTTCGACGCCGCAGCCCAAACCATACAAGATTTGGACGCTGATTTACTCATCATTTACTCAACCACTTGGCCATCCATCATCGGTCATCAGATTCAGGCCGACCCCAACCCCGAATGGGTCATGGTTGACCACGACTTTCACGACCTCGGCTCCATCCCCTATTCGTTCAACATCGATGCGGACTTTGCCCATGCTTGGAACGAAGCCAATGAACAGAGAGGCTTACAAAGTCGGTGCGTGAACTACAAAGGGTTCCCCATTGATGTGGGCTCGGTTGTTGCGCTCACCTTGCTCAATCCCGACAACAAAATTCCGGCGGTGATCGTCTCCTCAAACATGTACGCCAACCGAAGCGAAACCACGGTGTTGGCCAAGTCGTGTCTCGATGTCATCAAAGCCCAAGGGCGCCGTGCTGTGGCCATCACAGCCATGTCCCTCTCAAACAGGATGTTCACTGATTTCATCAACCCCGAGGACGATAAAATCCACTCGTTGAAGGACGATGAGTGGAACAGGAAAATCTTGGAATTCCTCAAGCAAGGTCGCCTCGAAGATGTGGGCCAACTCTCTCGTACCATTCATCGACAAATTCGAGTCCAAAAGGTCGTGGCGTTCAAGCCGATGTGGTGGCTTTCAGCCATGAACGGAAACCGCAACGACCTCACGGGTCACATCATGGCCTACGAGGCCATTCATGGAGCCGGCGGAGCCGTGGTCCACATCGACCCAACTTCGACTGGCGTTGGCGACAAGGAATACGACGAGGACGATGTGGAATATTTCCACGGTGAACGCGGCGTTTTGGAAGGCGTAGGCGAGGTTGATACCGTCCAAAAACAAGAGATTGAAGCGACAAATGGACAGGATGACACCCTTGGCGGAGGACCTGCACTTTGGGACCCAACAGAGGCCGAAGGTTCGGTCAACACCGATTCTGCCCCCAAACCAGTTGGTGCTTACCCCCATGCTCGCAAGGTCGGCGATATGCTCTTCCTTTCCGGCGTTGGACCGCGCCAACCCGGCACCAACGCGATTCCAGGCGGCCCCATTCACGATGATAACGGTGAACCACTGGATTATGACATCAAGGCGCAAACCCACGCTGTGGTGAACAACGTTCGGCGAATCGTCGAAGAAGCGGGCGCCACCATGGACCAGGTGGTGGATGTAACCACGTTCCTAGTGGACATGAAACGAGACTTTGCAGGCTACAACGAGGTTTGGGCCGAAACACTTGGCAAGGTCGGACCTACACGAACCACGCTGGCCATCGATGCCCTCCCCACACCCATTGCGGTTGAAATGAAGGTCATTGTCCATCTGGCCGAATGAAATTTTCCGGATTCCGGGGAGTATCGTTGGCTTATAGACAAACGGATAATAGGACACGGCGGTTTGCCCCCAATAAGAATGCATTATCATGCAGGAATTCGGGGGCCATCCAATGGGAAAAAATTCAGGTGATAAGGCGACGTTCGCACGAACCATCGGCCTCTCGGGCGTGGTGATCATTTCCTTGTCCGCCATGCTTCCAGGCATCTTCGTCACACCGACGTTTGCGGCTGAAATCATGGGACCAGGCATATGGTTGGCGTTCCTTCTCGCTGCAGCCGTGGTCTTACCTGCTGCCATTTCCAAATCCGAACTCGCCTCAGGCATGCCGTCAAGCGGTGGCTCCTATGTCTTCCTCGAACGCACCTACGGTCCGTTGTTTGGAACCATCAGTGGGTTGGGTCTGTGGGCATCTTTCCTCTTGAAGTCGGCGTTCTCTCTCATCGGTTTTTCTGCCTATTTCATCTTCATTACCACCTTCTTTGAAATTGAAATGACCATGTTGACCCTCTCCATGTCAGCTTTGGTGCTCATCACGGTCGTCAACATTCTTGGTGTATCAAAAATCAAAGTCATTCAAACCCCGATTGTACTCACCACCGTGGGTTTGCTCTTGGGCATGTGCATCATGGCTCTACGCACCCCCGATTTCGACCCATCGGTCCCGCTTGATGGAGCCTTTTCAACCGACATATGGACGCTCGCCGAAACAGCAGGTTTCGTCTTTGTCGCCTATGCTGGTGTGACCAAAGTGGCCGCTATTGGAGATGAAGTCAAAGACCCTGAGAAGAATCTACCAGCCGGTATTCTTCTTTCACTGATCATCGCCACCTTCGTCTATACCTTGCTCGCCTTCATGATGATGGCCGCCATCCCAGGAGAGTGGTGGTTCGGCGATGACGGAAAGGTGGTTGAAGACCCTGTTTCTGTATTTGCAGCGGAACTGGCAGGCTCAACCTTTGGCGTAGTCGTTGCCATCATCTCTGTTTTGACCATGATTTCCATGGCCCTCGCAGGTATTTTGGCTTCCTCAAGATTCCTCTTTGCCATGGCCCGGGACAAGCTCCTACCGCCAACCCTTGAGGAGATGAACACCAAATTTGAGACCCCTCATTGGGCCATTCTCATCACGGGTGTGGTCATGGGGATGGCCATTCTCCTCTTGCCCCTCAAAGACGTGGTGAAATTGGCATCGGGCTTCAAAATCATGATTTTCATCATGATCAACTCCTGCGTAATCATCCTCCGTCAGACCAGTGAAACCCACGGTTGGGACCCTGCATACAAAGGCCCACTCTACCCCTTCATGCAAATTTGGGGAATCATTGCAGGATGTTTCTTGATCTCCTTACTCGGCTCAAAGGCTTTCATCGGTGGCGCCGTAGCCGTCATTGCAGGTATCATCACCTACTATGTCTACGGAAAGAAGCATTACGAAGACAAACCCTCGCCCTTCTCCACATTCCGCAAGAACCTTCGCTCACGATGAGCACCCGTCGGGCAACGATGGATTGAACCTCATGCCAAGATAAGGCGGAGGTCTTCGAGACTGCGCAATTCGGCGAGATAGATTTGCTCAATCGCATCGTACATCTCTTGGTCGCCAACTTTCTCAACGAGTTGGATGATGTTCGCATAGACCTCGGCTGCTTTTGTTTCGGTCTCAAGAGAACGTTCCAGCATGGCCTTGAATTCGGTGGAATGGACAATGGGGTGAGGGTTTCGCTCCGTCACTGGAACACCACCCAACTTGACGATGGCTCGTCGTACCACGTCTGCATGCGCCAAGGATTCCGTGGCTTCGCCGTTGAACATGGGGTCAAGTTGGAGGCGGTGAATTCCCTGAATATTGGCGGCGTAGTGGGCGTACATGTTCACCGCACGGAGTTCCCACCCGAGGGCTTCGTTAAGACGTTCAATCAGTTCCTGTGTACCCATGGTATCATCTGCGCCTACAAGTCCTCCAATATGAACCCCTGCGAAGAGAAACGATTTGCTTCATTCATGACGAATCCATTCGCCATCGGGCGTTACTTCCCAATATTGCAACTCCTCGGACACGTCAACATACCAGCCGGTCTCTCCCTGAACGGTGGAAGGTGTGGCTTGCATCACGCCAACCTTTCCGGCCTCTTCGGCAAGCGACTTCATGGATTCCAAGGTGAGGCCATGCCGTTCGTGTAGTGGCGTATCGTCAACCACCCCGCTTGCGGAGTGCTCCTCCATGTCCTCATCGTCTTCTTCGTCCTCATCGTCATCAAACGCTTCTTCCATCCACTCCTCTTCAGAGGCTTGGGCTGCTTTTCTCGTCAGGGTGACCAAGACGCCCAAAATCAGGAACAACAGGATAGCTGCCATGGTCATGGCGGTATTGGTTGAACCCACTGCACCACCCAGAAGAACTTCATCAACATCGTAGAAGGTCTGAGCGAGCAAACCGCTCCAACGAATGGTGCATGAGCGATCGGTGCCTCCATTTTGGATATCGACTTCCCACGTGCCGTTGGTCACAAAGGAGGCTGACCCCGAGGTGCAAGTCACGCTGGTGTTGGCCTTTGGAATGTCGAGGGTGTTCCCGTAAGCGTCGGTGGCAAAGGCATCCATCAAGACGACATCTCCTTCAGCGATGGAACTGCGGCTCATGGAGGCTTGAATACGGACGGGCGCACCGGGTTCAATGGTCAACGGAATGGTGCGGGTTGCACCCTCATCTTGGAGAACCAAATCGTAGGAGCCCACCTGCTTGCCGGTGAACTGCCAATATCCCAATCCAGTTGGAGAGGCCTCCAACTCACCAAGAGAGGTGTTCAGCATCGTGGAGACCGAAGTGGATTCTGCGACGTTTCCGTGAATGTCAACGACCTGAATGAAGAGATCATGAGGAGCTCCAGCATTCACCACCAAGCCCTCATCAGCATCGGTGATGAGGGAGTAAGCATTACCGGCAACAACCGTCAACCGGACGGTCGCAAAAACGCCGTCGGCGTTAACACGAAGTTCATGACCTCCAACGGTCGTAGCCGTCCAACGACCATCGTTCAGGAGCATATCGAGGGTGATATCCTCTCCGTCCAAAGTCCAGTTGAGAGCAATGTCATCCAACTGATTCCCGTAGGCATCGAAGAACATGGGGTTGAGGGCCAACTCGCCGTCGGCGGGGACTTGACTTCCCTCGCCTTCAAGGGTGATGAAAGCGAGACGTCCAACTCGAACGTCAAAAGCGACGTCAGTGACAAACATGGTGCCCGTGGAGTTGTCAAACCAACTTCCATCAAACCTCCATGAGCGTGCACTTTGTGATTGAAGCAAGACAAAGGATGAATCCGGATTCAGTTCGCTTTCCTCACCCATGGTCATGGCAATGCTGCCGTTGACAACCCATCGGTTCCCCTTCACGTCTTCTGCCACGAGTTCAATGACGACCAAATCGCCAGCTGAAGGAGCCCGTGGCGAGAGTCTGAACCCGATGTCGATTGCACGCCCGTGTTGCACATCCAATTCCAGCGAACTGGCCACCGTGCCGTCAACCCCAGAAAGGACCGCAGGGCCCGTTGCCGAAGGGTTCCAAAACACCCGCGCCTCGTCGTCAACCGACAATCCTCCAGAGGAAGCGGTCAGGGCGTGGATGGAAGGTGAAACAAAACCGATGTAGCCGTTGGTGTCCCGACGCTCAAAGACGAGTTCATAGGATTCACCAGCCAGAAAAACCTCCGGTGAATCGACCACCATCAATTCCGAAGCCACGGCATCCCCGGGAATGACCTGGAGCGTGGTGCTTCCGGTGATGTTGCCTGCTGAGACCGTGATGGTCCATCGGCCCGTGTTGGTAGCCAAATATTCACCCAGAGCGTTGAACGAGCCGTTTTCCGCAAACCAGGACAGTGAACCTGCGGTGGAGAGAGGCATCTCATAACCGTTGATATCCACAAGGTGAGGGGTGATGGTTTGCAACGTCCCTGCGCGGACCATCAGCGGGTCATCAAATACAAATTCGTAGGGCGCCCCTGCTGAGACGCTGATGGTGGCCTGAGTTTCCAGTTGGTTGTATCGTACACGAGCATGGTATTCGCCGATGGATTCTGCCGCCCAGATAGGTTCTCCATGACCGATGTAATCCCCGTCTATATCCCAAACCATGGAGGAGGCGCCCGGCATTCGATTACCTCTGGCATCGAGCAGATCGGCGGTCATGGTGGTGGGTTCAAGCACACCGACGTTGAGCCGGGTGATCTCAATCGACGTGGGAACACCGGGTTCCACCGTGATGTTATGGGAACCACGCAGGCCGTTGTGTTCAGCAATGATTTCCACCGTGCCGGCCGACCAAGGATAGAACAACCCGTCTTCGGTGATGGTTCCGTTGCTTGCTGACCAACTTATTTCCCCGGACACGAGGTTGTTCACCGGGTCGTAGATGAGGGCTTCAAACGCCATCACCTCGTCAGCAGACATGGAGGCAGGAGGGCCGTCAATGACCACGCGGTCGGCTGTTCCCGAACGCTGAATGACATCATCGTCATCCAAGTATGCGGGTAGCATCACCGACCAACTACCGAACAGAACGAGCGCGACAAGAACGACGCACGCCTTCGGGAATTTCACAGCACCACAACCTCATTCTGTGTATTCTTGCCACTCTTCCTCGCCGGGATTTCGGTACCACCAGGCACCGTCTTCGTCTTCCCACCACTCTGTTCCGTCTTCGTCAAAGGTGGTTTCGAGTTCTTCCTCAGCGACTTCTTCAGCCGGAGCCTCCTCTTCAGGTGGGCCGGACGGACCGGGAGCGGGCCCCGTTGGACCGGGGGCTGGACCCGTTGGACCGGGAGCGGGCCCCGTTGGACCGGGAGCGGGCCCCGTTGGACCCGATGGACGGTCATCATCCTCATCGTCGTCGTAGTCGTCATCATCCCAGTCTCCGCCGCCTCCGTTTCGCATGAACATAACACCGAGACCGAGGAGCACAATCGCGACCAGTGCAAGTAAACCTGCACCGACATAGTACAACGTACCGCCTGCCTCAAAGAAGCCTTGGAAGTTGCCGTTGACCGTTATTTCCTCATTGACGATAACGGCGCCAACCTTGACCGTGATGGTCTGAGGTCCGTCATCAAGCGTGGTGACAGACCAGAGGTCTGAGGAGGTCATCATCGCCGTTCCACGGCCGGTGGACTCCACTGTTACGCTGCCAGGAACCGGAATTTCGTTGTCATAGGCATCAAAGGCTCGTATAGAGACATCGAGGCTCTCAAGTTGTTCGAGGACAGCCGTGGACAGGTTGACTTCCAAACGAGCCACCTTGTTCTGGGCAGCGACCGTGATCTCGACCGTTGAGACCGCTCCACCCACGCTGTATTGGAGGGTGTGAACATCAGCCACTTCAGCGTCATAGAGATAGGTCCCTTCGGAGGAGGTGATGATGCTCAGGGTCGGGACGCTTGCACCGTTTTC
>NZEQ01000073.1 GCA_002689105.1 Verrucomicrobiales bacterium | reverse complement strand
TTGATCAGGACGTCACGCCCAACGGAAAGTGGGAATCAGAAGAGCGAACGGTCATGGCGCAATCCGAGCCCGATTTCACCTACGACCTTTCATACACGGTTCTCCCCAAGGCGGTGCAATCGTCCGAAGGTACCATGACGCTCGAGGAGAAGAAACTCGAAGTGCTCGAAGCCGATGTTGAAAAGACATACTCCACGGCCAACCTTCGTTCCTACCGTGCGCAGAAGATTCAGGCTACGATGACCCTTGTCAACAAAGGTTCCTCGACCATCAACCTCATGCGCATCACCGACGATGTACCCGGTCTCTTTGAAGCACCCACTCAGGAGCAATTGACCATCAAGATTGACGGGAAAACCGTTGATGACGACCAGTACAAGGTCGAAGTCTCAGAAGGCATCACCATTGAGAAGGAACATCGTTCACCCGATGGTCAAGGTCATACCATGATGCTCACCGTTGGAACGCGTGGCCCAATCGGCCTCAAGCCGGGCAAGAAAATTGAGATTTCCTACCCGCTATCAGCACCAGACCCGTCCCCAGGAAACGAGCGTGTTGATGCACCAGCACGTGTTGAATTCAGTGCAGAGCGCTTTGGCCCCATCTGCACCAAAGAACCTTCAGCTACACCCAGCATCAAGGTCGTTCACAACCGCCGCAACTTCAGCGCAGGTAAGCAGGCCATCCCTCTGGGAGGAAAGGGCCGCTACGAAGTGCTGATTCTCTTTGAGAACAACGGCGATACTGCTCTAAGCGACTTGTACATCAACGACGTGCTACCACCTCAGTTTGAGATCAAGGAATGGGAAATGAAGAGTGCCGACGGTAAGCGTGACGACGTCAAGATGACCTCCGAAGAGGGTGAAGGCGGCCTCCATATCCTTTGGCATGTTCCCAAGGTGGAGAAAGGCGAACGCCTCGAAGTTTCTTTTGATATCAAGGGAAGCGGCGAAGTCGATGCAGAAGCTCTCAACCGCTTCCACGGCGTCCACTTTGGTGATGAAATTGAATCTGACGACTTGCCCACGATCGAATCTGAAACTGAGGAAGCCGAACCAGAAGCGGAAGCGACCGATGCTGATGAATCGGCAGAAGAGGGTGGCGAAGATGCTGGCAAAGACAGTGCACCGAAGATGAAATTCCGAGAGGACATGCTCCTCCGAGTGATGGACGCTGCCGGTATCGACGTTGAACACCGAGACGCCTTTGTTGAATTTGCAGCGGCTTACGACCACGACGACAACGGTTATCTCAAGAAGGCCGAGTTGGAAGACGCCGCCAAAGCTTGGAACGAAGCCAATGGAGCCTCCGACGACAGTAGCGCATCAGAGGAAGAAGCCCCTGCAGAGGAAGAAGCCCCTGCAGAGGAAGAATCCGCTGAGGCTGCCCCCGAAGCATCCGATGCTGAGGAGAAGGCTTGCCCCATCTGTTCGACCATGGTGCCCTTTGCTTCAGCCACCTGTGCAGCTTGTGGCTACACCTTCACAGAGTGAATGTAACGAACATTTGGTCGTTCTCGCTGAGCCCTTCACGGGTGGGATTAACGCCAAGACTTACTGAGGCAGGACCCACTGTGGCCATTCCTCATGTTCTGGTGAGCGACTCACGATGACGATCACGGGCCGCTTGAGCGAAGAGAGGACATCATTGAGCGGGCGTACGGTCGACGGTGGAATGGACCCATCTCGCATGTCAACAGCCAACCAGGCCATGGGATACTGTTCGGCCCATGCAGCCAACTCAGCCTCAATACCGCTCGGTGGGACACCCTGACGAACACTGGCAATGAAGCCCCAATCCTCTGGGCATTTCCGCTGAGCGTCCGTCCAGAAGAACATACGGGGAGCAGCGGGCAACCGTGCGAGTTGTTCAATCGCTTCGAGTTCCGTGGCACAGACCGGTTGTCCGGGCATGGGCATGGGCATGGGATAACGCCACGTTGGTGAAACATCCAACGGTTTTTTCTGGCGCATGACTGGACCAAGGGGTCTCCTTGTTTGAACTTCTCGCATCGCCGTTCAGACCGTGAACTTTCGATATCTTGGATGCTAACCTTCATGCCCTGCCATCGTCGCAGACCAAACATGGCCAACGGTTCCTCGCCACCGCCACCCCCGCCTCCGGGAGGTTCGATGTTTGTCATGCTGATGTTCATGATCCTCATGACCGTCCTCATCATGACGCCTTCGATTCGAACTTCACTGGGTACGACGGCGGACCCTTTGCTCTCCCCGCTTCTTCCTGAGGAGTCCTTCTTTGTCATCACGGTCATGATTCTCGGTATCTTTTCCATGACGTTGAACACCGTGATTCGAAACTTTTTCGTCGACCCCATGGACCAAGCCCACATCGGCCACCGTCAAGGTCAAGTTCGCCAGATGATGAACGAAGCCCGGCTTTCAAGAGACCCCATTCTCCAAGAGAAGGCCATGACGCTCCAGCAACAGATGATGCCAGAGCAACTCGAAGTGCAAATGGGGGCCATGAAACCGATGATGTTCACCATGATTTTCATCATCGGAATCTTTGCCTGGTTGACCACCAAAGTAGAGACGTTTCGAGTGGACTATGTTTCGCTTCCTTGGTCACCTGAGTGGAACCTCCTCGATGGGAGATTCTTGTTCTTCCCTGCTTGGATTTGCTGCTATATTTGCATGAGCGCCGCCTACGGGCGTGTGCTTGATCGCCACATCAAATTGACTCGCTACAAATCCCATCCCTTGGTGGTGGCGGGCGAAGTTCTCAAGGAACCCCTCTTGCATTTGGTGGCCACCAAACCGGCGGCGACCTCCAGTCAAGCGAAGAAGCGACAACAGCGTTCCAAGCGAAGTCAACAACACCGGAAGAAGTCCTCGTCTGCCCCAAAGGAAGCCAAAGAGGTGAGCCAAGGTGGCTTGATGGCAGGTATCTCCCTTGTATGTCCTGAATGCGATGGTGACGTGATCACCCACGATGGACCTCGAACCAAGCGTTGCAACGTTTGTTTCCATGAATGGGTGTGATGGTTTGGTCAAATTGACCGTCTCCGGGCATCCAGGGAGCGGAACCAGTACGCTGGTCAAGGCCTTGATGGAACGAAACGATTGGACCAGCCTGAACGGTGGCGACGTGTTTCGAGAGGAAGCCAAGCGACGGGGGATGTCACTCGGTGATTTTGGAGAACTATGCCATAACGAGCCCGAAGTTGACCGTTCTCTGGACGAGTTGCTCAAACAGCGCATGAAAGGAACGGACGGTGCTGACATCGTCGAGTCAAGACTTGCAGGTTGGTGGGCGTACCGACTTGACTTGCCGTGCTTGCGCCTCTGGTTGGATGTCGATGACGAAGAGCGTGCTCGACGTGTGGCACATAGAGAGGGGTTGACGGTTGAGGATGCTCTCCAAGCCAATCAACAACGAGCATCTGTTGATGGTGAACGGTTTCGCGTGCTTTACGACCTCGTGCCCGAAGACCCAGAACCCTACACTCATGTGATTGACGCCACTTCTCTCAATGCATCTCAAATACTGGAGCATGTCGTCGCCTTGTTGGAGGCACTTCAATGAGTCAACATGTCTTGGATGCGGCCCCCACAACGGACACCGCTTTTGGAACGAATCCCGACGACCGCACCCTCGAGCAGCGTCTCGCATCGGGCTTCATTTTGATCGACAAACCGGCCGGCCCGACTTCCCACCAACTTGCGGCTTGGGCTCGTGATTTACTTGGCCTGGAACGGCTGGGTCATGGAGGGACTCTGGATCCTTTTGCGACAGGTGTGCTCCCTTTAATGGCCGGGCGATGCATGAAAATCACCAATAAGATTCTCAAACACACCAAATCCTACATCGCAGTTTTTCGTTTCCGACAACGCCCTGATGAAGCGGTACTTCGAGAAACCATGGCCTCGATGACCGGTCGAATTTACAACGTGCCTCCGGAAGTTTCAGCCGTTAAGGTCCAGGTCAGAACACGAACAATTCACGCCTTTGAGCTGTTGGACATGGATGAACAGGATGTGGTTGCTCGCATCACCTGCGAGGCCGGTACTTACATTCGAACCATGGCCAGGGACATGGGTTTGATGCTCAACACCCCGGTCACGCTGAAGGAACTTCGAAGAGAATCTTCTGGCATGTTCGATTTGAACCACTGCATTACCATGGACCAGTTGGCCGATGCTGTTTGGCTCTGGAAGGAATGCGGGCAAGAAGAGGCGCTCAGTGCTGTTGTTCACCCTATCGAAAAACTCCTGGTTGATGTCCCACGATGTCAGGTCAAGGACAGCGCCGTTGCAGCGCTCGCCTACGGAGCGCCTCTGCTCCGTCCCGGCCTCGTCAGCATCCCACAGAATTTGAAGAAAGGAACCGAATTGATGGTCGCTTCCATGAAAGACGAGGCGGTTGGGTTTGTACGCCTCAAGATGGACTCGAACGAGATCGCCACGCTGGACGCTGGAGAAGTCGCTCGACCAAGCATGGTTTTGATCGACACCGAGGTTTACCCTCGCCGTTGGCCGACCTCTTCTTGAGCTTCAAGCTTCGATGTATTCTTCGTAAATGTATTCTTCCGTTTCAATTCGGATTTTCAGTTGAGACATGGTTCCCACTCCTGCTTTGTCAACCTAGGTTGAACGGCCCCCACGACCTCAAAGCAACCTCGGCTCCTACGTTTTGGTTATCAAGTTTGAGGGGGTTGAGCGCGTTATCCGACATCGGAGATGCGAACGAGGGGCCGAACCTTTTGCAGCCTCATCACTGTATTTTCTTGATTTTTGGTGGCATCATGAAGGCGATTAAACCGAGCAATCCCAAGGCGAGTAGAATCACAATGACCATGGTCGATTGAGCAGAGAACACGCCTTCGGTGGAGTCGGCGTTTTCCTCAACGATTTCGTTGATGGCCACCAATTCTTCCATCTCGTTGTTGTCTTCATCGCCTTCCTGAATCTCCAGTCCACGGTCCACGACAGCATTGAACCGGACAACACGTACATCCAGAGGGATTTGCCAGTCACACATGACGGATTGGAGTTCACCGGGCTGAATGATAGCGATGGTTTGGACGCCAATGAGTTGGTCCTCCGTTTGGCAACGGACCGAGACCATGGTGGCATCGGCTTGCCCTTGATTTCTCACCAGGACCCGCATGGAGATGATGTCACCTTGCGTGAGTTCTTCTTTGTCAAAAGTGATGGATTCAATGGTTAAATCGGGAAGGGCCATGACTTCGAGGTCAACCTCGCGCTCGGTACAACTGGTCTGGTCACAAACGGAAACGAGAACGGATTGGAAGCCAACGGATGGAGGGTTCACCGTCAAAACACTGCTCGTGAGGTCAATCGTGGCCCATGACCTGTTGGTTGAGGCGGTTACAAGGCCTGCCGAGTCAAGGTCGCTCCATGTCATGTTGATGACCGTCTCAATCTCGCGCTCCACCGGAATCAATGACTGGAATTCAGCGACCACGGGGGGGTCGTCAACAGCGTCAACCACCAAGGAAAAGGCATCCTGCCATGTGTTTCCGGCCGGGTCAATGACCATGACGCCGATAATGGCTTGACCGCTGGCTTCAGGAAGCAATCGAAGTCGGACATCTCCTTCTGCCAGGTCCACGGCCACAAGGTCTTGATTCGTGTTCGTGAATTGGACCTGCAACTCTTCGTTCGTGGCTCGATCGTCGCTGCAGCGTCGAATCAGTGGCAAGATGATGCCCCCGTTGTCCTCGCTGAGAACTTGGTCCCCAATGGATTCGCAGACGGGGTCTTCATCCCATTCAATCGCATAGCCGCCAAGAACGGTCAAGTCGGTGAATTCAAGCGCTGTGTGGCTTGCTGAGCCGCTTGAATCCCAGGTGAACCAGGCTCGCATGGCCACGGTGAAAGAAGACGCTCCGGGGCGGAGGTAAGCCCCAATCGGCCACTCATGTGTGAAGGTGCCCAAAGCCATGGGTTCGTTGGAAACGAGTTCGTCGTTGACAAACACCAGCCATCGTGAGTATTCGGCATCAATACCGTCGTTGGTCCCAAAGACTCGGCCGTCCAATCGAAGCGACGGATCGTTCACGTCAGCCCAAACGGCGGTAACACAGGCGTCCGTGATGGTGAGCCTGACCTGATATGCATCGCCTGTTGGAAGCAACGTGTTGGGTTGAAGGACGGTGAAATCACTGGTCATCACCTCATCTTCGAACACGGCGATTTCGATGGAAACGTTCCCTCCACCTGCATTCTCGACCAAATGGTGCATTCTCCCGAGCGTTTGTTCAGGTGGATGCGTGAAGGTGTCACTGGTCCATTGTCCTGTGGTTCCTTCAATGGTGGGTTTGAGGCCACAATCATCCAACGCCACGTTGTCGGTTGAGCCTCCGGTAAAGTCGATGTTCATGACAGGGAGTTCGTGTCCTGAAAACTGTGAGGAGGCGTAGGCGACTTCGCCTCCATACCACGGCGTCTGAACGGTGATGTCCAAGCCAACAGCATCGACGACAAGTCGAGAATCATCGACGCCACCTGCGGAAACATAGTCGAGCGTGAAGGTCATTTGAGCGATGTCATCCCACGTCCAATCCATCAAGCCGGTGATGTTCAATCGGTAAGCCGAGTTGTTGATGTAATCCACGTTTCCTTGGGTGTGAGCGAAGGTCTTCAACAAATCAAAACCATCGCCATGTTCCACGGAAATCCGAACCGTATCCTCGGAGAGGGCGTTGGGAATTTGGAAAACGCCGACCATGTGGAGTTCAACCATCGGGTAGTTGACCAGTCCAGAAACATCGAAGTCGGTCAATTCGATTTCCGGACCCGTTGACCACGTGCTCGCTCCGTCGGGTGCACCCGTGGAGTAGTTGGAGTCGGTTGGGGACATTGAAGACCAAACCGTGAGCGTGTCAAGGTGCACCGGTCGTGTGTGGAGCATGGTCAATCGTTGGTCGGCGACCATCGTTTCGGAATAGCTAGCTTCCTCTTGAGTAAANGAGGTCTCAGCACCGGTTTCCCAAAGACTTGGGTCAACGAAGTTGCCTTGCGGAAAGAGGTCAACATCAGCGGTGCTGTGAACGCTACGAGCTTGACCGGCGGTCAAGAACGGTGAAGCGGAAAACATGAGGAGCATGAGCACCAAAAAGAGCACCTTACTNTGAGGTCGCATGGTTTCTTGCACGAGGTGGCACTTCTTGAAACAAAGGGTTCCCTGCACCTGATGAGGTGTTTGCCGATGAGGAGGTTGGCGCATGTTTGAAATACCTAGCGCATGAGGCGCTTCTACCTCTCATGGCTGTGGTGGTGTAGGGGTTAGCACGGCAGATTGTGGTTCTGCCAGCCCGGGTTCAATTCCCGGCCACGGCCCCATTTCACAAATCGTCGTCGCTGATGAGGTGTCCCATTCGCTCACCTTTGGTGGCGAGGTAATCTCGGTTATTGGAGCCAACACCAACGATCAGCGGGCTTCTGCTGGCAACATCAATGCCGTGTTTGGTGAGTTGTGCCACTTTTTCAGGATTGTTGGTCATCAGTTCAACCCGCTCAACACCCAACTCTTCCAACATCTCGGCGGCGATGGCATAGTCTCGAGCATCGGCCGGATGGCCCAGCATCAGGTTCGCATCAAGGGTGTCAGCACCACCATCTTGGAGGTGGTAAGCCTGAATTTTTGCGTGGAGGCCAATACCTCGACCTTCTTGGCGCAAATAGAGGAGGGTGCCCCANCCCTTCTCGACAATGGCATTCAGGGCGGCATGGAGTTGAGGGCCACAGTCGCAGCGGGTGCTGGAAAAGACATCGCCTGTTAGGCATTCGGAGTGAACACGAACAAGAACGGGGTCGGGGCCTGACATGTCGCCGAGCGTCAGTGCAACGTGGTCAAAACCTGTGGTTTCTTCGTGAAACACTTGAATTCGGAAATTTCCAAAACCGGTTGGTAAGAACGCAATACTTGGCACATCGTCTTTTTTGACAACTTTCACGCTTTCACCTCAATAACGAATCGAATCTCGCCCTCTTCTTTGTTCACTTCCAACAGAGCATGTGGGCCACGGCCAATGAGCAGGGGCATGTCTTGTAGGGTTTCAGGGTCATCGGCAAGGACCTCCAACACGTTTCCGTTGGCAAGTTCTTCAAGCGCTTCCCTCGTTTTGGCGACTGGGACTGGGCAATTGAACCCAAGAACATCAAGGCGATGCGTGATGCCATGCCCNTCGCCGGCCTCTCCCATGGGTGACGGAGGATGGTGTCCGTTTTGAACACATGCACGGGTCATCTCAACAGGTCTTCTTTTCCTCGTTGCTCCGCGACATCTTTTCAACAACGGGCTGGCTCTGCAACCATGGCGGCGACCGGGTCAGCACGTCCTGAAGGGGACATGTCCTGGCGGGAAGTGGGCGAGTTGGGTCTCCGCTACGGCCGCATACCGCTGGCGCTTATCTTGGTTGAAGCATTCTACTGGTTTTTGACCATCCCCTCGGACACCCTCGCTCCTATCCAAGTGACCGAGGCGTGGATTTGGAACGAAATGACGAACCTCATTTACGGAGAGGGCACCGCCGTCATCAGTCATCACAACGGTTGGTTGACACGNATTGACCTTCTCCATCCATCGTTCCCTGGNCCCTACGATAGCGTGGGCCTCTACGTCTCGGATGAGTGCGCTGGCGTGCACGAAATGATCTTCCTCTCCACCTTGGTCATGATGACCGACGGTGTGCCTCAACGAGAGAAATGGAAAGCGGTTGGTGTGATGTGCGCCATCGTTTACGTCTTGAACATCCTTCGTCTCGTCGTCTTCTATCCGATTGCGTTGAATTCTTGCCTTGAAACACCGGACGTTCAGGCCTGCTTGACGCCGATGTGGCAATTCCACGAGNCCGTTTACACCTGGGGCTTTTTGGTGGTGCTCGTCAGCATGTGGTTGGTGTGGTTTCTGCGCTTTGGTGGTCCTGCTCGCACCCTCGCAGCGACCAAAGAAGACCCGTCTCCTTGGCGATTTCAACGACGCCATCTTTGGGAAACCAAACACAAGGCCCTCCTTGGGGCAGCGCTTCTGCTCTTCGTGTTGGCCATGACCAACATCTCAACCAATCAAGAAGCGATTGACGCCCGAGACACCCTTGCCTTTTGCGAATTCTCGAGTCAACTCTCTTCGGATTGTGCCGATGCCGAACAACGATGGGACGATGCCATTGGCTATGCTTGGTCGCTTTCTGCCCTTGGCTTGGCCATGGGTGTCGGAACCTTGGTCGTGGTTGAACGGCCTCTTGAGGATGGTACATGGCCGAGTGCAGCCGTTCAGTCCGTGGAAGAATCGAAACCTCAAACAAAATCGCACCACTCGAAAAAATCGGGTTCGTGGAAACGCCGAGGCGAAGAGGAGTGATCACTCTACGATGGAAGCGGTCATCGTTTGGCCGTTGAACGGTCGCTTCTCGATGGCCTTCATGGCCGTGCCGATTTTGCTGCTGTGGAGGCTGACAAAGGTTGCTTCATCCCTGAAGGCGATGGTGCCGATGGCCAATTCATCACAGCGCAACTGTTCAACAAACCAGTTGGCCACATTCAGGGTTGAACCGGCGTCTTCTGGGCTGAGGGAGAGTTTCACCGTAACATAACCGAACACATCGGCTGTTTCCGTAAAGTCTTCTTGGCGACGAACAGGATCTCGNTCAACGCCTTCAGGAAGTTCAGGGGCTTCGCTCGGTTGGATGTCAAGGCCATAGGTGGCCATGATTTTCGACAATTGAGGTTCATCGTCGCGGGAAACCAAGCTCCAAGCCTCTCCAGTTCGGCCGATGCGACCCGTACGTCCAATGCGGTGGATGAAAGAATCCAAGTCGTTTGGAATATCATAGTTGATGACGAGGGTGATGCCGTCCACGTCGATACCACGAGCAGCAACGTCCGTGGCGATGATGGTTTTCACCTCGCCTTCTTTGAATGAATTGAGGATGCGTTCACGCTGGTTTTGGCTCAAGTCTCCGTGCAGGCCGGCCACATCGAAGCGGTGTTTCTTCAGCCGTTCAACCGCCAAGTCCACCATGCGCTTGGTGTTGCAGAAGATGATGGTCTGGTCATCATCTTGCATTCGAATCAGAAGGCGGCCCAACACCCAGAGTTTGTTGGAGCGGCCGATACGAACCGAGTAGAGGTCAATGGGGGGGACATCAAGCGTTTCGGCGTTGGTTAACACGAAATCCGGTTCGTTCATGAACTCATGAGCGGCATCGATGATCTCTTGCGGGAAGGTGGCCGAAAAGAGCAGGGTTTGCTCACGCCCGGTCATTCGCTCAACAACCCACATGATGTCGGGGAAGAATCCCATGTCNAGCATGCGGTCGGCTTCGTCGAGGCACATGACCTGCGGTTTGCCCAAGTCAATGTGGCCACGTTCACTCATGTCCATGACACGGCCGGGTGTTCCGACGATGATGTCGACGCCTTCTCCAAGGGTCTTTGCCTGCTTTTCGAGGTCAGTCCCACCGTAAACCGTGAGTATGATGAGGCCGGCATCGCCTTGGAGCATGCCCAATTCTTCTGCGACCTGATTGGCGAGTTCTCGCGTGGGTGTCAAAATCAAAGCCTGGAGTTCACCAGTTGGCTGGCAGCGTTCGAGGATGGGCAATCCAAAGGCAGCGGTTTTTCCCGAGCCNGTGCGCGCNTGGCCGATCACATCGGTTCCTTGACGAGCGATGGGGACCGTGTCGCGTTGAACCTGTGTTGCGAATTCCCATCCCATGGCGTTTAGGCCATTTTGGATGGGTTCAGGAAGATTCCAAGCATCAAAGCGTGTCGTTGTGAACATCGGTCTCACCGTTCGTCTCAGGGGTTGTTCATTGGCCACCGAGACGAGGTGGCCTCCACAGGGTCATCAGAAGTTTTCGCGGTCTGCGATCTCCTTCTGAAGTTCGCCCATCCAGTACCGGCGAGCATTCTCTCGGTTCAGTGGGCGACGCATTTGTCGAACATGCTCAAGGATGTATTGACGGAACTTGAGCGCCTTTGAGCGGTTCACGCCTTTGGGCGTGATGCCGTCCCACAATCGGTCAAACTGTTGTGCTTTGTCGTTGAATGGCATGTCATCGTCCATATCATACACCTCTTCAGCGAGTTGCCGACCGTCCACCTGTTCTTAACGCTGTTGCACGGGCCCGGCCGACCTCAAAAGTATGGCTCGTCATCTTCGGGAGGAAAATCATCGTCGTCGTCATGGTACCCCATCAACTCATCTTGCGTTGGGCGGGCCGGTTGGCGAGGCGATTCTGCAGGCTGTTCAGGGGTTGGCTGCGACGTGGGTTCCAAGGCTGCTGAAGGTGGGGCCGGTGCCATGCCGATTCGCTTGCCTTGGGCCAGGAGCACTTCTTTGTCGATATCGGGGACGGCCAAAGCAGGTGAGAGTGCGGCGTTTTTCTGCTCTTCAGTGCCTTCGAGCATGGCATCAAATCGATACTGCATCAATTTCTCGACCAAGCCAGGGTCTGTTTCGGTTTTCAGAAGGTCGTCAACGAGCGCCCGAAGTTCGGCTTCGTCCATCAACTTGGGCAAGAGACTTACACAAGCACGGCGGACACGAACATCCGTCGACCGGGAACCGGCGAGAATCAAATCACGTGCTCGGCCGTGACCACGGTTGAGTTTCTCAATGGTCTTGATGGCCGACAAGCGTACATCCGGGTCCGGGTCAGCAATCGCTCGCTCAGCGAACATCGTTCCCATTCTGACGTCTTGCTTGGCAAGCCGGGGAAGCGATTTGGCCACCGTCTTGCGAACTTGACTGTCTTCGTCGTTGAGAGCCCACGAGACCAAGTCCCAAACGGCCGATGTTTTTCTCGATACGATGGCGTTGATCATTTTGGCAGCTCGTCGTCGCAACTCCACATCAGGCTCGAGCAAGATTGAGTCAACGTGGTCGGCGACGACATCGGGCCATGTTTTGGTCAAGGCTTCCAATCCTTTCCAAGCGGTTTTTCTTCGCTGTTCATTTCCGTGTCGGAGTTCGTTCTCGAGGGAGGAATGTACACCGGATGGAAAAGTTGGAGCGGCTCGAGCGAGGGAGGCACTGGCAGCCTTTTGCACGCTTGCGTCTTCGTCGTCGAGCAAGACGGAGAGCCAATCAAAGAGTTCATTGGAGCGGCGGACGGCAAACTCTGGAAGCACTTCGAGGGCCGCCACTCGGATGAGGGGGTCTTCATCCTCAAAGGCCGCAAGGAGCATCTTGTGGGCCGGCATGATCATGTTTTGAGGAACATGACTCAAAGCACGAATGCCGTTTTTTCGGGTCATGGTCAGGGTTTTGTTTTTCCATCGTACTTCCCGCTGGGTGAGCGTGCCCTCTGCGAGCGACATAATGTCGGCAGGGTGGAGGGCGCACCAAGGCCCGAGGGTTGGCTCGTAAGAAGCATCTGAAACGGCGGATTGGCCCGTTTGAATGGGCTTTCCTGTGCGCGGATCCCGTGCGATATACTTCTTTGCCATGACTGGTTCTTTTGCCTGCATACTCCCATCCATCAAGAACTTATGCCGCTCAACGCTTGAAAAAGAATCGCATGCAAACGATTTAGGAGGCCAACGCCCAGCCCACGACATGAGCGACGATACGTGGAGTGCTGAAGAAGCCATGAGCAAACTTGCAGAAGCCCTGAAGGAGAAAGGCATGTCCATCGATGACATGTTCTCTGCCTTTGACGCCGACAGCGATGGAAGCATCAACGGCCCGGAACTGCATCACGGTATTCGTGACATGGTCGGCGACATTCTCTCGCCCGCTCAAATCTCTGTCATCATCCAATCGTTGGACGTCAATGAAGACCATCGCATTGGCTTGGATGAACTACGCCAGGCCCTGTCCGAAGAAGAATGAATTGAGCGTGTCCAGGATGTCGTTCCGAGTCTGCATCGCCTGCTACGGCATCCGTGTCTACCCTTACATGGGCTTCATGGTCGGCCAGCAATACGAATGCCAAGACTGCCAAGAGCGCATGGTTGTGCCGCTTGAATTCGAAACTGAAGAAGACTACCGGGCCTTTCGCCAAGAGATGTTGGGCGATGCTGAAACCTCTGAAGAGTGAGTTGGACCTCGTTCCTCAACCCCAGCCTCCACGGCATCAGCGCCAAAGGTCAAAAGCCACCAAGAGAACGGCATGGCATGGCCAACATGGACATCGCCAACCCGAGCGAAGAGCACCTCATGCTTCGTGAAATGGTCCGAGAATGGACCAAAGAATACGTCGAGCCTCAGGCTCTTGAATACGACCGTGATGAGAAATTCAACCTTGAACTCCTCCGCAGCATGGGCGAATTGGGTCTGTTGGGTATCAGCGCTCCAGAAGAATACGGCGGCGCCGGCTTGGATGCCGTCGCCTGCACCATCGTTCACGAAGAATTGTCAGCTTCGGACCCGGGTTTTGCCCTTGCTTACTTGGCTCACTCCATGCTTTTTGTCAACAACCTCGCCTACAACGGTAATGAGGAGCAAAAGGCTCGAATCCTGCCAAAGGTCTGCTCTGGAGAGTGGATTGGCGCGATGGCCATGTCTGAGCCTGATGCTGGAACGGACGTCCTTGGCCTCTCCACCTCTGCCGTTCAGCGAGACGACGGCTCGTGGGTGCTCAACGGACGAAAGATGTGGATCACCAACGGATGCATCGACGAAGAGGGCACGCCTGCCGATGTGGTTTGGGTCTACGCCCGAACAGGTGAAGATGAGCGCGGGCGAGTTCAGATGTCGACCTTCCTCGTAGAGGCCGGTATGCCGGGTTACAGCGTGGGTCAGAAAATATACGACAAGACCGGTATGCGTGCATCCAACACCGCTGAACTGGTGTTCGACGACTGCATCGTTCCTGCTGCAAACCTCGTGGGTGATGTTGGTGAATCTCTCCTTCACATGATGGGTAATTTGGAACTTGAACGTCTCACGTTGGCTGGCATGGCCCTTGGCATTGGTCGACGAGCGCTCGAGGAGATGAACCGCTACGCTACTGACCGAACAGCCTTTGGGTCCTCCATTCGGGATTTCGGACAAATTCAACGCTACATCGGTGAGAGTTGGGCCAAGTATCGAGCCATGCGTTCCTACATCTACGACACGGCCAACAATTTGACCATCGGNACCTCNGGTCAGCGACTNGACTCCGACGGTGTCAAACTCTTTGCCACCACGGCAGCGAANGAAATCGCNGACGCTGCNATGCAGGTGATGGGTGGCTACGGCTANGTGGGTGAATATCACGTCGAGCGNTTGTGGCGAGACGCCAAGTTGCTTGAAATCGGTGGCGGAACCCTTGAGTCGCACCAGAAGAACATCACGAGAGACTTGTTCAAAGACGGCGATGCCATCATTCGATGATTTCGATCTCTTCGTTAGGGGTCAGGACCTTTCGTGTGTTGCGCCATGCGCTTGCTACGAGGCTTGATGAAACCAATACGGCAACAGCAATGGCCGTGCCCCATGTCCAAACGCTTGACATGGTGGAAATGGTGTCGTCCGAAAGCAAAAGCGCCATGACGGTCGTGATTCCAACGGCCAATCCGGTTTGAATCAGCATCGGTGTTGAAACACGAAGGAAGGGGGCGGCCTTCCCGATTTGGTAGATGACAAACATCACCCATGAGCCGGCACCGATGCCCCAAACGGGGATTTCNGCGGGATAACTGGAAAACAACATGATCTCATTGGAGGCCAAGTAACGGTCGATTCCGGTCAGCAATACCACCCAAACCAGCGATGCTCCGAGAAGGCTAAGGGCGGAGGTCATGTTTTCAGAAGTGTCTTCGNTTTTCCCTTCTGCTTCNTCGTCCATTGATAGTGACAATTTGGTTTTCTCTTCAATAGCGAGAGCCCGGTAGGTTTGCTCAAGTTGGTCCACTCGCTCTGAGAGGGCGTGCATGTGGTCCACCAGGTCCACAAGAATATCGTGTTCCTCAGCCATCAATGCCATGCGCTCTTCCTCGAATTCTGGAAGGGTGATCATCGCTGGTGCAAGTTCGATGTGCCCATCTTGCTTGAGTTCGGCTCGGGTTTCCTCAATTTTTTGNGTCAATTTCTCCTCTTTCTTTTCCCGACGTGATTCTTTTGCCTCAGCCACCGCTTGTGAGGTCTTTGCNGCGGCTTCCTTTCCTGCGTCTGCAACTTTGGTCATTGCATCCTTGGTGGCAGTGGCGGCCTGCTTTGAGAGTTCTGCGATTCTATTTCCCGTTGAACCAAGGCGTTCAGCGAGTGTTTTGGATGGCTTGCTTGGCGAGTAGGGGCTCTCGGCCATGATGAAACCAGCATGTGGTTTCATGTCAAACCTTCGCCGAGTCAGTATTCAACGGGAACCGGGTCCAAAATCCGCCAAAGGTACCAGGCTGCTGCCGTACGGTATGGTCGCCATCGCTCTGCGATTTTGCCCACATCTTCCTTCGTTTCAGCCTCNGGTACGAGNCGTTGTGTGCCACGGATNAAACCGATGTCTCCNAAACTGAACACGTCGGGTCGAAGGAAGTGGAACATGAGGAGCATCTCCGCCGTCCAAGGTCCAATCCCTNTGAANTTCACCAAGTGCTTCATGANGGCGGCNTCCGACATCTCTTCCCANGGCTGGTTGAGAAGTTCCGTTGCGTTTTCTGCAAGGCCGTAGATGTAGCTCGCTTTGGGTCGAGTNACACCACANGCAGCGATGCTTGCCTGGTCGGTGGCCAAGACCGCATNNGGCGTAACNTNNCCAAGATGCTCGACCACTCGGCCCCAAATCGCATCGGCTGCGAGNACAGAGATTTGTTGACCAACGATGGAACGGACCAGCGTCTGGAACAGGTCATCCCGGCTCGTGATACCGTNNGGGCCNAATTGTTCNACCACGGGGCCCANCANNTCGTCCTTCAGCAAAAAGGTGTGCGCCTCATCCCACCANCTCGGGGCTCGGGCGCTCATGACCTTGGTTGAAGAGGTGNGGTTTTGAACCCGCGCTTCAAGCCACCACCATGCGCGAGGACCTCAAGACCTACCTCGGTCTGAAAGATGTGCTNCGACAAGGATGGGTGAATGTGGGTGTTGAATCCCCTGAATCCGTCGCCGCTCACTCCTGGGGCATGGCCATCCTTGCGCTCAAGTTATGCCCTGATGACCTCAATCTCGAACACGTCCTCAAACTCTGCTTGGTCCACGACTTGCCGGAGGTTATTGTCGGCGACCTGACGCCTCAAGACGATGTTTCAACGAAATCCGCTGACGAACGTGCAGCCATGGAACAGATTGCACCGGAGTGGGTTTCGTTGTTTGATGAATACGAACACCAAACCACCCCTGAGGCCGTTTTTGTCAAGAGGCTCGACAAGTTGGACATGGCTTTGCAGGCACAAATTTACACGGACAGAAGTGATATTGACCTCGACCAATTCATCGAGAGCGCTCGAAAAACGCTGGGCGACCACGAACTCCTCCGCTGAGGGTAAAGCCGACAGAAACAAAAAGCGGAACCGCTCCGACCGGCTTACACAGCCCGATAGTGTAGGGGTCCATCATGGTGGGTTTTGGTCCCGCCGACCTCGGTTCGAATCCGAGTCGGGCTACTTTCCCCGACGCCGTCCAAATGAATCCACATCTTCATGAACGGTGTGCGAGTGGATTTGAACGAAGGTGAAACGATGATTCAGAGCATTGGCGTAATCGGCGCAGGACAAATGGGCAACGGTATCGCACAGGTGGCTGCCTGTGCAGGCTATGATGTTGTCATGATCGACATCAAAGACGAATACGTCGAGAAGGGACTGGGTACCATTCAGTTCTCGCTTGGCAAACTTGTCAGCAAAGAGCGTATGACGCAAGACGACGCAGACGCTGCCCTCGCCCGAATCACGACCGGGACAGACCGTGGAATGTGTGCTGATTGCGACCTCGTGGTCGAAGCCGTGCCCGAAATTCTCTCTCTCAAACAGGAAATTTTCACCGAACTTGACGGGATTTGCAAACCAGAGGCGATTCTCGCTTCCAATACCTCTTCGATTTCCATCACGACCATCGCCGGTTCGACCAATCGCCCCGACAAGGTCATCGGTATGCATTTCATGAATCCCGTCCCCATCATGAAACTCGTTGAAATCATCAACGGTGCCGACACCAGCGAAGCGACCAACACGGCCGTTGTGGAAGCAGCCGAAAAGATGGGCAAGACCGCCCTTTCATGCAACGATGCACCCGGCTTTGTTTCCAACCGCATCCTCTGTCCAATGATCAACGAAGCCATTCTCACGCTGCAGGAAGGTGTGGCTGAGCCCGAGGCCATCGACGGCATCATGAAGCTCGGAATGAACCATCCCATTGGTCCGCTGGCCCTTTCGGATTTGATCGGCAACGACACCGTGCTTCACATCATGAACGTCCTGTACGAGGGTTTCGGAACCGAGAAGTACGCCCCCGCTCCGCTCCTCATTCAGATGGTTGAAGAAGGCAAGCTTGGCCGGAAGTCAGGACAAGGCTTCTACACCTACTGAGGTGGTTGCGTGAGCGAACTTCAAGGTCAAACCTTCCTCGTGACGGGTGCATCCAAAGGCATCGGCCGTGAGGTGTCCCTGGCGCTGGCTCGTGAGGGTGCGTGTGTCGTTCTTCTGTCTCGAACCAGTCCAGAACTCGACCACACCCTTGCCGAGGTCCGAGCGATTTCGCCCGACTCCTACGCCACACCGTGCGATTTGGGGGATGCAAATTCCATCGATGCGGCGGCGAACACGGTGCTCTCAAAGGGTGTGCATCTCAGCGGCATCGTCCACAACGCCGGCGACATCCAGCCCATCAAACCCCTGTTCAAAGCCGAGGTCGCCGACTGGACGCGCTCCATGATGGTCAACCTCGTCGGTGTTCAACACCTCACCCAAGCGCTCGGTTCGGTCCTTCAGGGCGACCACCGGGTTCGGGTGACGACGATTTCAAGCGGCGCAGCGTTGCGTCCTCTTGGCTCGTGGTCGGCGTACTGCACAGCCAAAGCAGGCCTTGACATGTGGACA
>NZEQ01000072.1 GCA_002689105.1 Verrucomicrobiales bacterium | reverse complement strand
TCAGGAGCGAAAACGCCAGCAGACTCAGAGCTCCAATGATGACAATGAGACGGATTTTCATTCCGTTTCACCGCCCTGTTGCCGTTCTTTCCACGCCTCAACAGAGAGGTCAGAAAAACGCCCATCGAGAAGTTCCCAAATCCGCGTGGCGTACTTGAGCGCGTGTCCCTCATGGTGCTCAACCATGATGAGGCTGCTGCCTTTTGTGAGGAGAGGAAACACGGCCTCCATCACGGCCGTGGCGTTGCTGTCGTCCAGTTCGCTGAGAAATTCATCGGCGAGGATCAGTTGAGGCTGCTGCGCCAGGGTTCGAGCGGTCGCCACTCGCCGTTTTTGTCCGCCGGAGAGCCGACGCACCGGCTCGGACGCTTTGTGGTCCATACCAACCGCAGCGAGGGCTTCCATCACTCGCTCGCGACGCTCAGCATACATTCCAAACGACCATTTCATTCGCACACCGGCTCCAAGAGCGACGTTGTGGGCCACCGTTGCATGACGAACAAGACCAAGGTTTTGGGGGATGTATCCCAGGCCACCGGCCGGTTCCACGTGAAGTTCCGAACGCCCTCCCAACGGCATGACCAAATTTGCAACGGTGCGCAGCAGGGTGGTTTTCCCAATCCCNGAGGGGCCGAGNANGNCNACNATTTCNCCGCGGACCAACCGTGAGGCTGATCGGNTCAGANAGNGGCTCNTCATANCCGATAACGAGGTCGGANAGAGAGAGGAGTTCAGTTTTCAAGAGGNCCTCTCCANCTCAAACGAAAGGGAACACCTTTTCAAGTTTAGTCTTCCCTAAACTTTCTCATTTCACTCAGGATGNGAGNTTCTTTCTGGCCTCTTTGACCATGCGAACGAGTTCAANCCGNGCTTCATCTGGCGTTTCTACTTCACGNGNAAAGGCGATTCTGATTGGGTGTACGCCATCGGTTTGCGTCGCATCCATCTCAAAGCCATAGCGATCAATACCGGTCATGACGGCAGATTGCACGTTTTGGGCATCGCTCATGGTTTCGCAGTACAGCACCATGGCATCCTCATGATCTTCGTTCATGTGCGTGATGATTTCGTGTGCGTGCTCAGACAAGGGGTCGGGCTCTGCCGTTATCCAGTCATCGTGTTCAAACCAAGACATTTTGCCGAAGCCACCGATGTAACGGACAGCAGAGACTTCCAAACCGAAGAAGAAAAAATCGCGGAAGTCGACATAGGCTACCGCTGATGGATGGTGGCGAAGGTAGGTCTCTCTCGCCGCCCCAACCTCTTCCTCATCCAGTTTCCGGCAGGCTCCAACAAGCGTCACACGAGCCGATGCGAGTGGATTTTCCGCTGAATTTTCCGAAATCAGAAGCGAAGCTTTTGGATTCTTCATCAGATTCTTGGTGTGCTCTGCCAATCCGCTGATCAGAAAAATAGGCTGGCCTTCGTGCATCGCATAGGTCACAAAGGAGCCATAAGGATGGCCGTCGTGTTGTTTTGANATGCTGCACAACGTCGCTGTGACNTGCTGCTNGGCGAGCGTTCTCGCCTCTTCNGCATGCGANGAACGCCGAGTTTCGGGGTCGTAAAGTCGCTTTTGTGGCTTCATTTTGCTTCCATCGGCCATGGTGTGGCCGCTGTTTTTTGGTTGTTCTTTTATGGTCATTTTTTCATCTCCTGAATTTATTCAATCGTTTTCATTTCGTTGATTGAAGATTCCGTCCAATAGGCAGCGTCGTCTTCGTAATCGGTATCACAATCCATTCGTTCAATCAATCGATTTGCACCTTTTTCTTCGAACACCGCATCCCACTCCTTTCCGGATTCGCAGAAGAGATCAAACGCAGTATCTCCCAAGGCGAGAACACCGTAATTGAGACCAGAAAAGGTACCGGTCCCGCACGCAGAAACTGCATCGAACAGGTCTTGGGCGTTGTCCGGTTGTTCACCATCGCCCCACGTGCTGCAAAAAATGAGCAACCTCCGAACGTTGCAAAGTTCATCAACATCGATTTGATCCATGCCTCGAACATCCGCCTCGAATCCCTGCTCATTGGCATGCGCACCAGCATCCATGGCTAATAATTCTGCATTCCCTGTTTCCGTCCCGTATAATATCGTCAATTTTTTCATTCTCCATCACCTTNCTCGTTTTTCANTGCANNCTGAATCGTGATTCGNAGCGATCCCGANTCTTCTCGAACCTCTGCTTCAACGCCGAACACTTCGGCAATCAGTTCAACGGTCAGAACCTCCTTTGGTGGCCCATAAGCTCTAATTTTACCATCGTGAAGCAACATAATTTTGTCAGAGAACCGTGCTGCAACATCAATATCATGAATGGCGATAATCGCNGAGGAGGGNGCCGTCCGGTCGCCAACCACACTGCGAATTTTTTCCATGGTGGTGATTTGATGCTTGAGGTCGAGATCGCTCGTCGGTTCATCCAGCAGATACAACTTCGGTTCCTGAGCGAGCGCTTTTGCGAGAACCACACGCTGTCGTTCTCCACCAGAAAGTTGGTCGTACCTGCGAAAGGCGAAATCATTGATGTCAAGGAAATGTAAACACTCACTCACTTTGTCTCTGTCGCCGTCTCCAACAAACCACTGGAGATGAGGGCGACGACCAAGCAGAACAACGTCAAAGACATTCATCGGAAAGTTGGTGCCCACGCTTTGAGGAACATAGGCGACTTGCCTCGCCACATCCATGATGGTCATGCCCAATACATCGCTTGAGAGTAAATGAATGGAGCCAGAAGAGGGCGATAAAATTCGGTTAATGCACTTCAACAGTGTTGTTTTTCCCGCCCCGTTCACACCGAGCACTGAGACGAGTTGGTTTGGCCCAACTTCAAAGTTGAGACCCTCCAATACGGTTCGCCCAGGCCAAGAAAAGGACAAATCGTGAACGGCCAGAAAGTCACTCATCGTTGAACCCCCTTTGATTGAAGGAGGAGATACATGAAAACCGGACCTCCAATCACCGCCAACATGATGCCAACAGGAATCACGATGGGAGCGAAAAGGGTGCGGCCAATGGTATCTGCAAACACCATCAAAAAAGCTCCACAAACCGCAGAAGCAGGGAGAAGTTTTCGATAGTCGTTCCCGATGATGAGGCGGCTCATGTGAGGGGCGGCAAGACCCACGAAACCAATCATGCCGGTGAAGGCGATGATCAAGGACGTCATCAGGGCTGAAAGGACGAGGATGTTTCGCCGGATGCGCATAGGATTCACACCTGTGGAAATGGCAAAATCATCGCCCCCCATGGCCAGAGCGTTGAGATCCCAAGACCACATCATGGCTTGGGGCAGTAAGGCCACAATGCAGATGCCTACTGCGAGAACCACCGCCATGTCGGGACGTGAAAGACTCCCAAACGACCAGTGGGCAAGTTGAGACAATTGGGCATCTGTGGCAAAGAACTGGAGCGTTGAAACGATTGCTCCTGCGATAAACGTGATGGCGATACCAACCAAAATGTATGACTCTGCACTGATGGAACGNTATCGCCCCAATTGGATGATGATAAAGACCACAAGAAGAGAGAAGACAAACGCATTTCCTGCAATGGCAAAAGCCCCAATGCTGGTGATACTAAAACCCAAAACAATGGCCAAAGCTGCACCAAGAGCAGCGCCTGAGGCAACGCCCAAGGTGAGTGGAGAAACCAATGGATTGCCAAGGCAGCCTTGCATGAGCGCCCCTGCGGTGGCTAAGCCAACACCACCGACAATGGCCATCAACACACGAGGGAGCCGTAACTCCCAAATGATGGCGGACTGGACGCTGGTGCCGTCCTCGAGGCCCAACACGATTCGGGCCGTGGTGAAGACATCAAGTTGGCTTGATGAGCCTTGACCAAGAGCAACTAAACTGACAAGGGCGGTCAGCACGCACATGAGGCCAATCTTCACCAGTTGAGAATGGCCACGTTCTTGATGTTGAAGAGAGAGAGAGGTCATCGTCTCACCCCTGTGATGAACAAGAGAATGTCCCNGTTCGTTCGACATNGAAATATTCTGAATAAAAGNTGTCCAAGTAGGATGTCGCATCAACATCTTCGAAGGTCGATGGGTGAAGGTGTTTGGCGAGNGTAGGCAAACCGTAAACCATCATTGGACCCGCAAACTCACCTGAAAGAATCAACATCNGGTCTGCATCAACTGCCTGCATTCCCTCAAATCCGGGACGATCACGAATGGATTGCATGTGCGTTCCACATTTGTTTTCAGAATCGTACCGATCAAAGCCTAGGTCGAAAGTGATGCCATCGAACATCAACACCTCTGGGTCGGCATCGATGATGGCCTCCATGTCCACGTGGGTGGTGTGTCCGGGCAAATCGGCAAAGACATTGACTCCACCTGCCATTTGGATAAGGTCTGTCCATTGAGAGGTGCCTGTCAATACGACCGGATCACGGGTCAANGAAGCATGATGTTCCATAACTACCTCAGGTCGTTCGTCGCTTGAAACGGTGCTTATGCGGGCCTCAACCATGGTCTCAATGCTGTCAAAGTTCTCATAGAGAGCATCAGCGGCATCCCTCCGGTCAAACACATCGGCTAACACACCAATCTCATACCGAAGGGAATCGTATTTGTAGAAATCAAGCGCAAGAACGTGAATGCCGACGGGCGTGAGTTTGTGGCGAATCGCTTCGGTATCCACCATTCCATTGGTGGCAAAAACGATGTAAACATCGGGGCGGGGGTCCAAGAGTGCTTCAAAATCGATTTCAGAGTGTGCTGAATTTTGAATCATCGTCGTCGATGTGAATTCTGGCCAAAGGTCGCTGTTGTCAAAATCGCCAGAAACACCCACGACAACAGCAGGATCGACATCCAGCATTTTCATCACGGTCGCAGCATAAGTATTGGTTAATGCGACCCGTTGAGGTGCTTCATCAAAGGTAAATGTGACACCGTTAGAATCGACCACGCTCTTCTCGCCCTCCGCCTCGATGAGCAGGTCGGATTGAGCAAAATCGTAGAGCTTCCAGCTTGCCAAGAGAATAAACAACACCTGCAAGAGAGCGACGAAGTGTTGTCTGTTCATCGCCCATTCCTCCTGAACTCCATGAACAAAGTTGCAGAAAACACGATGAAAATCATGGACAGAAATGACAGACTTGGCATCGCACCTTCAGAAGCGGACGAGGATGAATCCTCAACCGTGACAAAGATGGAAGCAGATGGCTCAGAGGAAACCTCGTCCATGGTAGCAACCAGTCTGAAACGATGAAGGCCCGATTCAAGATTTCCAACTTCCACAAAAGTAGAGGCTCCGTTGTAAACCTCGACAACATCACCATCCGGTGTCTGCATCGTGACCAAATACGATTCGGCTTCAAACGGGTAGTCCCATGAAAGGAGAGCTGTATCTCCTGAAGCAATGAACGATGCAGAAGCGGTCAAAACCGGCGTGGGTGGAAGGAATGCAACCTCAACGTCGAGCGTCGAACCAAGGAGCAAATAGTCAAGCGGCATGATTGCGTTGACCTGGTAGCGATAGGTTCCATCATCTCGATTACGAAGTTCGAACTCGGTCTCAACGCCTCGATAGACCTCGACGCCGTTTTCCAGCAGTTGATAGGCCTCAGCGCCAACGAATTCCGACCATTGAATCTCGAAGGACTTCTCGGTTTGGACGGTGGTTTCGGTCAAGAATTCCGGGGTTTGAGGTGTGTCGAAAGCGGTCAACTCATGAACCACCATATCGGAATGAGACCCAGGAAGCCTGTCGATGATTTTGACATAGTTTTGCACTGTATCGTTGTACCAGAGTTCCCATGAAAGCACACCGTCCTCATCGTCCTGGATCGCAATGTACGTGCAATTGAACACACCTGCTGCCGTGGTGATGGCGACGTTGTGCTCTATCGATACCGAATTCAAGGTATCATCGTAGCCGTTGGGATGCCCCGGGACACCGATGATGTTGGTTCGGTTGAAATGAAGGTGCGAGGGCGGTACATCACCATACAAGCCCACCTCATTTTCCCCGTTCGTAAACATCCATCCCTGAGAACCTTCCTGGAAATAACTGGAAGATGACGGGGCGTCAACCCAGTAGGTTTTCACCGGAAGATAGGTTTGGGTGTCAACCCAGCGGAA
>NZEQ01000071.1 GCA_002689105.1 Verrucomicrobiales bacterium | reverse complement strand
TGAAGAAGTTGTGCGCCGCTTCTTCGATGAGTCGCTCAAAACGCTGAGCAGATTGGCCACCTTGGCGGTGCTTGCCCATGATGTTTGAGACCAAGTGTTCCTGAACATGGATTCGTTTCCCTGTCGCGATGCCATACGCCGCTTCAGCACGGTCAATGACAAAGAGGGCGTAGGATTTTTTGTCGACCAACATCTCCTCGAGTTGGGTTAATTCAAACCTGGAATCGCATCGATACCTGAAGGAAACCAGGGATTGCGGTGGGTCATCCACCACGATGTTGACCATCCGACTCTTGTTGTTTCCAATGATGATGGAACCGACGAAAATCGCCAAACCGTTTTCTCCGGGCGTCTTGAATCGGGAGAGCGTTGAGATGGCGGATTCAATAGCGCCTTGGACATTCTTACGGGTGCCTTTGGATTTGATATTGGCCGCTTGACCGTGCTCGTTTTGGAGCATGCCACGGGCATCGGAAATTTGGCGGTCAGGTGGAATGATGAGCGTGACCAGTTCGGTTCCGAACCCCTTCATTTCTCGGAGTTCTTCAAGAGCCAGTTTCAGGCGCAAACGGCGCGCTGACAACTTGGCATCGTCGGACATGGTCTTCCCCCTTTGTCCGGCTGTGGCAAGGCACTTCAATTCTCCCTCCTCAACATCGCGTTTTCACACGGTGTCTCGCTTGACAAGGGATAGGATGAAAACATGGCCGCGATGGAGGAGAACCATGAGCACCGTCCATGTCGTGGCCCTCGGCGGGAGCCTCCTCCGTCCCGAGGAAGCATCGGCTCGTACGATGTGGATGGGTCAATTGCGCCAACTGATGGTGCATCTCGAAGGCAACGGACGTCGAATCGGTCTGGTTGTTGGCGGAGGCCTGCCAGCAAGAGAAGGCATTGATTTGGCAAAAGAAATCATCCACGACAGCGAGAAACTGGATCGGATTGGTATTGCTGGAACGCGTTTGAACGCCACCGTTCTCCAACAACTTCTCTTGGATATCGGCTGCGATGTTGCGCCTGTTGTTCCCCACACCATCGAAGCGGCCCGGCTTCTTCTCGAAGACCACCACATCGTTGTCATGGGAGGTACCGTTCCAGGTCATACCACCGATACCGTGGCGGTCAAATTGGCAGCGACGGTACATGCAAGGCACTGCATCATTGCTACCAATGTACCCCACGTCTACACCAAGGACCCAAGGCATCATGATGATGCAGAGGCCTTGACGGAGATGACGTTGAAAGAGCTTGGAGAAATTGTTGGTGTCGGAACACCACTTGAGCCGGGGGCCTCCACCGTGGTCGANCCTGTCGCCGTCGGTGTTGCCATGGAAGCAGGGTTGGATTTAGCCGTTCTCGACGGCCGAGATGTTCGTCGTTTGGATGATGCTCTCGAAGGTAAACTCTTCGAGGGGACGGTCATCAAAGCATGAGGTGAGCGAATGGTTGATGCAAGGAAAGTAAAGGACATGGTNGCNAAGAAGTCCAGTCAGTTTGTTGGCAACATTGCGAGCGGTGGAAAAGTCCCACCTCACAAACATTGTCGAATTTGTCAAGAGGCTATTTCTGTCAAAGCCGACCCAAGAGTTTGCAAACAACAAGCCTGCATTGAGCAAAACGAGAAGGACGAGAAAAACCAGAGGACGGTTCGCATTGCTATGTTCGTCTTTTTCGGATTATTTGCCGTTCCGTACCTGCTTGTTCTGGTGAACGGCTTGTTCTGATGGAATTCAATCCAGTCCGAACTCACGCACGAGGAGCAAACGCAAGAAGCGTTGAGCGCTTTGAAGCACCAAACCCGTGGCCATGAGCGATAGGCCGAGTAAGCCGATCCACACCGCAGAGATGCCTGAGCCAATGATGCTATCGATTTGCAACGTGAAGTCTTGGGCGGTGCTCACACCCATGGCTGCACCAGCGGCGAGGAGGCCGAATCCTGGAATGCCAAGAACGAGCAGTGGTTTCTTTTGAGAAAGNGAGAGGAGCGCCCACGTCATGACGGTGAATCCATGTGATACTGCGGTGAAGTTGGATCCTTTNGGAACATCGTACCGAATGACGGTTGGCACTTCAAGCACCTTCAGTTGCTTTTCATGTGCGTCTTCAAGCATTTCAAGAGAGAGTTCCATGCCTTCTGAATCAAATCGAAGGCGGTTCAAAGCGGTTCGAGAAAAAGCACGGAATCCGGATTGTGTGTCCCGAATTCCCAGTTCGCTTGAGAGGTTGGACGCGGCGGTGATGACCTTGATGCCGAGACGGCGGTAAGCGGGCATATCGGTGCCACCTCCGCCGTCAACGAACCGTGATCCAATGGCAAAATCGGCTTCTCCAGAGAGGATGGGTGCGAGTAGTTTGGGGATGTCGGAGGTTTCGTGTTGTCCGTCCGAGTCCAAGAGAACGAGGGCATCAGCGTCCAATTCCGCAGCACGAAGGAAGAGTGTTTTGAGCGCACCGCCGTAGCCACGATTGACGCGGTGTCGAATCACCGTAGCGCCGCAGGCTTCGGCAATTCGTGCAGAGGCATCCGAGGAACCATCGTCGATGCAAATGACTTCATCGACGTATCGAAGGGCCCGTGTGACAACCGACCCAATGGTCTCTTCTTCGTTGTACATGGGCATGCCTGCAATGATGTGAGGTTTCGCCGCACTGAGCGGCCCTTCCCCTTGAGGCATGGGTTTCCGTCGTCTAGGTTCTATATATGGATGTTTAAAAAAACAGCATTGGAAACAAAGGAATGGCCTCGTGGTTGACCTTGGTCAACCGCTCAGCATTGTACTTCTCAGAGAGAAGGAACTGCACGAGGGAGCGTCTTGGCTTCAATCGTGGAGTTGGGTGACCGTGGTCACTGCACGCTCGCCTGAGAGTACCTTTTGCAAGGCCCCCATCGAGATCACCAGCGGGACGTAAGCCTGTCCGTCACTGGTCATGTAGGTGCTGCAGTCAGCAAAGGCCGCCGTGTTGATGGAAAGCTTGAGTGCTCCACCGGCGTTGCTGCGACGAACATACCCCACCAAGATGTTGTTATCCATCGATTCCGTGTTGTTTTCAGTTTCAGTTTTCTTCATGTATTCNCCTCCTCCGAGTCTGGTCCCTCAGGAACAGAACCATCCGCCTTAACCGCCTTCAAGGCTACGGCAGGTTCGCATGTTGGAACCATTTCCCTTATACGAGCGGTTTTGGTGGTCACTCCATGCGAGCCTTGGTTACTGGCGGTGCTGGCTTCATCGGCTCTCATCTCATCGACCGATTGGTCGCCCGAGGTGACCATGTCGTGGTCATCGACAATCTCTCAAGCGGTCATGCTTCCTTCATTCAAGAGCACATTGATGCGGGGGCGGTCACCATGGTCAAGGGCGATATTTGCCACCCCGATGACGTTCAGAAAGCCATGTCCAAGGACATTGATTGTGTGTTCCATCTCGCTGCAAATCCAGATATTCGCCTTGGCACACGTATCACGGACACCGATCTCAAGCAGGGAACCGTCGCCACCTACAACATCCTCGAAGCCATGCGCGTCGCAGGTGTTCAGAAAATTGCTTTTGCATCCAGTTCTGTGGTTTATGGAGAGAATGCACCGCTCCCAACACCAGAAAATCACGGTCCTTGCATGCCCATCTCCCTCTACGGCGCCAGCAAACAAGCCGGTGAAGGCCTCATCAGCAGTTGGGTNGGNACCTTCGGNNTGCAGGCATGGATTTTCCGTTTTGCCAACATCATCGGNGCNCGNGGNACNCACGGNNTNATNTTNGATTTCATTCACAAANTNAAGANCAGANCCNNNCCGTTTGGANGTTNTNGGNAANGGNNTGCAAGAAAAGTCNTACATGGAAGTNGGNGATTGTGCAGATGCGATTTTGCACGTCATGAGTCATGCGGATGAACCTCTCAATTTGTACAATCTTGGCAGTCATGACACGGCCTCCGTTCGTCGAATAGCGGAGATTGTCGTCGATGTGACGGGCTGCCAAGACGCCAGCATCGAATACACCGGCGGCGACCGAGGATGGGCAGGTGATATTCCTCGTGCTCGCCTTGGCATTGAGAAGATGCTCACGGCAGGATTCGATGTCAAGATGAACAGTGAAGAGGCCATTCGCTACACGGCGGAGTGCTTACTCAATGAAATAGGACTGGAGTGAACCCAATGAAGACCAACACCGAAGCTGACGTACGAACCGATACTGGAATCAAAATCATGGCGCTTTTCTTTGTCGCCATCATTTTTCTCGCCGTTACCACGGACCCCATCAAAACCGGAACCAAGGAAGGCGACCGTGCTCCTCCCTTGGAGGGCCTGGCCTTCAACGGCAGTTCTTGGTATGCGTTTGACATGGACGATTATTTGACCGTCAACTGGACGGCCGGTGATGTTGATGGCCAGTGGTTGCTGGTTGAGTTCATGGATACTGATTGTCCTTTCTGCGTTCGTTCTGCTGGTGAGATGGGTCAAGACGCGGACTATTTCATGAAGCGAATGGGCGACTGGCAGGGCCCCGTTGTGAATTTCATCGCCAGTGCAACAGAACTCGATATCCCCGGTCACGATTCAAGCCAAGACGAAATTGAAGCTTTTCGAAACAAGAACGGTGAGGAAGTCTGCGCCGGGAGTTCTTGTGCTTCCCGAGACGGAGAGAGTCATCATTTCGTCTACATCGATGACCTCGACCAAGACAACATGAAAGAATGGAAAGTGCCTGGTACACCGGCTTACTTCCTCATTCAGCCGGATGGTATCGTCGCTTGGTCTTCGACTGAGAACTCCGATGAAAAGGTACGAGAAGCTATCTTCCGCCTGACATTGAACAACCAGGAGGCCTGAGCATGGTGGACCAGAACATCCTCTTGATCGCCTACATCCTACCTATTGCCTTCGGCTTGGTCTTGATGACCAAAGCAGGCGATGGACTCGGTGCTTCGCTTTCCGGCCGTAATCCCCTGCTCAAGCACGCTCGTCGCCGCCACATGTTCGGAATGAACCTCGTGGTGTTTGCCGGATTTGCGGTTTCAGTTCATACGCTTTGGATTTCCAATAAGATCAGCGAAGGAGGAAATGTCTGCTCGAGTGCCACCGTGTTTTCCTGCGACGATGTTCTCGGTAATGCTCAATACAACACCGACCCAGTTTTCAACATCCCATGGGGCATGATCGGTATCTTTGCCTTCTGTGGATTGATGTTCATCACCAATTGTGTTTCCAAGGAACCCGATGCGCTATGGGCCGAAAATTACCTCAAATACGGCAAGTACATGACCGCTCTCGGCCTTCCTATCATCGCCCTCTTGATTTCCTACGAGGTCGCCATGGAGAAGATCTGTCAGTTCTGTACCATGGCCCACATCGCAAACGTGGTCTGTCTGTTTGGATTTTGGCGGGCTGGCAAAATGCATGAAGAAGGTCTCTGGAACGACGAGGAACCTGTTGAGGCCGACGCAGATAAGGAAGAAGGCAAGAAATTCTGGTGAACGAGATGAACAAAGAATCGTTGGTATGGCTGCTCATAACTGTGGGTGCTTTGACCGCCATGGGTTTCTTGTTGGGTCAAAGCGATGGCGAACCGCCGTTCAACACCGCAGACGAGCGGCACGCCCTCGCCGACGAGTGCGTCGGGGGACACTCTGGACTTGCGGAACACTATCACCCCATGGTCTACATCTCTGTGCTCGGAGAGGAAGTCGAAGTCCCAGGTAATGTTGGCTTAAACGACCCCGGATGCACCATGCGCCCGCTGCACACGCACGACACATCGGGTAAAATTCACGTTGAATTCAAGGAGTCCGGCATTGAAGCGCCGCTTGAGGCCTTCTTCGACATTTGGGGCAAGCACATGGACGAATCCGGTTTCGACGACCATCGGGTTGACGACAACCATGAGTTTCTGATGTTCCTCAACAACTACTCGTACGATGATGATGGCAACATCGTGGTTGACCCAAGCACCCGTGAGCAGGTCTACGACTTCGAAACACTCATCCTCGAGGACAGGCAATACATCGAACTGGTCTACCGTGAAAAGGCGTGATCAGGGCGTAAAAGCACCGTTGAACATGGCCACGTTGGGTTCCATTTCAATTTCTTCCATGCGCAGTACGGTCACCTCGATTTCCGAGGCCTCCGTGTAGGTTGAACGCAGTTCATGCATCAGCATTCGCTGCACGGCTTCCATGTCTTCTCCGTGAAGCACGGACAGGTGGTGCGTGGTTTCACTCCCGACCTTGGCGTAGTATTCCACGACCCATTCTTTTCGGGGTGTCTCGGTTTCCCAAGTGACGTCTTCCCATGTGTTTGTCATGATGTTACATTGGCCTTGCGGTTTATCAAACCTTCTTCTTCCCGTGAGTCATCCTACCGGTTTCCGGAAGTATTCTTCCACTTTCGGCGAAGTCCCCGGAGGTAAATTAAGAAAAAATTACTTTTTCCGAACAATTGAGGCCATCGCCAACATGCCGCAGGCGACCAATAAAACCGTTCCAAAGCCGTTTGATTCCGATACCTGCATTCCTCGGTCTCTGAACGCCAACTCAACAGCTCCGTGAGATTGTGCATCTTCACCTGCCATGAGACCAACAGCTGTTGGTTCGTGCACCAGAAGAACGCTCCAAGAATCCATGGCGTCGAACTCAACGGAAAACGACGCTTCACAGGTGCCCTCTACGGTGGCATCGAAAAGGCCGATTGACGTGGTGATGGTGTGGTTGTCAAGGGCGCATTCCGCCAAACCGACCACGACACGGTCGCGATGATCTCCGCCTGGATTGACAACACCGTCTGGCATGGATTTCCCGTGTTCCATCACCATCAAGGTAAGTTGGGTTTCGTTGGTTGAAATGAGATCGGCGTGGATGACGCTTGCTTTGTAGCCGCGTTCGGTTTTTACCACTTCGACGTCGAGTTGACTTACGTTCTGGCGGGCAAGTTCAGCGTTCAATATATCTCGTTGGACATCAGCCCATGCGTCGTAGCCCCGGCGAGGTTCGCCGGATTCAACCACGAAGGTGGGTGTGGATTGGGCCACCTCCGGGTTGGTCAACGCAAGGCGGTCGATGCGATGTTGACTGGCTGCGGGTTGGAAGGCGTCAACACCATCGGAGGGGTGCAAGGCCAACAGCGTGATTCTCGAACCGTGGCTATCGGCGACCTGAAGCAGTTCAGGGTCAATTTCTGCACAAGTTGGGCACCACGTGGCCGTAATCTCTTCCACGAGCAAGGTCCGTCCTCCTCCCTCGGTCATCACGGGTTGTTCAAAGGAGGTGGCCAGGTTGACCACGGTGGCCTGAACGGTAAGTGTGGTCACCATCAGGGCGACCATCGTACACAGGAGCGCGGCTGGATTCAACTTCATGCACACGCCTCCTGTTGTTGCCGCCACGCCGCCGAACGCCTTGATTCCTTGCTTTGTCTTGGTTTTGAGAAAAGGATTGATGAGGGCGAGGTTGGAGCGTCGGCTTGAGGACTTCTTGATGGCGGACCACTGGGTGGAGAATCACAAACGTGATTCTTGGCGTAAACAAGCCAAAGCCAGTGGCTATCGAGCCCGCTCTGCGTTCAAACTCAAACAAATCCAGCAGCGCTTCAATCTCGTTCGTGAGGGCGATTTCGTCCTCGATGTCGGCTGTCATCCAGGTGGATGGGCTCAAGTCGCTGTAGAACTGGTCGGTCAAGATGGTAAAGTGGTTGGTGTTGACCTCCAACCATGTGCGCCGGTTGAAGGTGCGATTTTACTCACCGGTGACATCACCGACCCACTCACGCAGGAGCGAATTTTGGAGGAACTCGGTGGTGATCCACTCAATGTCATCGTATCGGATATTTCACCGCATATCACTGGAAAGTGGGACATGGATCAATCGGTGGCCATGACCCTCGTTGCCGACGTGTTTGACTTCGCTCTCCCGCTCCTCAAGAAAGGCGGGGGCTTCACCACCAAACTGTTCCAAGGCATCGGTGTTGAGGAACTCATCGCAGCCGTTCGCCCACACTTCTCCAGTGTACGTCGCTATTCGCCAGATGCATCCAGAAATTCTTCATCTGAAGTCTACCTCGTTTGCAGGCACCACACACCTTGGAAGGCTCCAAAATTATCGGTTCGTGAACGGTACGAAACAGCCGTGAACAAACTTGTGGGCGGTGAGGAAATTGAAGAAGACCCCGAACCAGTGGCCTCTTCATTTCGTGTTCGTCGGAAAAAAACCGACGATGGGCTTGAAGAACATTGAGCAGATGTTTTCGGGTCATGAAACAGTACCCGGGCCTCTCTTGGCCAACACCGGCCAATCGAATCGACAACCTTCGTCCAAACACACCCGTCAGGCGGCTTGAACTCGTCGTTTTGCGGATGTACCCCCGCCGCATGATCGCTTCACCGAGCTACACGGGGCCCGTCGCCGCTGCTTGTGGGCGAGACGAAACCGGTCTCGTGGGCCTTGTTTTCTGGGGTGAGCAAGTGAATTCAATCAACGTCGGGGATATTATACGCATTGAATCCGGGTGGTGCAGGTCTCGAGACGGTGCTCTTGTGGTGAGCACCGGAAAGCATGGAAAATTGAGCATCGTCCAACGATTTGATGCCTGAAACTCTGCCTGCTACTCACGCAACCATAAAGAGGGGGAGGCCGTGGGCAACTTCGTTAGGAGCCATATCCATGAGTGAACGAGCACAAGTCTGTACGTCGTCAGGCATCCCCCTTGCAGAAGAAGGTTCAACCTCCTTCCCCTGCCCTGGATGCTTCCAACCCATTGGTCGAAGCCCCCGTGTGCGAAACCAAGGCGTGTTGTACAAGTGCCCCAACTGTGGTTTTGTTGGTCCCTGAGGTGATTGCATGGGTATGGTAGTGATGACTTACAAAGTGAATCCTGATTCAAACCTCCAAGACGTCGACACGGACGCCATCGCTGAGTCGATTGGTACCTTGCGAAACGACGATTACGATATTCAAGCCATTGAGACCAAACCGTTGGCCTTCGGCCTCAAGTTTGTTCAAGTTCACGTCAAGATGAACGACGGCGAAGGACTCGCTGATGCCTTTGAAGCCAAAATGGCTGAAATCCACGGCGTGGGCGAAATCGAAGTCCTTTCCATGGGCCTCATTTGAAGCGGTTTTTGTCCTTGAGTGACCCGCATGGATGAATAAGCGTGAGACTGCAGTAACGAGCCCTACTGACTGGAAACTCATGAATACAGCCTGATGGTTTGCACGGTGTTAAATCGGCAAGCCCTCCACAAAAAGTGCTTTAATTTGATAATGGAGAGTACTGTGCTCTCTTCATGAGCACGAATGAGAAACCTCCTGAAGCCTTTCGAAATCGTCCGATACGGAATTTCTTCAAACTGGTTCCCATTCTCGAATGGTTCTACCCGATTGACCATCGCCGTTTGTGGAAAGATGCTTACAACGAAGCCTATCCGAGTGGAAAAAC
>NZEQ01000070.1 GCA_002689105.1 Verrucomicrobiales bacterium | reverse complement strand
TTTCGCTGTCCTCTGCCCGTCATGAACCCTTGCAATACAGATTCAAGAACCGTGGAGGAGTCCAAGGTTCATGGCCCTCAGGGACGTCCATCATCGTCCGTTGAAGGATCTGAGGATTTCAGTGACGGACCGCTGTAATTTCCGTTGCACCTATTGCATGCCCCGAGAACACTTTGGTTCAGACCATGACTTCCTTCCTCGAAATGAGTTGCTTTCTTACGAAGAAATCACCTTCGTGGTGGACTCCCTCATGAATTGTGGTCTTCAGAAAGTTCGATTGACCGGCGGGGAGCCACTCCTGCGAAGAGATTTGACCGATTTGGTTTCTATGCTCAGACAGGCCGGACCTGAACTTGACCTTGCCATGACCACCAATGGCGCCCTCTTGAAAAATCATGCTGAATCCCTACGGGAGGCAGGGCTGGACAGGGTCACTGTCAGCCTTGATGCTGTTGAACCCGAGACCTTTCAGGCCATGGCAGATACAGAGCAGGTGGACCCAGAGGCCATTTTTGCCGGCATCAAAGAAGCGCAACGTGCCGGTTTGACCGTGAAGGTAAACACCGTTGTGCGGAAAGGCGTCAATGAAAACCAAATCCTTCCGCTCGCCCGTATCTGTCTTCAACACAACATCCCACTCCGGTTCATTGAATACATGGACGTCGGGAACACCAACGCCTGGAAATTGGATGAAGTCATTACGGGGGCTGAAATCCGCCATATCATAGAAGGCGAATTCGGCTCACTCAAGCCCTTGCCATCAAAAGAAGCAAGTGAAGTGGCCAGACGATACACCCTTGAATCAGGATATGAATTTGGCTTCATTGAGTCTGTTTCCAACCCGTTCTGTGGGGATTGTTCCAGAGCAAGACTCTCCGCCAATGGCTCAATCTACACCTGCTTATTTTCCTCAAGCGGAAACGACCTCAAAGGCTTGCTTCGTTTTGGAGCAAGCCAAAACGACGTACAAGAGGCGATACGGGCCATATGGGAACAGCGAAAAGACCGTTACTCGATGGAACGAACGGAACTCACGGGTGATGAAAATAAAGTCGAGATGTCCTTCATTGGCGGATGAGTTCAGATCATGGCAGGGAGAGAAACATCAACGATGAGCGCCTCTGCCGTCTGTTCAACAAGACGGAAACGCCATGTTCCATCGTCGGCGCCAATGGTTTCGGAATCAATGACAAAGTAATCGCCTTGAGTAACGGAATAGCCTGCGTCTCTGTCGTGGAAGGAGATGTTTGTACCGATGACCCCGTAAACATCAGGATCTGAAACTTGACCTCGAATTGGGAGTGATTCGGTCATGTTGGCGGGCATCAAATCAAATTGGAGACGAGCGGGGTCAATGGATTGGTCCAAACTCGTGATTCGAACCACGTGGAATCCGTTGTCAAGCGCACGGACGCTTACGGTGGCCTGTGGCGCCGATTTCTCAACCGTGGTCAAGGCGCCCTGCATCAAGACAAAAACCATGCTTGACAGCATCACGGTGATGGCGAGAAGAAGGACGGTCGCAATAACGGGGCTGACCGCTTCTTCATCCCGTCGGACCAGCCCTCGCATGACTTCACCATCCCGTCAAATCACTTGAACACACCGATGATTTACGCCTTTGAGCGACCGCTTTGGAACCGTCTAAAACAGCCAGAGCGGTTTCTCGCATTCCATCGCTCGCTTGATGCCCCCGATTGGGCCAAGGCACCGCAGAATCAATTCCGTCATGACATCACCACGCATGAAGGCGTAACCCATGTTTTTGCTTCTCAGGGAGTTCTTGAGCGCAGGCCCCATCGAAGCACGAACCCGGTCTTCATAAGACGTCAAAGGCGTGTCGTCGGCCATATGTTCAACGATGGCTTCGGCCGCAAAACAACCCGAGATGATGGCTTGACTGATACCCCCTCCATTACTTGGCATGACCAAACCTGCGGCATCACCCACCGCTAGGGTGTTGCCATCCACCATTTGTTTGACGGGGCCACCCATCGGAATCCATCCCCCGCCGAGGGAGACAATCTCGAGATTAAGGTCAGCACAAAATCGTTCCAAGTGCCCTTTTAGGTCGCCTTTTAGTTTCCCAGCTCGGACGCCTAACCCCACATTGGCGAAACCAGGACCCTTCGGGATGATCCATGCATAGCCAGAGGGTGCAACTGAACCAAGAAAGACATCGAAGGTCTCAGGCACATCGCCTTTCACCTGAGCGTAAACGGTTGGCACCTGGTCCTCAGGACGGAACGCAGGGTCTTGTCCGTGCTTCAATCGACCGACATGAGCCAAACTACCGGAGGCATCGATGAGATAATCGCAGGTGAACCGTCCTTCGTTGGTGACCAACAATTCACGGTTGGCTTTTCGCTGTTGTTGAATCCGCTTCAACATCGTCGATACACGTATTTCGGCGCCGGCCCGAACCGCTTTGTCTGCAAGGTATCCATCAAATTGGAGGCGATGTCCTGCGAAGGCATCCAAGGCAAAGTTGTAGGATTTACCGGACGGAAGGAAGACCCTCATGTTGTCCAAGCGATGAAGGCGGAGGCGTTCGGGAAAGTCAAAGTAAGTCTTCAGCCAATCGTGGTCCTCGAGATGTTTGAACGTCCCGATGACCTCGCCCCAATTGGGAATGCATTCACCGCATTGTGCAGGATTTCCGACGATAGCACGTCGTTCCAAAACCAGCACATCAAGCCCTTCCTCTGCCAAGCGCTGGGCTGCTGCACTGCCTGCAGGGCCTGCACCGATGACGATGACTTGACGGTGTTCAATTTCCTTGACGGCCATGAATCCACCTCAAGCATGCCTGTCTTTGACGATGTTTGTGATGAGCAGCATCAGTTCTTTGGCCTCGCTATCTGGGAACCGGTCGAGTTCTGCTTGAGCCCGTTCCAGGTGCGTTCGAACCAGAATTTCTGCATACTCCATGCTATCGGAACGCTCCAGTAATGCCATGAGTTCCTCAAAGTGCTTGTCAGAGAAATCCTCGATGAGTTGCGACAACCGTTCCCTGTGCTGTCCGTGGGAGAGCGTGAGGGCATGAATCAAGGGCAGCGTCATTTTTCCTTCGTAGACATCTGCGCCACGAGGTTTACCCATTCGCTCATCGCCCCGCAAGTCAAGCAGGTCATCGACCAGTTGGAAGGCGATGCCCAACTCCATCCCGAAGCGTTCGAGAGCCTTCGCTTGCTCATCTTCCAAACCTGCCACAAGACCTGCACTGTAGCAACCCGAAGCAAACGGTCCAGCGGTTTTTCCTCGAACGATGGAAAGGTAATCTTCTGGCGAGGTTGCAAGATTGAGGACGTGGTCGAGTTGGTGGAATTCTGAAACGGCGATATTGGCACAACAGCGGGCGATGATGGAAACGATTTGGGCAGAGTACCTTCCACCAAGTCCGAACCCTTGGACGAAGAGCCAATCTCCAGCGATGACGGCTTTGGCTTGGCCTGCTTGGGCGTGGATGGTTGGAATACCACGACGTTGTTGAGCCTCGTCATTGATGTCATCGTGAACAAGTGTGGCGGTGTGGATGAGCTCAAAGGCCAGCGCCAAGGGCATAACATCCTCTTTCTTCTCCCCGCCTGCCAGTTGATAGGCCAAGAGGAACAAAATTGGGCGAAGGCGCTTACCGCCCGCATTCAAAACGCGCCCTGCTTCAAGGGCCACCTCGCCGGCACCCGCTTCAACCTCGGATTGAATCAGGTCATGAAGGGCTTGGTTTACTTCATCACGCATGGATTCCAGTGCCGATTGAAGCACCTCAAGACTGCTGCCCACGCTCCCCCTAAGAGGGTGGGCTTCTTAACCGGTCGTCCACGCCCATGACATGTGAGGGGCGACCTTCACCGAGGTGAACCGATGGAGAACAGTGAGTATCTCGTGATTCTCACCACGCCGTCAAGGAACGACGGTGTTCGCCTGCAAATCGAGCGAGCCGTTGGAACACACGGAAAACATCGAGACCTCAGGCTGAAACAACTGCCTCACATCGAAACCGCCATCCAGACGCTGCGGGACGGAACCGGTGATATCGTTGCGATGAGCGCTTTTGATTGGGCTGAGCAGAACGTGGAAGGTTTGGCCATAGCGGGACTCTTGTCGCGAAAAGAACCCACATGGGTGTTGGTGGCCGATGATAAACCAGAATACCTTGAACAGGGCGCTCTCGTGGTTTGTGAGCATGAACTCCTTCGACGGCAAATGCGACGAATGCGCCCGGATATTGTTCTGGAGACCATTGAAGAGATGGCCAACCGGATCGGTGCGACGGCATCGGCGCAAGAACTCGACGAAGAAGACATCTGGCCGTGGATGGAGGAACAACGCCTCCAAGGCCATGTTGACGGTTTCATTGTGCCTCGAGCCATTCACGCAGGCCATCGAATGAAAGGTCGGCGCCACACCTTGGGCCTTCAGCGAGACCAAACAGAAAGCAACCGTGAGCGATTCATTCCTCCGCCGCTTCACGGGTTCACTCTCCTCGTCACTCGGCAAGGGTTTCCGAAAGCCAGTATTGCGAACATGCTCGACCCGAGCGCTGAATTGGCATATCGCTTGGAAGCGGCCCTTCTCGAAAGTCTGGAGCCGTCCTTGCGGCCCATCGTTGGCGCTTACATCGAGCAACGAAAAATATCCACCTTTTTGAAGAAAGCATCCCAGGAAGGAGATGAAGTTCTGCTGACCTCTTTGGTGGACCCCAACAAGAAGAGAGGCGTGTTCAAGAGCGGGCCTCGGGTAGAAATGCTGATTGAAACACTGAACAAAAGCGGGACCATAACCGCTGCTTGTGAACGGATTGTTCAACCTGAAAACAGCCATCTCGGCATGGTCAATCTCCTCAAAGAATTCATGGAACTGCTCTCGGTCATGACCACGGACCATGAGGGGACGAAGCGAAACATCCCCGGGATGCCACGCTCGTTCATGGACCCGAGCCCTCGGCTGATGGATTTGGACGACTAAACAACGCCCTCCGCAGTCGCCAACACCCGCGAGAACCAGCCTTCTAAGGCTCATCAGACACCGAAGACATATATGCTTTCAATGCGGCAAAAGTCGTAGAGGTGGGAGTGCCATGGACACGTCAGCATTGTTAGGCGAGCTCTATCAAGCCCGCTTTGACGACCTTAAGGGGATCGCCCAGAAGCACGGCGTGGCAAAATCAGGGCCGGTGGAATCCCTGCGCGCTCGGCTCATTCAACACCTCATTTTCCCGGATTGGGATTTTTCTCCAGCCGGCCTTAGAAGCATTCCAAACAGCGACTTGGGTGAAATTTTGGGCCTGTTTGGCATCAAAAAATCGGGCTCCATCAAAGCCAGAAGACAACGCTTGCATCTTCATTTGAATCACGACCCAAAATCGCTTGCCATCGAGCGTTTGGACGAGATGACTCGGGATGAACTTCATGCCATGTGCAAAGACCTCGAACTGACCCTTTCTGGAAANAANCAGGCCCTTCTNGCGAGAGTNGCNGGNGTTTTGGCATCTCAAGAAAACGCATGGGGCAAGGTCAAGAAAAGTCTCAGACGTCCTCGCGGACCCGTCAACGTCCCCAACGTTGCCACCGTTCTTGCCTCGGAAACAGTTGAAGAAGCGGTTTCCAGTTTTGTCGAGGAGCACGATGATGGTTGGACCTATGAAGAAGAGGTCTCGCTCAAAGAAGAGCTTGCGAGCATTGGCCACGATGTATCTTCATCCCAAGGCGATGCTGAACTTGAGCAGCAACTCCGACCTTTGCCGACAGAGTCCACCGGCACCGTGCCGCCAATGATTCAGCACACCAGCGGAGGCGAGACCCACAGCTTGGAAATCGAAACCGCCTTGATGGAACTTCGAGAGCGGACGGCAGAAATCAATGCCATGGCACGAGATTTCTTGATGGTCAGTTCAACCACGAACCAAGACGACATGAACGCCTTCATTCAATCCCTTCGAGGCCAAGGCTTTGCGACCGACCTTCCACCGGTTCACCAAGCCGTAGCACAGATGATCATGGAACTTGACTTCCGAGTCCAAAACGAAAGCAATGCTGCCATCGCTTTGCCACAGTCGTGGAGTGAACGCGAGGCGTTGAGGCGGTTTGAGGAAGTCCGCAGCACCCTTCGAGACCGATTGGAAAACATTCTCGCACTCCATCCGTCAGACGTCGTCAAAGCACGAATGGCCTTTGAACAAGAAGGGCGAGACCTGAACCTCGACCTTCGCGTCCCAAGCGTCTCAGGACGCTTGCACGCTCTGTTTGACCTCCACATCGAAATCGCTGAATCCCAAGCACTACACGACCCTGTGGTGCAACGCCGACAGCGAATGATGCGAATCCTTCACCGCGGAGCCATCCACATGGCGGAAAACGAGCGCATGACCATCGAACGACTTGAAAGGAACATCGCCTCGTTCGAGGAACTCGTTCAAACCATCCTTGANTCAGGCGAAGAAGGNTTCGATGAGGCACAACAGGCGCTGGTGATTCGATTCCTTGAATCCAAAGGCTATGATGTCAACACCGCCGAACTCCGACCACGGGTACTGGCATGCGCCGGCATACTGGGTGCTGAACTCGGCTACCTTTCACCGAGTGAGATTCCAAGAATCGCTCCAGGCGTCTTGGTCACCGAGACTGAGGTTGACGCCATTGTGACCGAATTGAAGGCGCTGGCAGCGAGTTTCAAGCCTGAATCAACGCAAGCACCTGAAGAGGAAATGGAAGTTGCAGAATCGGTGGCCGATGCCTCCGATAGCCTTGCTCGAGTTCGTGGAAAAATCGACCGGGTCGATGAACTTCTCAATCGACTGAACGGATGATTCAGTGCTGCTGAGCGTAGAAATTCTGAACCACTGACGTCACCGTTTGGATGTCAGAAATACCACGCTGGCACAGGTCTTCGATGATGGCTTGTCGTTGAGAGACATGTCGCTCAAAGACATCAGGAGTTACGCCCGCAGCGTTGCAAATGGTCTCGCGAAGCTTGGAAGGGATGCCTGTTTCTTCAATCTGGTCTGTGGCAGCATTGTACTTCCAAATGGCATTGAGACGGGGTTTGTCGCCTTCCATACCTGCAATCTCTGCTACCTCGGTGATCTTACGGGCGGTCTTTCCATTGACGTGCAATCGAGCCTGAATGATGATGAGGTCCAAACCACTCAACATGATGGGTGGAACGCTCATTGGTGGATTGATCATTCGGGTAACGGTTTCTTGGGCGGTGTTGGCGTGAAGGGAACCAAAGGAACCGTCGTGACCGGTGTTCATGGCCGTGAGCAAGGTTGCACACTCCGGTCCACGGACTTCACCGACGATGATACGGTCTGGACGCATACGCAAGCTNGANTTCAAACAGTCATTCATGTCAACCTCAGGAGTTCCATCCGGTCNTTCTCNNCNNGTTTCCATCCNNAGCCAGTGGTCGTGNTANACNTGCAATTCAGCNGTGTCNTCNACNGTNAGNANNCNNCNANNCCANGGGATNTACATNCCNANNCAATTCAATGTCGTGGTTTTACCNGAACCNGTNCCGCCTGCAATCACGAAGTTTGCGGGGCGGCTGTCAAGACCTTCAATCCAAACCCACATCATGGCGGCCAGGCGTGAATTCACCGTTCCAAAATTGACCAAGTCGATCATCGTGAGCGGGTCTTCCTTGAATTTACGAATGGTCAGGGTAGGGCCGTCAGGAGAAACGGGTGGAATTGTTCCGTTGACACGAGACCCGTCCGGTAGACGACCGTCGAAGATGGGGACGAGACCGGGTCCGTCACCCAGAGGAACGTTGGTGAACGAGGCGATGTTCTTGGCGATTTGAAGGCCGGATTCGTCATCGATCCAAATGTTGGTTCGACACATGCCGTGGTTGCGATGAGCAACCTTCACGCATTGTGTTCCACCGTTGTACATCACTTCTTCAAGCGCATCGTCCTCGAACAACGCAGCAAGGTCGCCGTATGGATTGGCTTGAATGTCGCCATCCACGTGATAGATGGGTGAGGGGTGATTGGCCTCGGTGTAGATGGTGACTCGTCCGTATTGTTCCAGTATTTCTTCTGACATGCGTTAACCTCCAACGGCTTTGACGGCTCCAAGGTAGAGCCCCATCGAGATGGCCATCCACATGGGAAGCCACCACAGTGTGTCCTTAAGACGACCCATCATTCGTCCGGAAACACTCACGCCAATTGCAGATGCAGCGGCGAAGAAGAGACTGAAGGTCTGGTTGAAACCGGTGATTTGGAAGCCTTTGCTGGCCGGAGCGAAAAGCCCTACGATGAAGGCGATGAGTACAGGTAAGCCAACACTGACAAAGATAACGATGAGCATGCCTCGGCCCGAAAGTTCGGTTTCCCGCTGGTTCATCAAATCGTTGAGGCGCTCGTAATCCCGGCTGAGGTCGCTTAAGATATCGCGCAGCCCGGAGTCTTGTTGAATGGCGGTTTCAATCAACATCATGACCCGCTGAACTTGACTTGAACGGGTTTTTGCTGCGAAAGCTGAAAGGCTCGCTTCAAAGGATGATGCATGCGCTTCTTTCAGTGTTTCAGAAAGCAACGTTGCGAGCAATCCATCGTTGGACTCGGATTGTTCCATCATGGCTTCTTGCAGACCACGGCCTGCTCCAACGGAATCGGCAAGGGCTTCGAGGAAGGTCGGCAGGGCATTTTCAATCGCTCGACGACGACGGCGTTCTAACATTGGAGGAATCCCGCCTCCGATACAAGCAATGGCGACCACTGCCAAATAGAGAAGGAAGGGTGAATCGTTGAAGGACTCGAGAATACCAAAGAGCACCAGATCACCTCACAATCCCGGGTCTTTCGTGTGCGCCTTGAGACCAATGAGCGCCATACCGACCAGCGTCATGAACAAGCCCATGTTGACCACGCTGTTGATGACCGACGAATCTGGAAGCGACATAAAGGCGCCAAGGTCGCCGGACATCAGTTGAGGAACAAGACCGACAATGGCGAGAATAATGGGCCCAATCATGCCTATAGAAAGGAGGGTTTCGGGGACGCCGCCGAGAGATTCAATGTATTTCTCGACTTCTTCTGAACGGTCTTCTTCCATCCTCGCGCCTTGCTTTTTCAACGTTTCAACCAAATCGGTGTTTTGAGTGACGTTCGTGTAGAGTGTGTTGAGAAGACGTTTGTATCCCGGGGATTGAGCGGTCTTCATCATGCTTTTCAGTTCCTTATCCAGGCCACCGCCGGTGCCCTTTTGCAGACGCTTCATCATCGATGAGAAATCTTCTGAGATGATGCCGTAACCGCCGCGTCCAATCGTGTGGAGAGCCGCTTCCAAACCCACGCCAGAGGACATCAAGACATCCATGGTGCGAATGACATAGAGGAGTTCTTGCTTTTCCTCCAGTAGACGCACGTCATGTCCCTCCTCAAATCACGTCTTCAAGCAGTTCAAAGTGGAAACTTTCGTTGGAACTATCGTATTCCATTACGGCGAAAATGACCTTCACATCTCGTTCTTCGAAGGGATCGTGAATGTATGGTTGGCCTGTGCGGAACATGGCCACGATTCGCTTGTATTCGTCAATGGTCAACTCGCCTCTGACGGTGTACATGGTCGATTCCGAACCTTCATCGTGAAGATCATCGCCTTCTTGACCTCTGATAACCGTACGAGTTAATCGCCGTGTCATTCGCACTTTGATATCTGCGTTGGCAATTCGCACCCAATCAGAACTTGATGTCCCCGTTGCGGGACGAATAAAGAAATCCATTCCAGCCATGTCTTACCCCTAATCTCTCCACAGCGAGAGAAGAACTTGAATGTGTTGGAAGCAGATTATTCATTGGCGGCGAGTCTGAACCATCCAAAGCGAGGCTCGTCAAGCGTTCCACCATCAAGCATTTCTTCCAGTTTCGCCTCAGCGACTTCTCGAACAAAACCACGAGCGACAGCGTTCTTCAGGAGGGTGTCAAAGGTGACACCCTCGCCTTGGTCAAGATGGCCAATGGCCTGGAGCAAAAAGGCCTGAACGTCTTGGCCTTCTTCCGATGACCCGTCTGGCTCATCGGGCAGAGACATGACCGGAGGCGGTGTTGTCGCCGCCTCAATTCGGCCTTCAGCGATATCAAGCGCCTGCATGAGGTTGAGTTTGAAGGGTTCAAGGTCAACCTCCCCGTAGTGATTACGAGCTGCGAGCAAGCTGTTTGGAAGATCGGCTCGGGCATAAGCATCGAGGGGGGGTTCAACCTCCAAAGAAGCAGTAAAGTGGTTCATGCGAACCATGGTGGCTTCACAAGCATCCAACAACCAGTTGGCATAGACTTCCCGGTTCACCACACAAGCTTCTTCAGGACGCAATGAGGTGTAGACGGCTCCCTCATCGGTTTGGTACCAACGTGTTTTGGAGGTCATCATGACCAAGAGCGGTTCTCCATCATCAAGGCGTTCTGTCCATTGGTGAGCCAACTCTTGCATCATCTCGGAGTTGTATTCTCCAATGGAGAAATAGTGCAATCCAGTTGGGTCTCGTAGTTGGCCTTGATAGAGCGAAGAACCGTTGCTGGTTTCTCGCAACTCCAAGCGCTCAAGTAAGCCTGCTGCAACGATTCGGTTGACTTTCGCGCCAAGTTTTGTAATGACAAAAGACGGGTCGTATTCACCCGAACCTTTCTCGTTCAGGGTTGCGCTTCCAAATTCGGAAGCGAGCAAGAGATGAGCCGGCTGTCGTGCAATTCTCGCTCGCTCCATCAAGCCCACCCCCACTGGGTTCGCAATTCAGAGGCTCGCAATTGAGCATCGTGTTGTTCGATTTCAAAACCATCGGCCAACACCATGGCGCCCTGGTCGTCGACGATACTCCGGCCGGAAACACTGACTCGGCGGCCGAGCATGCGTTCACGGACGAATTGAACGAAACCAAGGTCTCCAAGTTCCTCAACCTTGGCTTTCATATCATCATGAGTGAGTTCCAAGGCTGCGAGGGTAGCATCCTTATTGACCAAAACTGCAGCGGTTACACCTTCGTGGTCCATCACCATTCGAAGACGGATGTCCTCGTTCCCTTCGTTGGGGCCGTGGTCAAAGCATGCCCCATCTCGCAAGACTCGGCGGCATTCTGTGCATCGAAGAATGAAGCCAGAATCTTCACGCACACTGACCAGCATGCCACTGGTTTTCATTCCAACACGGCTGGGCCCTGCGACGACTTCGGTCAAAGCGACCTCAACGGAGTGATTGGTGAGGTCCATGCTTTCATCCCAAGGTGGGGTCTCAAGAAGGGTCAGCTGGTCGGCTTTGTCCACGGTGATGTCTGGAATTCCCTGCCAGGCTCGGACCCTTGCACCTCGGATTTCCAAGGTGACTGGCAAGTCGCTTTCCTCGAATGGAAGGGCGTCCCAAATACTGATTCGGCAACGTCCTGAAGGGTCTGCAATTTGACCGGACCAGAGGAATTTCTCTTCACCGTCTCGTTCAAAGGTTCGCTTGGTGATTTCCGTAATTTGAACGACAGCATCAACATCACGAGAACCGTCCCGAAGACCTGCGATGTTCGTTTTTGTGCTCTGAGCCAGGGTATCAAGGTCGGCGAAATTTGTATCATGGAACACCTCAATGCGCGTGGTTCGACCAAAATTCAACTCGGGGGTGTCCCGGAAACTTCGCACCTGAGCACCATCAATTTTCAACAAGGCGCCCACTTCGTGTTCAAAGGGCTCCCAAGAAAGAAAACCGATCGTCCCAGTGTTATCGGCAATTCGCCCTCTCACAACATCGATGGAACCTGAGCCGTCCTTTCGATGAATTTGATCGGGGCGACTTGCTAAAACTCGGCCAACCACGCAGATGTATCCCTCTTTTGGAACGGCGTCGATATCGATTGGGTCGTTGGATGCCACCTGTGTGGCTACCCCTTCCTTCAAGACGACGATGCGGGTGGATTGATTGATGTTCAAGGACATCTTCCCATTGTATTCATTCACACTGGCGCCCTCAATGCGCACGATGCTTCCCGAAGTCAAGTTGGCATGAGGTCCCCAATCCTTGTAATCCCAGCGGGTTCGTTGACCGTTCTCTTCCCAAGGATTGTCCTCCAACATCCCGAAGGCGACTTGCTTTTCTTCGCCTCGAATCATTTGATCACGAATGTTGTGCGTGATGATAGCAACCTCAATCTCGACGTCTCTATCGTTGCCCGTGAGTTCAGAGAGGCTGGCGACTTTCTTGGTTTCTCGCGTGGTGCTTGCGCTACCGGTTGGCGTTGGCGATGTGCCGCTTTGGAAGCGTCGAAGCACCGAACGCATGGCATCTTGCGGAGGAATGTAGAATTCTTGTTCGTACTTGGCAAAAGCCTCGGCAATTTCCTTGGCATCGGCCTCAGGGCATTCTTTCTGAACGGCCTCAACATAGTCTGCGTACTTGTCTTCAGACATCACGTCGTCCTCCGTCAGGCGTTGTTGTTCGGGGCCTGTACGGAGAACAGGCGGCGGGCTTTCGTGCGGGTTGGTTAAGATTGGACACTCCCTTGACCTCCATGGGACATCTTACCAA
>NZEQ01000069.1 GCA_002689105.1 Verrucomicrobiales bacterium | reverse complement strand
AGCAACGCGACCTCGCATCAGTACGCACCTCCAGCAGGTGGCGACTCGCCACTCTTCTTGACGCCGGTATCAACCGAACAATCGGTGCCTTCAGCGGCGACGATCTTGACTTGACCGATCATCATGGAGTGCTGGTTTCCGCAATATTCTGCGCAGCGAATGGGGAAGGTGCCGGGGTCATCGGCGGTGATGGTCATGTAGGTGCCACCCTCGATACCGGGGACCAAGTCTTCCTTAACGCCCCATTCAGGGAGCCAGAAGGAGTGCTGAACACCGATGTAGTTGGGGTTGGAATCGTCGGATGGCTGAGAGTGCATCTCAAACACGACGGCTTCGTCGCACGGCAGAATCATGTCATCGCCAAGCGCTGAGGAAAAGCCGAAGTTGTCTCGGTAGCCCGTTTCGTCCTCGCCAGGGATGTGCATCCAGGTGTGGAGCACTTCGCCGTCAGCGTCAGTGACTTCAACGATGGCATGCTTCTCGGGCGCAAACGTCATCGCAGCCATGGCTTGACCGGTCATCTGGTCAATGGCGATGGGGTCGAAGACGGTCGTTTCGGAGAACGTCATCCCTCCGACGGTGGTGACGGATACGGTCGCCGCATTGGAGTTGGTACTGTTGACCAAGAGGGTGGTCCCTTTCCAGTCCACATCAATGTAGGTCAGCGAGGGATCATCTTCCCAAGTCAAACCGTCGAGGTACTCGTATTCCCAAAACCATTGCTTGCCGATGATTTTCATGTCGTGGGCTTCGGCTTCGTCGGGGATGACCCAAACCGCCGTGTTGGAGGCAAGGGCGAGGACGACCAACCATGCCACAATGACCGTCGGGAGGACGTAAAAGAAGACCTCAAGAGTCGTGTGGTGGCGGTCAACGGGGAAGGATCCCACTTCGATGTGGTCGATCTGTGAGGTGTCCGGCTCAACGCCGTCGCGGTAGCGGAGCATAGCCAAAAACATCCAGCCGAACGTGAAGATACCGACCAGAATGGACCAAAACATGAACTTATCATAGAGAACAGCGAACACCGTGTCTTCTGCTACCATGCAACCACCCTGTTTAACCGGCCGTGTAGCCCCTCCTTAAGCGTTGCTTGATGGGGGTTAGAACCCACATTTGTTTCTAAGGCGACATGGGGAGCCTGTATGCGTTTTTTTCGCGATTTTTTTGGGTTGAAATTGAACGCTTTACGGACCATTTTCTGCCTCACCAAAACCATCCGGGCGATGCTACTTGAACCCCCCGCGGCGCAGGATATTTGTCAGCGCAAAAACCTCTCATTCTGATGCATTCCCCCTTGGAGGCCGGTGCCAGCGAGACGAACCTTCATGATGTTGAGCAAGAAAAGGCCAATGTGGACGAAGCACGCCTCATACGGTGGAGATGGTCTTGTGTCGGCTGACGCATATCACGGCCCTGGGCGGGGCTCCTCAAACGCCGAAGAACGATGGCACAAGGCCGCCCAAGCCTTGGCCCATGGGCGCCAACGAAATCGAGACGCAGGTGCAGTCATCCTCGTGGAGGGGCGACGGGACCGTCTCGCTCTCGAGCGACTTGGTTTCACCGGCCCCATTGAAGTCTTGAATCGTGGCTGGTCGGTTGATGATGTGCTCGTGTATCTCGTGGAAACCTACGGGCGTAAAAGCAAGGTTGACGGTGGTTCAAGCATCATCGTCTTGATGGATTGGGACCGAACAGGGGGGCGCCTTCAAACCACCATTCGCCGGAATTTGGAATCGCTTGATGTGCGACTTGAAGAGCGACTTCGTTCAACGCTCATGCGTTGCCTGAAACCCGAAACTCGGGTGGTTGAGGGGCTTTCTGGCCTTACCGATGCCTTGGGCCCGCTGGTCGACATGTACGACGACGGTTCATTCATCCTTTGAAAGCGAAGGAAACGCCTCTTCTTTCACCGTGTTCAACACGACGTGAGTGTAGGAGCGAGATACGCCATCCAGCGTGAAGACGGTTTTCGTCAAATTGTCCAAATCCGCTCGGTCCCTGACCCTCGCCAAGACGATGGAATCCCAATCACCCGTGACGTCGTAGACGGCAAACACCCTCGGGTCGGCCGCAATTTTCTGTTGCACGTCAATCATTCGCCCTTTCTGGATCCGAAGACCGGCCATGATGGTCATGGTCCAGCCCAATTGACCGGCGTTCAACGCCACACGATACCCTTCGATCACGCCTTCTTGTTCAAGCCGTCGAACACGGTTGGTCACCGTTCCTTGAGCAATGCCAAGTTCGCGAGCGAGTTGTCGGTGACTGACGCGTGCATCTTCGCCAAGCAGTTGAAGCAAGGCTCGGTCGGTTGCGTCAAGATTCATGTCGGTCACCTCGGGCAGCGGCTGCCTCACTTCAACCCTTACTCTTCTTCTTGATGAACCCGTTTGCCGTGTTCAGTCGTCTTCAGCCAGAGGTGTTGTTTCCATGCACCGTACTCTTCAATTTCAATCGCTACTTCAATGTGACAATCTTGCTTTCTTGGCTCTCGAAACTCAACTTCGATGGTTTTTGAATCACCTGCTGAAAGGCTTCGTTTCGGTGGGCGACCTTTGAATTGCCAAGGAGCACTGACCTGCCAACTCGTAATCCTGAAATCATGCTGACCGGCCTGAATGATGATGGTTGCTGAGGTGGAATCTTCACCGCCCCAGCTGGCCTTGAGTTTTGGAATGGCTTGTTCCCGCTGGCGGACGGCGACGACGATGGAGACGGCGATGACCGCAGTGATGGCAGATAGCAGCAACGGTGTCCATGCTTGTTCAAGACCGGTGTGGATTGACGGCGAGGGTAAATCGCCGTGTGCAAGAGCCAACAGGCGTGGCTGAGTGTCGTTGTCCTCCTCGCTTCCAAACACGGCCACTGAATAGGACCAACCCGTCGGGTTTTCTGCCAAGTCCACGCCCGCCGCAGCAAGGTGGTCAGCAGGCAACATCGACACGAGATCGGTGGTGGTGTTGGCCTTTACCGAAAAAGCCACTTCAGGTCTCATTTCACGAACCAGGTTTTCCGCTTGCCGGCGATGCTGGTCTTCGGCGATGTTTTCGGTCAACACCACGTAAAGGATGGTGTGGTTGCTGAGGTTTTCAAGCGGTGTGATGGAGATGTCAAACGCGACCATGCGAACCCGGTCTTCGGCTGAGACGACTTTCACCTTCCCCGAGAGAGCCACTGCGTCACCATTGGAGGGGGCATGGTGTTCTGCAACGACTTCGCTGGAGGTCGAATCCAACGATATGTTACGGTTTGAAGCCCGATAGAGGGCATCATCATCTGGCCAATCAGAACCGGTCTGAGCACTCCATGACCACCACGTCCATTGCACCTCGTTTTCTGCAACAAGAGGCGTTTGTTCGAGGCCCAGTGGGAGGTAAACCTCGGAAAGCCCACGGTCGCTCTGAGTTGAAAGGTCGGTCTGGGCGTGGATAGCCCATGCCTCTTCCTCGGCCGGGAGTGATGGGACGAGGACCATGGCCAGAACCAATGCAACGAGCAGTGTTCGCAAGTCTCATTCCTCCTCATCTCGCCAAGGCAAGCCCAACTTGTGGCGCAAAATGTTCTGTTCGTTGGTGTCGATCATCAGCGTGATACGGGCGCCCACCCAAACAGAGATGGTTTCCTCGCCCCAAGGCAGCGTACTCCTCAGCAGGAACGCACCTTTTGGCAATTCTTCCCCTTTGGTTTGTTCGCAAAAATCCTCAACCAAAGGCGCCCACCCTCGCAGTAAACGAACGAAGAACGCCTCATCGATCACCAAAACATTGCGCTCGAAACGCTCGGCAAAGGCGTAGAGTGCTTCTTGTCTACTGCGCCATGAATTCTTCTTCAGCGTGAAGGCCGGCAATCCTGCGTGAACAACCCGGATAGGATGGAAAGAATCTCCGCCCCACACATCGCCCTTATTGGTTGGCGAAGGCGGTTTGTACAGGCGTTCATGCACCAACGGCGGTGCGAGGTTCAGTCGCTTCCCGCGCTGCCACAGAGAATAGCCGTTCAAGGCCATACCGTAGAGGTCTTCGAGATGATTCACCACATCGGTATCAGCGACGACCACAGAATTCGAGGTGGGCTTTGGCGGTGCTTTGATCGTCGGCGTCCAACCTTCGACGTTGCGTTTTGCTCGTCGGGACCTGAAGGCCTGGGCGACGTTTTCGGGTGAGGCTTCGGGTTTGTGTCGAAATTGGGCCACAAAAAATCCGCCGGTGTTGTTGTCATCGTGCCAGAGTCTCAAACACCTCGGGAGTTGTTCGAGAATTGCATGTTCCGCCTCCTCTTCACCGACTCCTTTCTCCATTCGACTCGCTGGGTCAAGGTGGGCCGAATCAAAAAACGGCAACGCATCAACTTCCCGCGAATCCACACAAGCGCCGGTCTCATCCAAGAGCGGCCAACGATGCAAACCGGGGTGCAGGGTGAGTCCATCAAGGGCCATGGGCACGAGCTCAAGGTACGGGCAACGACGTAACACCTCCGCCACCACCGCCTCGTTTTCGACGGGGTCTACGCTGCATGTCGAATACAGTAAGTGCCCGCCAGGGACCAAGAGCGAAGCGCCTCTCAACGTGATTTCAACCTGCATCTTGAACATCCGTCGGCTTTCCTTCGGGGTCCAATCCCACCAAACATCCCTGTTTTTGCGGGTGGTTCCCGTACCCGTGCACGGGACATCGGCAATGACCGCATCAAAGCCCGGTGGAGGTAAGCGAGCAAAGTGTCGCCCGTCGTGCTGAGTGACCACGATGTTGGCGAGCCCCAACCTGCTTCGATTGCTGACCAACATGTTCAGTCGTCCAGAAACCGGCTCGTTGGCCACCACGACTCCGTTCGGGTGAAGCGATTCGCCGAGTTGTGTGGTTTTCGAGCCCGGGGCGGCGCACATGTCCAACGTGAGCATGTCTTGCTCGTGGTTCAGCAGGCGAACAGGTAGCATGCTCGCCGCTTCCTGNCGCGTGATGCGCCCNGTCTCGTGCAGNAACGCCATCATTCGTTGNGCCAGCCCTTCGGGTGCTCTGCCTCTTGCAAACGGCATGGTGAACGCGGTTTCATCAGGCATCCANGGGATGGGTANTGCTCCAAGCGCCTTGACTTGGTCAACCGTCCACTGTCGATCGCTTCGATGCAAGGAAATTCGAAAGGTTTCAGGGAGCGGTTGAAGGGCTTTTTCGAGCCACGAATCCACATCACGCCCGAGATGGCCTACCAGGGCCGTCAGCGATGATTGCTCGGCGTAGGCGCGCCGCTCTTCCTCGGCGTCGGTAGGTCCTCGCACGCTTGGGGCTTGAGCGTCTTGTCCTTTGGTCTTCCGCCATCATCAAAAGGGGCCTCGCTGTGATGGGTTTCATGCTGGCCTCTTCGGTGCCGTGGTACCTGCCAGTCCTCTTCCTCTCCTGCCTTGGNTGGGCCTTCGCNTTNTACNTCGATGGAGCGTTGAATCATCGCNCGCTGCTGCAGCGTTTGTATCGATGGACCCCTCCGATCATGGTGGCCGGCTTGGTGGCTTCAAGGACTATTGACATCCTTTCGCTCTCCTCCACGAATCCGGAAGTGGCGTATGTCCTTGGCCAGAACGCGTCAATGGCCGAACAGATNCGTTTGTTGTTCACCGGCCAAGGCGCTCTTGAAGGGGCGCTTTGGGCCTTCCTCAGTTTCGCTCTTTTCGCCCCTTCTTTGCCGAGTTTGAGAGGTTGCTCTGCAGACACATCGGACTTTGTACGTTCCAGGATGATGACCCACGCAGGCGTGTGGGCGTTGCTGCTGCTCATGGTTTTGTTTCAACAAGACATGTATGCGCCGGCAGACATCGTCCCTGCCTCGCCGACCGTTAAGGCGGTTGGATGGTCATCGTTCCTTCTCGTGGTTATGTTNACCCTCCTTCTGATGATGTCGGGAGAGATGCTCACCGCTTCGGCTCACATGGCGTCAAGTGGAGAAACATCGCTTCTGTTTCAGCGAGCCATCATCAAAACATTGGTTGCTGGCGCTTTGGCATGGGCGTGCTTGTTCCAAAGCGACTTGTTCTCAGCGACCTGGTGGGACCGGCCCCTGCGAGATGAACGTCTCGCCATGGCGTTGGTCATCGTCACNTATGCGACATGGGTTGCCTTGGCCCACGCCTTTTCGACGGTGGCAGAGGGGCTTCAAGGGCCATCTTCATCTCAAGCAACATCACTGGGCTGGTGTCTGGGATTGGCCGTCTTCGTCTCCATCGCTTTGTCCGCAAGCACAGCGGATGCGGTCCATGTTTACGGGAACGGTGTTGATGCGCTCATCACCGGTTGGAGAGGGGTCGCTCTTCTGATGTTCTTTGGCGCTGCCGCCATGATTCTCCCGACGGTTGGCTTTGATGCAGCGCATCACCCTGAGGCATGGTGGTTCCGCATCACCTTGATGATGTTCCTTCCCATTGGCGTATTGGTTTCAGATGCCNCCTGGCTCCTTTATCCCGCTCTTCTCATGACGGGTGCCNCTTTNCCGCTGGTCTACATGGGGCTCATCNATGGGCNGAGCCCTCCAACTCAACCCACCTTCCTTTTCGGGCTCCTTTGTTGGGTCGTGTGCTGTTTCCTCACTCTCACGGTTGAAGATGCCGTTCACAAACTCCAGGTTTCGCTTTTGGCCCTGGTTTTGGTCAGCGCAGCAGGCGCTGTTTGGCTTCGTCGTGACCAACAGGTGTTGGCCCGATAAACGGGCCTACTCGCCCCACCGGCGTCGCGTTCTTTAAGTGTGGATTGTCGAAGCGGCGACTGGAATCTTCGGATTTCAGGGATGGGACCCTTATGGCACGAGCATTTCGCGCAGGCGTAGAACCAACAAGGAAATTGAGAATGCCGTTGCGACAACGCTTGTGGCGACCTGTACGAGACCTTGCGTCCCTTACCTCTCGAACCGAACGTGTGGGTCAACAAATGGGCCCCTTAACCGATGTTCCCGCCTTGGTTCGTATTGAAAACGAGCATTGGATTTTTGAGCGTATTGAGGCTTCAACGCTNTACGAACTGACCCATCGCTTGGTCCTCCAAACAGACGACGGCGAAGAAGTGCTTGGTGTCACTGAAGACCTCTCAACGGCGTTGGAAGTTGCTCGCTGCATGGCAGAAAACGACCAGCGAGTCGTGTTGATTCAGGCTCTCTGAGTTCAGAAGAGGTTCCAAATCGCTTGAACAACGCCTTGGTTGACGAGGTAAAAGAAACCGCCCAAAAGGATGCAGGCAAGGTAGACTTGCGCCGGGGTAATCTTCCATGATTCCTCGGATTCCTCATCGAAATAGCGAATCAAACCTGCAGCTTGCTGAATGCCGCTGCCATCGTTTTTCTTCTTCGTTGCCATGTGGACCGNTCTTGGCCAGCGACCTCNCCCTTATGAACGCGACGCGCGNNTNATTCTTCTTCNNNNGAGGGANTNNCTACGAGGTCAACAAATGGAACCTCCTCGGTGGTTTCGGCCATGACGGCCGCTGCGACGACTGTTGAGGGTTCGGTGGACAGGTCAATGAGATCCGAGCCGTCGGACTCCACCGCTTCGGGAGCCATGACGATTTCATCGGGCGTTTGGTTGTTGAGTTGAATCAAACTTGCTTCAAGCCGCGCTAGGGCGCGTTCGACACCGGGTGCGTTGTCTTCGGCCAGGGCCCGCTGAGCCATGTGCACGTCCTCGTCGAAAAGGCCCTGCCACGTGGCGTGGTCAATATCCTCGCCGTGATGCTCGAGGGCGGCGTCACATCGAAGTTTCATCGCCTCAATTGATTCGCTGAGTGCATGCCGCCCCGTTGCAAAGAGGGCCCGCCACTCGCGCTCATTCTCCTTCAATGCCTTGCCGTCAAGGTGTCGGTTCAACCATTTTTGAGCCGGCCGCTGATGCGCCATTTCCCAGGGCGATTGACCCAGTGAACTGACGACGTCAAGCACCAACCGTGCACGTTCCGAAAGGGGCCCTTCAAGCGTGATGATGTTGAGGTAGCCCGAGGTGAGCAATCCCCATCCCCAATAGGCCCGCGAGGCAACGGAGACGTTGAGGTCCCCGCTGGTCGTGCGAATCACCCAACGCTGTTCATTGTACCCGGGCGCTTCGAGGAACTGCGGTGTTTCTGGATGAGGCAATTGGGCGAGGAGGGCTTTGGTGACATCGCCGAGGTAAACCACGCTGCTCGGCCCACTAAAATGCCGGCCACGTAGCAGCTGGTGNGCCGTGTCGATTTTGTGCGAGGCGTCCGCTTTGCGCACTTGGGCGATCAACATGGAAGTTGAAGCGTCCAAAACATCGTCCATGATGGCGGGAGGCCGATAGCGCTCAAGAAGCAACCGCCTCTTAGCCTCGTGAGTGGGTGAAGGGAAGGTTCAAGTTAGGTCACCTTCATCCTACAAACGGTGAACACATGGCAGGTAAACAAAAGGGTTCAGGCCTCACATCGCTTCCGGGCGTTGGTGCAGCGACGGCAAAAAAGCTTCAAGCGGCAAAACTGGGAACGGTAGCCAAAATCGCGAAGGCCAGCGTTGGTGATTTGAAGAAGGCAGGCCTTACGGTCGCCATTGCGAAAAAGGTCCACGCTGCTGCAAAGGCGGCGAACAACGCCAAAGCAACAGCCGAAAAGGCCGGGAAGAAAGCCTCTGATTCAGCAAAAAAGGCCACTTCCAAAGCCAAAGACGCCTCGAAGAAAGCAGGCCAAAAAGCAGCAAAGACCTCAGCCAAGGCAGGTAAAGCAGCCAAAGAAGCCACGCAGAAAGCCGTCGGAAAGGGCCAGAAGTTGGCGGAAAAAGTGGTTGAGAAAACCAAGTCCGCAGGAACCAGTCTGAAGACAGCCAAGGACAAAGACAGAAAAGGCGACACGATCAAAGTCCCCAAGTCGGTCAAGGACATGCCTTGGTTCAAAAAGAAGTGAAAACAGCGCTATCTTTGAAGACCGCCGATTNAAACACCGTTCATGCCAAGGCGCAAGTACGGACGCCTTCGCAAGACCGTAGAACAACCACCAAAGGGCAATTGTTCCAGGTGCCGTTCAGGCAAGCATTGCCCTATCGAAGGCCACCAAGGTAACACGGTCCATCCACATCGCCAATGGACCGGGCCCGAAAAGGTGTCCAAGCGAAAGAAATCCACATCGTGATCACACAACACCGTGCGTACTCGCAGACGGCGTGGTCTCCTCNACCGGCATGGTTTCAATCGGNGAGTCATCCATGTTTTCTCGCATTGACTGTGCACGGTGATAGACCTCACGCAAGGTTTGGTCTGATATTTCGAGGTAGACGCGTGTCGTGGCGATGGTGGCGTGGCCCATGAGGCGCTGAATGGTGACCAAGTCAGCACCGCGTTCCAACAACCCGGTGGCGAAGTTGTGTCGCAGCACGTGGGGCGTCAATTTTCCTTTGGGCAATCCGGCCTCTTGACCCAATGCATCCATCATCCGTTGCACCCCGCGCGGTTGAAGTCGTCGTCCGTGTCGATTCACGAAACACGCCTGCTCNTCGCCGGGGGCCAATCGAGTACGGATGGGGAGCCATGAGCGCAAGCGTTCAACGGTTCGGGTCGTGAACAACACGAGGCGGTCNTTGTCGCCTTTGCCGCCCAGGACGCGCGCTGAACCGTCATCAAAATCAATGTCCTCGAGGTTTAACTCGCAAACCTCACTCACGCGNAGGCCAGTATCGAGCATCATCGTGACGACCAGTGATGCANCGGGGTTTTCACTGCGGTCAGCGGTCTCCAANACCGTCGTCAACTCTCTCCGCGTNAGGGTTCGAGGAAGTCGCTTTCCGGTTCGTGCGCGTTGCAGATGGTCGGGCCATAGCAGGCCAAGCCAACGAATGAGGTGGCGAGCCGCCGCGAGTCGAGCGTTGTANGTGGTCGGTCGAAGGCCGGCGATGCTGTGAGCCCACAGGTCCAATCGTCCNTTCATCGGTTCCATTCGGTCCGCCAAGGCTTCGATGGAGAGGNTTTCATAATCTTCNTCGCTGAGCACTTTTTCTCCTGGGAGNACNGTTTCGATCAAAGGCCGCAGGCCGTAAAAATAGGATTTNTGNGTGTTTTCAGATTTGTTTTCGGTCTGGAGTTGCCGCTGATAACATTCCAACCACGGGAGGTGGCGGAGGTGGATGAGTCGAGCGGGAAGTGAAAGTTGCTCTTCCGCCAAGCGCATTTGACTTGGCTTTCGCGCCTTTGGTTGTGGCGTTCGCTTCTCTCGTTCGTTCATTTGGCGTCACCGCCCCCCGCCGAAGCGGGTGTGCATCCCATGTCCCGGAGGACATGCTGAAAGTAGCGGCCGTGTTTATCAACTCATCGTTAAACGAGAGGATGGAGAAAGGGTAGGGGCCTTTTTCGTGCCTTGGCACGGAAGAGGCCGTTGTACAACTCAGAGAGCTGGAAGAAGGTCAGCAGCAGGCTGCACTCAAAGGTGCTCGATGCCTTGCTTTTTGACGTTGGCCTTCTTGATCATATCTGGCAGCCAGTCTGGCCCGCCAGCAGGCTTTGGGACCATCGAGATGCTGCCCTTGAAAACGTGCACACGCTTGGTGCCGCGTTCTCGTAGGCGGATGGTCTCATGTCCGCGGGTTGCGGCCTTCAAGGCTGCACCGCGGGGTTGCTTGCTCGCAAATACCTGGCTCGTGTCTTTTCCGTTCTCCATG
>NZEQ01000068.1 GCA_002689105.1 Verrucomicrobiales bacterium | reverse complement strand
ACCTTCCTGCCCAACGGAACGATTGAATGGCAATACGGCTGGACCCTCCCTGGCAACACGGTGGCCAGCGACCTTCATCTTCACGGGACGGATTTGTACATCGCTTCATCACCCGGTGGCATGCTCAAACTTGACACCCTTACCAAGGTCATCTCAAGCATCGGCGGATCACTCCATACGAAATTCGACACGATGCACACCTACAACAGTCAACTTGTGATTGGCCTTGCCGGTGATGGAGGAAGCCCACCCGGCGTACAGATGTTCAATCCAAACACCGACCAGTTCGGAAATGGTCGACTCATTGCCGGTCTGCCTTCCAACATCGTGAACGGCTTTGCTGACAGCACGGGCGTGCTCTACATCGCTACAGACGGTGGCATTGGACGCTGGAACTACACCACCAACGGTTGGATGGATTCCATCACGGTTTCCAAAGGCTTGCCAACAAATGTTGTTGAGGACGTTGTGGTCGTCGGTTCCAAAGTTTACATGGCCACACCTTCGGGCGTCTTCGTTTGGGACCCATCCACGCAAAGCGGCACCACGTTGACCAAAACGAACGGATTGATGGGTCAATCTGCGTGGGGCCTCGCAGTGAACACCAACAACGTTGGTATCTCGACCCTCATCGTCGGTCACGACGGGCGAGGTGCGGTGGACCGTCCCGGTGTGTCGCTGGTCGACCCCAGCCCCCTCCAAGTCAGTTCCACCCACCGCTTTGATCAGTTGCCCTCGAACACCGTGACGGCACTCGCAGCGGACTGGTGGGGCATCCACATGGCCACCGATGTGGGCCCATTGACCCACTGGAACGCCTCGAGCGGTGATTTCGAAGACGGGACGACGGCGTTCCAATTCCAGTACCCCATCTTCCAAATGATGAGCGATGGCGAGGACGTGCTTTCAGTCGGTTCGCAGAACAACATGATGCTTTCTGAGGCCCGCACAGACGGTCATCCCTTCAAGGCCACGCTCAGCGCCACGGAGGTGAAAGCAGGAGCATTGGGTGCGAACCATCTCTGGGCCATCACCGAAGATGGATTGCAAGGGTGGGACAGAACCGGCCAATTCACCCCGTTGGAATCCACATCAATGCGGCGAGCCTTGCCGTTGACCGTGAGGGGCTTCGGCAGCGGGGGAATGAACATCACCACCATGACTCACCCCGGCATGCCAATTGACCTCGTGGACCCAGCCAACCCGCACGCGCTTGACAACACCTTGGGCACGCCCGGAGTCCACGGCCTTTTGTTCCAAAACGTTCCCATCGTACTGACCTCGCCGGTCACCGGAGCGGCTGTTTGGGCCAAATCAGTGGCTTTGGAATATGACGTTCTTCTGGACCTCAGTCAAGACCCAACGCTTGAATTGAATCTGCAAGATGCAGTGGATAACGGGATGCTGTACAACAACACCCGGCACGTCACCTTGCGACTCTTCTCACCTGCGAACGGCTCGCTGGAAGCGCGCTTGACCTACGACTATGTCCGGACCGACACGCCCGTCAGCATGGTTGGATTGGAAGACCGCCCGGATGATGGCGGCGGCGTGTTGACCGCCTCGTGGTCGTTGGTTCACGATGAGGACTTTGCACGCTACCTCGTGTTCCTCAACGAAGGTCCGTGGGCCACTGCACCAACGGAACTGGAGTTACTTGGTCAAGCACCTGACAAAGCCATTTCCCTCCACAGCCGTTTGGCAGCCGACATCGAAACGGCGAACGGCGTGGCGCTCAAAGACGGCACGGATTACTACGGTGTTGTGGTTGCAGAATACACCGACGGACGATGGGGTAAGGTGTCCGCACCGTTCGGTCCAACGGCGCCCAGTGATGAAATTCCCGGCGCACCCCTGTGGGCAGCCGCCAACGCCATGGGCAGCAGCGGAGACGACGGCGACATTGAACTCGAATGGGCTCGATGCACGGCGCTTGACCTTGCCAGCACCAACGTGTACGTCTCCACCACACCGATGGTCGACGCCCTCGGGCGAACGCCGTACACCTCCTATGCCCCCAACGAAGGCAATCAGTCGGTGATCTCCCAGACTCCCGGCGTGCCGGTGTGGATCGGTTTCACCTGCGTTGACACCGCAGGACAGGAGAATCTCTCCAACGTGACCGTGGTTGGCCCTGTGGTCCCAACCGGTGAACTGAACGACAACGACGCTCCAGACCCTGTGATGGGAACAGAAGCCAGCGATGTACCCGACGATGAAGGCGGTCGCATCATGGTGGAGTGGAACGTCAGCAGCGCTGAAGACTGTGCCTTCTACACCGTATTCGTCAAGCAGGGCGAGCATGCACAAGATGACATGGCCAGCGTGGACGGTTTCTCCCAAGCAGCTGTCATCAATCCGTGCGACGAAAATCAAACCATTGTCTCCTCTTTGGATGGCGTCCCTCTCATCGACGGACAGGTCTACACGGTTGGTGTGGTCGCTTACGACGTTTGGCTCAACGGGAACGTTGACGAAGTGAAGTTGGTAACCGCCACACCGCTGCAGAACATCATCGGCCAGGGAGCCACGCCTCCCCGCATCACGTCCTTGATGGCTTTTGATCACGCCAACGACGACGGTACGGCCATCGATGTGGTCTGGGAACCTTCGACCGTGAACGACTTTGCTTCCTACACCGTTTGGGTTGCCAACGCACCGGTGGAGGATTTGTCTCTGGCGTACGCTGCCTTCGGCAACAACCCAAACGTCTGCGGTTGTTTCTCTTTCAACAAACAATGGATTGACGAGCGAACCAACCCGATTGAACTCACCATCTCAACGGCCCTTTACGTCGACGACGGAAACGACCTCTCTCAAGGAAGCCCTGACTTGATCAGGGCCGATGTAGAACTCTACGTGGCCGTGACGGTTCACGACCTGAAGGGCAATGTCCACCTGACCGACCTTACGCAGGTCAGCGTCACACCGATTGACAACATCAACGACAAAACGGCCCCGGACCGACTCACGGACCTCACCCTGACCGACCGCCCCAACGACGACGGAAGCGCCTTGCTGCTCTCCTTTGACCTCTCAGACGCCGATGATGTCTGGGAATACCTCGTCTACGCCGAGACCTACGACTTCGAAGGCAAGGTGGGGCAACAGGGCACGCAGATGGCGCTCAACCCCATCGCAACCCTCGACCGCGCACCCAGCCTACCGCTGGTCATTGACGTGGTCGCAGGCGATGTACCCGTCATCCCCGGACAAGAAGTCTGGGTAGCCGTGGTGGTGGTCGACTCGTCGATGAACGCCCATGTCGACATGCTCACCGTGGTTTCCACAGCCGCAACCGACGAAGGCATCACCGACCCCGGCGTTTACCTCCCGGACATTGAGAACGTCGAAGCTGAGTGGTTTGAAGAAAACACCATCTTTGTTGAATGGCAGCATTCAGTGAACGCCAATGTTCGAGGCTACCACATTTACATCAGCGACGAGATGTTCACGAGCACCGATGACGCAACCATGGTGGGCGAAACGGTCTCTGCCAATTCCTTCCTCATCACAACGGATGTCTTTGACGGCTTGAACAACGCTACAGGTTACTTCGTGGCCGTCGTTCCTTACGACGACACCGTGGCCAAGTCAACGGTTGAAGCTGTGAAACTTGACGCCTTGGGCGCTACCGGTGGAGACGACGGCAACAGCGGGTCCGATAGTCCCTTCTCGCTTGAGGCACTCCTCACCGCACCCAACCTCATCGCCGCTGGTATGTTCCTCATCGTCGTCTTGCTGCTTGTCATTGTGGTAAGGGGTCGAAGCACTTCCAAGCAGCGCTCGAAATCATGGGAATTGCAAGAAGCCACGTGGGGCATTCAAGACTCAAATTGGGATTCGCCAAGCCAAGCAGCGCCAGCCGCAACAGCACCAGCCGCAGCCCCTGCACCACCGCCCGGCATTACCACTCAACAAGCCAACGACATCTACGCCGCCGCCAACCAAATCCAATCCCCCGATTACGGCCGACCTGCCTATCAGGCCACCCAACCCGTGCTCCAACCCCGAGTGGACCCCTCGCTGTTGGACGGCTTGCTGGACGCGCCTGAACCGGCTCAAAAGAGCCCGCAAATTGACACGTCTTTCCTCGACGATTTGTTGTGAGGGCGCATCATGGCGACCAGCGGCCCACGCTCTGAAGTGTTCACCACGGTTCTCGTCAATGAGCAAGGAGCCGTTGCCGATTGGCCAGCGCATCTGCAACGATTGACAGAGCACGCCAAGAGATTGAGGATTGCGTTGCCAAAGCAGCCCCCGGTGATCTCGGCCCACCCCGAACAATCCGGATGGTGGCTTGCGCGTGTTTCATGTTCGGCGACGGAAACGGCATGGAACGTAGAACAGCGAACCATTTCCTTTCGGAACGAAGCCATCGATGCCGTCACGGTACCCGCGCCACGCTGGAACGAACGTACCAACGGCACGAAACACGGCGACTGGACCGCCTACCAAACAGCCGCTCAAGCGGCGGAGGATGCTGGCTGTGATGCAGCGTTACTGGTGCATGAATACGCCATCGTGGATGCTGACCGCGGTACACCGATGCTGTTGGACGACGACGGTACGGTGTGGATGGCTCCCTCGAGTGAGGGGGGCGTGGACGGTGTCACGGCGGCCGTTCTTGAAGCGCTTCTCCCCGAAGCAGGGTTGCCCGTTATCAAAAGCAAATTGAACGAACGAACGGTCGCCAGATGTGCTGAATTCATTGTGGTTGGAACCGGCATGGGGGTGTGCCGAATCAATGATTTGGACGGCGAATCCATCGGTTCCTCTGAAGCACTCTCGTCCACATGCCAACGACTGATGGCCCAACATTTTACCGAGGAGAGCACGTGGTCTGTTGTGGGGCCACGCGATGTCTGAGCACGTGATGGCCATTGTGCACCAACTCGAAGCCAACGGACTCCTGGGTGAGGGCGCTTTCCGCTTTGGTGCACCGGACCGGGTGATCTTGGTTTCAGGAGGTCCGGCCTCGCACCTTGCGAAGCATTCCTTGATTGCAGCACCGCCGACCAAGCGAGCGGTTCTGCGCCAACCGCCACGCACCTCCTTGCCTGCCGCACCTCATCACGACCCGCTGTTGGGCGAACTTCACCTTACGGAGGACCGCCCGTTGCTCCAGGCAGAAGTTGAGGAATGGAAGCACGGCTCATGGTACCACAGCGTCACGTTGCGTGCAAAAAATGTGGAGGACCTCTTCACCAAATTGCGTGCAGAAACACCGGAAGCCCCGTTTCTGCAACCTCACACCACTTCCCTCCCTCAAGGCGCTTTTTGGTCGGGCGCCCTCGCTTACGATCTTGTGCAGTGGACCCAGCCTTTGCGTCTTCAACATCCTCCGGCCGAAGGGGCTCTGCTGGCCGTGTTGTGGCTGGTCACCGGGGGCGTGGTTGTCGACCATCACATCGGACAGGTCGACGTGTTTGGCAGTGACGAGAAATGGTGTCAATCAGCGAAAACCCACACTTCTTGGAACGGTGAGCCCGTGGTCGTTTTGCCACCGCAACCGCACCGTGAAGCGGTCACCCACACCGATGAAACTCACGAAGACAATGTGGAGGCGGTGCGCCAAGGCATCGTGAACGGCCAGGTGTACCAGGTGAACATTGGCAAACATTGGCAGGGTGAAATTGACCATCCGTACACCGTGTTCCAACGGCTCTTGAGGAGGAATCCCTCGCCGTTTTCAGCCTATACTGAAGCTCACGACCTTGGTTTTGCCCTCTCAAGTTCTTCGCCCGAATCCCTGTTGATGTGCGATGGTGAACGCCTCCAAACGTCTCCCATCAAGGGCACCTGTCCTCAAGGTTCAACGGCAGAAGAAGCTGCTCGGTATCGAGAATCGATGATCGGCGACGAAAAGGAACGTGCGGAACACCGAATGCTCGTTGATTTGATGCGTCATGATTTGACGCAAGTGGCCATCCCGGGAACCATCGACGTCGACCGGTTTGACGTGGAGGCTTACGCCAATGTTCAGCACTTGGTCAGCCATGTAACAGCGCAACTCCGCAGCACCGAAACGGGAGCCAGTGCGCTGCAGGCTGTGTTTCCTGGAGGGTCCATCACGGGTTGCCCGCGCACCGTGGTCTGCGCGGTGATTGACCGTCTGGAAGAGATGCCCCGCTCCTTTTGGACCGGGTCCATTGGCTACATTGACGTCCATTCGGGACAGTCGGCTTGGAACATCCTGATTCGTACCTTGGAAGCGCACAACCAAGCCGGCCGTTGGCACGCTTCGGTCGGTGCTGGCGGTGGCATCACCATCGCCTCTCAACCAAAGAAAGAAGTCGAAGAAGCCGCTTGGAAGGGGGCCGCTTTGCGGGTTGCTGCAGGATGGATGAGGGAAGAACAAACCAGGCTACCAACGGGAAAATTGGGCATTCATCCACTCCAGCCTCCACGACAAAGTTCCTCCCCAGAAGAATGCGGTCAGGTCCGTACGCTTCACGAAGCGCTTCAGGACGAAGGTCCCCCCAGCGTTCTTTTCATTGACAACCTCGATTCCTTCTCACTCAACATCGCTGACGCCATCGCCCAAACGGGACGGAACGTGGTCGTTCTTGAGGGTCGCTCACCATCAAGCGAGGCGTGGCTCGACCCGGTGGCTCTCCACGATTTGTTGGAACGGCTGCAACCAACCCATCTCATCCTCGGCCCGGGCCCTGGGCGCCCCCAGGATGCCTTGTTGACGATGGCCTTGGCTCACCTCGCTCTCGACGGTCAACTCGCCATGCCAGTGTTGGGTGTTTGTCTTGGACACCAAGCACTGGCTCTTGCCGATGGGCGGCACGTCGTGTCCTCACCTTTCGGGCCGGTCCACGGCGTACCGGTTGAGGTCGACCACGATGGTACGGGCGTTTTCATCCACCAAAGCCACGGTCTGAAATTCACGCGATACAATTCCCTGGTCGCCATTGAAGACGGTGAACATCAGCTGATGGTCAATGCCACAGAGGCGTCATCTGGGCTCATCATGGGATTGCGTCATCCAGACCTTCCAATTCACGGGGTACAGTTCCATCCCGAATCCATTGGTTCGCGAGACGGACAGCACATCATTGCCCAATTCCTTGCCATTCAATCGGATGGTTGAAGAATCCCTTGCCGCTGGACTGAACAGGGAACAGCCATGCCGACCTGCCGACTCTGTGCAAGCACCTATCCTCGTGAGTTCTTTATTCACGGAAACGGCCAGTACACACAGGTTTGCGTTCGCTGCGGCGTGGACAAGGGCTTGGTGAACAAGGAAGACGTCCCGGTCCTCTTTGAAAAGAGCACGTCAAGCGCACGCTTCTCCACCATCGCACGACGGTACAGCATCTTCCTTTACCTCCCGTTCTTGTGGATTTTGTGGGCCTCTACCCTGTCAGGTGTCAAACCGTGGGGCTTGTTTTTCCTGCTCATCTTGATTCTCCTTACCCTCGCCGCCCCGGTTCTTTTCATCTACCGAGGTGGACAGTACTCCGGAGACATGGCTCGACTCTCACCGGCCTACGATCGCCCCAAAGGCCACTGAAGTTCGCTCAAGTTTTGGCGTGAATCTTCAACACGTCGCCGTCAGCCAGTTCATGGTCGGCGCCAACCACTCGGCGGGTTCGTCCATCCACTCCACGAATGAAACCCGATTCTAAATCGCTGTGGACCCGTCCTGCAAGTGCTTTGGCATGGAGGCCGGATGGAACAACAAGGGCATCGGGAAGAACCCGTCCGTCCCCATCGACCCAATGCGTTTCGTCCTGCACTGGGTAGACCACCATGTGATTCAATCGATCGAACAANACCTCGTCCATCAAACTGGCAAGGCCCGTCCCTCCAGCGGCTTGCAAGCGCTCTTGCATGTGGGTCAGCGCTTTTTCCTGTGCGTCGTTGAGAGCGGCGTCCGATACGGTTTGGAAGGTGGATTGCCCGCTGCGATAATCGATGAGTCCAGCTGATGTCGCCCGTCGGAGCGCCAGCTCCATGTCGGCCATGCAAGCGTACATCGAACGATTGGAAAACGCCTCGACAACGCCTTGAGGGGCGATGTCCATTTTGTTNGCAGCGTAAACNATGGGGAATAATTGTTCTCGCATGCATCGCCCGAGAAGATGGAGCGATGTTCGGTCCCAGTCCCAAGGTTGAGCGTCTGAGGAATGGATATCGTTGAAGTTCATCATTCCTTGAGCGACGAGCGGAGAGGTCGCTCCCAATCCACTCAAGCGTTCTTGAACGAAGGCGGTCAATCCCTTCTCACCCTCGGCCTGAACCCGTCGAACACCACGGTTCCAACCGTCTTCCAACAACCCTCCAATCCATGCGTCGAGTTCCTGTTCAAGGAACTCAATTTCGGCTTGAACGGCTTCAACCGCTGATTCGGTGGAAGGGGTCGCTCCGATGAACTGGCCTTCGATGTCGGTTGAACCCGCAGCGTCAACCACTTGAATCAGCACGTCGCAGTTGGCCAAGTCGGCAAGGAANGCATTGCCACGACCACGNCCCTCGCTGGCACCNGGCACGAGACCGGCCACATCAACCAAAGCGATGGGCACTGAACGACGATGACCGATGCAGGTTCCTGTTCGCGGCTCACACAAACTCCCTTCTCGGGGGTCGTCATCTCGTGGAGGTTCAAGACGGCCGTCGGCTTCCAATTTCTTACGAAGGTCTTGGCAAGGGCAAGCAAGACGGGCTTCAACAAAAGCAACACCTACGTTGGGGTCAATGGTGCAAAANGGATAGTTGGCGATGTCAACCTGTGCCAGCGTTGCAGCGCTGAAGAACGTGGATTTGCCCACGTTGGGTTTTCCGACCAAACCAATGCGCACGAAAGCACGCCCTCTGCTGATTCACTCCTCTTCTTCAGAGGCGACAAGGTCGTGGTCTCGCTTGACCTGTGCNATAGCGATGTCAAGTTCAGGGAGGTTGAGTTCACCGTCTCCGTCCAAGTCCATGCTTTCAACGAGTTCGCCGGCGTCTATGGATGACAAAGCATCGATGTTTGAAGACTCAAGGGCAGCGAGGAATTCCCGGCTGTCAATTTTGCCTGAGTCGTCCAAGTCCATGCTACGGAACAAGTCAAACACGGATTGCTTGGTGTTCACAAGGTATTGGACGAAGTCGACCATGACCGTGGCGGTGGTGGTGGGGAATTCCTTGATCTCGTCGTTGTGAAGGGCCGAATCGACACCGATAATGGTGGAACCGCCTTCGTTGGCTTCGGTCTCGCTCACGACAAGGGTGGTGTCAACGCCCACNCCNCGNCCAATNANGTCGCGAATGGTGGTNGANGAACCNGAGGTCAANGTGTANGNGNCCATGTCNGAGGCNTCNTCNACNGNNANGGAACGNCCNGTNGCNGAAATGCCNGTNCGNATGACCACCATNGTNGANAGNATGGTNCCGATGGANGCNAGNTAGAACANGNCNGCTCCNGTNANGTAGAAGCNNCCNNTGTTGGCNACNACGTCNTCNANNTCNGANGNNGCNACGGCGTTGGCNGTGAATTCACCGGTNAGGTANGTGAGNGTNGAAGCCACNCCGCCAACCANNACCATCCANGTGGCNAGNGTGGCNGTNGANGGNGNAGNGAGNGNTTTTCCNATGGCGTTGGGGTAGTTGGTGAACACGCCAGCCAAGACCAGAAGTCCGCCGACGGTGAACACCATGCCCATGTTCACGATCTCGGCCATGGAGCCAAGTTCACCGGTACCGACGAAGGTGTCCATGGCGGTGAAATAACCGCCCACAGCAAAGAAAGGAAGAACGAGGAAGGCCATGGTGGCCGCAACAGCACCTGGTTGCTTAACGATGGCGCTCAGCCCTGAACTCGCCGTCATCAAGAGGTTGATGGAAGCGGCGAAGATGGGCAATACACCCAAGGTGAGCAAGATGGCTCCAAGGTTGGTGACAAAGTTGCTGGCGGAGGCGTCCGTCATGAAAAACGGAGGGATGGTGATGAAGAGCAACATCATGCTGGCCGTGCGCATTGAACCCGACCAAATCGGTTGCTTGGCCGTCATCGGGATGACGTGGTAGCCGATGGAGAACATCAATGCAAGCGGAACCCAGCCGTGGGCCACACGTTCTGCAAACCAAACGGTTTGGGTGGAGTCAGCGAGTTCTCCGAAGAACATGTAGACCATCGAGAGAATGTATGCAGCAAGACCCATGATGAGGAACCAAACACTGGTCTGGAGTTCCTGCTCGCCACGGTTTGCGGCCGTGATCAGGACGTTGATGAACACCGGCACGAGCAGCAGGCCGATGGCCAAGGTTTCGAGACTGTAGAGGGCGGTGGCAACGCTTCCTGAGTCGGTGTCGATGTCGAGGAAGCCGAAGATGAACGGNAGCAGGTAGCTGGCCAAGAAAACGGCGGAGAGCAACACNGCGACCATGGAGGCGTTGGCTTCACTGGCCATGCGTCCGTTGCTGTTTCGAGCGGTGGCGACCATGCCGCTTCCNATCATGCCGTAGAGCAGAGCAATGGTCAGAATGCTGAGGGTCGCATCGGTCAATGCGGAGCCGTCGTCGTAGGACCATCCAACGCTGGCGAGCGAATCGAGCGCCGTTGGGTCGTACTTATGCCAGCCACTAAGGAANCCAANCAGNGNAGCNAAGACNANCCANAGCATNNCGAANTTCATCCANGTNCGGGAGCCNCTGCCGTCNCGGTCNTCGAANATGTCAACCAGNCCNGGNGGGTTCTTTTGNAGGATGAAAAGNCCNATNTGNTTCANNGCNCCNCCAACGGNGCCNACNCCNTTNNNGAGGGATTGAGANAGNANNAANAGAAGNNCAANNAAGAACGCCGCCGNTGATGAAAATCGTNTCCATNCATCACACCTCCATCANTCNGCGAGGACCTCGCCCACCANGGTTGCTACNATNGCNCCGATGCCGANCAAGAAGCCNATCAAGTAGTACCAGATNCCGCTCCCNCCGAGGTTCTGNACNANGGGAACNANTTCACCNAGAAGNGGGAGNTTATCCCANCCGAACACGTTNGAGAANAGAGAATACAGNCCNAGNAGGCCCACAAAGAACANGGTNAGGACAATNCGGCTAGCGGCTGGTTCGCCNGTTCCGACNGTCGTATCGGGGAGGGCTCGAGAGTTTGTCATGCAGTTCACCTCAAAATGACCCCATAGGGGTCAAACCTGCGACTTGATGGGCGGTGATAAACATTCACCACTTGTTCGAACGAAAAAGCACGGCCTGCGAGCCGCACTAGGGCGAGCGCAATCGGTCAACAGCCGAGCCTCGTCGAGGTTTGGAGAGGCCGAGGGGNACGGGAAGTTGGCGCTCGAGTTTCACTTCGTTTCGCCACACNTCTTCACAGGCACACGAAAGNCCCTCNAATTCGAGTAAACTGCCGGAAACAGCGTAGCGCTCGATGGCAGCGACGACTTCTGCATCGCAGGAGCCGCAGTTGTGAGACCCCCGGATTTTCCCTCCAGCCGTCGGATGCACGATGAGTCGAGACACTTGGTCATCGTCGCCGTTGACTCCGCCCCGNGGATGAATGAGAGGGTGAGCACGCCGAATCATGTCCACGAGCGACCAAAGCCATGGTGGNCGGTATTCGTTATGGCGGTGGAGGCGGTCGATGACGGTCCCCCGCTGGATGTTCATGGGGTTCACCGAGATTTCATCCGATTGTTCAGCCACCGCGCCGATCCATTTCACGCAATGGTCCAGGGCGTCNGCCTCGTTCATGAAAGGCGGCTTGAACATCAGATAGGTCTTGATGCGGAGGTTAAACTTCTGCAAATTCGCCACNGCGCGGTCCCAAGAAGCGGTGCTGAAACCCTTGTTGACGTGGAATCGAAGAACTTCGTCGTCGTAGGCCTCGAGGCCGATGGCGACGGTGAAGGTGTCGTTGATGGAGGTGGCCCAAGCAAGCTTCTCTTCGGTCAACTGCTCACAACGGCTCTCAACGATCAATTCCTTACCCAGTTCTGTACAATCTCGAAGGACCGTTTCTTGGAAGGCAACGGGTATTTCCCGGTCTTCGAGCAAACTGCCAGAGGTGTAGACCTTGACCATGGCTTGGTCCTTGAAATCGTCAAATTTTTCCTTCGCTGCTTCCCATTGGGCGTGAAGGTCTTCGTTGGTAACATCGTCTCGTGTATCGTTGAAGTAGCCACAAAACGTGCAACCGGAAGACCACCACCAGTGACATCCTTTGGTTCGCAAAATCACCGTAACCGCACTGCACGGCGTACCGTCNGCCAACACCTCGGGTGTGGTGTAAACGGTAGCTGGCTCACTGGCGTCCCACGATTGTTGCTTGGCTTTCGCCCACGGTGTGTTGGCGGGGGCTTTGACCAAATCGTGGATTCGCAAACCCTTCTTCCCTTGACCGAGCAATNGAAGGGGACTGGTGTCGGTCATGGGCATCACCGCAGGTTGCCGTCAGCGTCTCCCGCTTCAAACCACCGCATCCGGCTTACCGATGCTTGTTTCAAAGAAACCAACCATCCGGTCGCGGTATTCATCGGGTTGGGTGAGCATCAGCGTGATGTGGGAAAGAATACCCTCTTTGTCGCCGTCGTTATGAGCCACGCCCGAAGATGCAAACCAGCAGTCAACAAACCCCTCTTCGTTCACACCCTCTTGAGCGGCTTCGCACATGGATTCTCCGTGATGGATATTGATGCGAACGTCCTCCAAAGATTGGGTGATGAACACCGAACGGTTCCCCACCTCGGCCATGGCGTTGATGGGTTCGTACTTGACCAAATCATCACCCGAGGAGACTTTTCCAGCAAAGATGGCGGCGTCCTTGAGGAACGGNGGGAAGCCTGCAAACTCCAATTCTTCGTGAATGATGGTGCCCATCGATGAGAAGGGCGATTCAAGGAAAATGGATTGCAACGCAGGTTCCTGCTCAAAAGCGATGGTGACCGCTCCCGCACCCATGGAGATACCAACTGCGCCAATGTTCTCTGGCGACGTCCCCTTTTCGTCCTGAATCCACTGCCACACTGCAAGCAAATCGCGATACTCTCGCTGACCTGCGGAAACCAAACCGTCCTCGGTCGTGCTCTCGCCGTGGTCCCTCATGTCAAACAAGATGACATTGAAGCCTGCATCGTGAAGCCATGCGGCGGGAATGAGCACCTCATGATTGGCCTTGCAGGACCGGATNCCGTGAACGATGATCACCCAGGGCTGTTCCGCATCGTGTTCCATCACCCATGCCGCCAACGTGATGGCCTCATCGGGCATGTCGATGGTGACGTTGTCCCACTGGTCAAACCACAACGGCTCGAGATCTGCGGCCAGTGTCTCGTTCTTTTGGTGGGTGACCGTGGTCACGTCTTCGTGCCANAGTTCGACGCTAAACTCATCGGGTGAGTTGCGGGCGGCATGTCCTGAACAATCCGGGCTGCTGGCTGCAGCTTGCGTGTAGACGAGGTTGCCAACTTGAAAGTAAACAAAGGGGAGGCTGGCTATCAAAAAAATCAACACCGCCGGCACGGTTCGTCGCCATCCACTCATGCTTCTTCCTCCGAAATCGATTCGAACACCACGCTGGTACCTGCCATCAAATGCATCCCTTTCGGATGTTCCTTCTTCCGGTCCTCTGCAGTAATGATTGAAGAAATGTATGCTTCAGCGGGAACGCGAAGGTCCACTCTTGAACCCAGTCGTATCATGCCGATACGTTGACCACGCCTCAGGTGGTCGCCATCGTAAGCATAAGGCACAACCGTTCGAGCCAAAGCCCCTGAAATTTGAGTGATCTCAATGCGGTGTCCGCTCTCGAGAAGATGGACTGACCGAACCCTTTCGTTGTGCTCGCTCTCTTTTTTGTAAGCCGGGCGAAACGGTCCGCGACGTAGCCCTTTCCCCGTTCGATGTTCAATTCGCTCTACGCTTCCGGCAGAAGGGGCTCGATTCACATGAACATCGAGGGGGGACATGAAAATGGCCAAGCGCCAAACATCGGTTGGTTGCTCATCGCCTTGTTCTACGGCTACGTAGCGCTGTTCAGTTTCAAATGAAAGCGGGTCCTCAAGCGGTTCGGGATACCAGTCACCGGTCAACGCATCGGACTCAACACGCCCTTGCGATACGTGTTCTTTGGTCGGGCGTCGCCCCGTGGCGCGCTCTCTTCGCAGAAACATGGCGTGCCCGTCGGCAGGGGAAACCAAGACGCCTGGTGTCCGGGGAATCGGCCGGTCGGGGTCTCGCCAAAAATAGCCAAAAAACACCGCTGTCATCAAACAGCCCATGCCAAAAAGAGGGACGAATCCTGCCAGCGGGTCGATGAGGGACCCGATGATAAGAGCGCTCACGCCCATCATTGACATCGTGAGTACGGGGCCGTGGCCGCCGGGGGCCAATCCGGCCATTCAACCACTTACTCCGCGGCCCAAGGGTCTTGTGCGTCTCCCCATTCAGCGGGGGCACTTTCCGTTGGTTCTTCTTCGGAAGGTGTTTCCTCGACCTCGGGCTCCTCTTCAGCAGGTGCTTCCTCTGCAACGGTCTCTTCGACCACTTCAACAGCCGCAGTAGCCTCTTCCGCTTCAGCAGTCTCGGCTTCTTCTTCAGCCATTTCTTCGCTGCGTGCTTGAACCATTTCTTCAACACGTTCGGTGAAAGCACGGGACATGTGTTGCGACTTGCGTTCGGATTCAACGGCTCGCTCGATCATCTCATAGCGTTCCTTGATGGCCTTGTTCAAGTCTTCGAAGATTTGCATGTGGTCAACGTACCAGTCGTCTCGTGCCTTCATTTCGGTGACGGCCAAACGCAAGTCATTGTCCAATTCTTCTGCGATGCCGAAGACCTTGCCGAGTCGGTCCTTTTCACGGGAGTACTTCTCTTCCATCTTTTCCAATTCGGGTTCAAGATGTTCAACCCGCTTGGAGTTCTTGGTGGCTTTCATTTCCAATTCACGAACGCGAACGTCTTTTTCTGCAATGATGGATTCCAACGACTCTTTTTCGATTTCTCGGTCGATGATCTCCTTCTCAAGAACTTCAATTTCCGCTTTGGCATCAACGAGTTCTTTTTCTTGAGTTTCGTAGGCTGCAAACAACTTCTGCAAGCGGTCTGTTTCGGTGGCGAGCGCCTCTTGGAGCTCTTTGATTTGGACCTCAGGCGTGATGGTTCCTTCCGTCATGTCTTCACCCGGAGGTCAAGCCTCCATCCATGGCGAGTCCATTCCTCCC
>NZEQ01000003.1 GCA_002689105.1 Verrucomicrobiales bacterium | reverse complement strand
CCTTCTTGGATACGTGCTCCACCGGAATCGTTCATACCAATCACGGGACGGCCGGTCTTGAGGGCCATATCGAGAACCTTGCAAATTTTCAGGCCGTGCATTTCACCGAGGGAGCCACCGTAGACCGTGAAATCCTGAGCGAAAGCGAAGACTTCCCGACCGTTGATGGTCCCGTGGCCGGTGACCACGCCGTCGCCAGGAATGACATTCTTGTCCATGTCAAAATCTCGGCAGCGATGTTCAACCAGCGCATCGATTTCTTGGAAGCTGCCGTCATCGAGTAACAATTCNAGCCGCTCACGGGCCGTCATCTTCCCTCGNTTGTGTTGGGCNTCAACACGGGCTTGACCGCCGCCAGCCTCGCTGCGAGCCTTGCGATTTCGTAGGTCCTTGAGTCGCTCTTCGGTGCCTGACATCAACTTCCCCANGNCTTTNTCGGCCNAAGCCGCCCTTATTGNTTGCTCTTGGANNACACCNAANNNNAGGATTCTTTGTNNANGTCCNANATNCNCGNATGANTCAGCCGAAANACAANCCGATTGCNCNNTTNNNNCNCANGANGNCNTCNNTTCANCGNGTTCANGNNCGTCGTGNNGNNGTANGTNCAAGNANACCNTCGACNANGAGCATGTGNGGGACGGTCAGCGCTGCNAAACCGATGAAGACGACNTTCAGCANNGCNGGCTCGACGCCGATNCTGGCCGATTGTTGAGCCAGCACCACCAAACCGAACGCCCAGGTGAGCAGGGAAAACACCACCGTGGTTTGGGTGATGCGGAGACTTGAGACCGTGGACTGAAGGACAGAACGCATGGACGANAAGTGCCGGAAGGAGTGAACAAAACAGAAGTAGACGGCAAAGCCCACCAGCGGTGGAACNGCCATGAACAGCAAGGACAGGGCGCCGATCTCAAGTCCGAAGGCCGTNCGTTCGTGTTGCTGTTTGAAGAGCAAGGTCTCAACGATGCAGGCGACAGCGAAAACCACGAGNACGTCGAGAAAGAGCCACACGCCCGTGGTGTCCGCACCCACGATGGTCAGAAAGACGTCGTTCGCTTCGGTACGATGAAACTGGCTGATACCGCCAATAACCACACCNCCCCGAGCGATGCTTTCCACAGCNCCCCGGCCGACGACGCTTGAAGTGGCATCGCCGCGCCCGAAATGAAAGGTGCTGATGGCGAGGAAGACAATGAAACTCAACACCGGTGCAATGGCCCAAGACAGCACCACCAAACCTGCCAGACCGACATAGGNCAAAAGAAAGGCAACCGCCCTGGTAGGTCGGCCCATCCAGCCAAAGTGAACGGCCAGTGCACCGTCCATGGCACCGTGGGGCAGACCGATGAACACCACGCCGAGAAGCGCCAGGAGGTTGAGGGTGTCAAGGGCGATGAACGACTCAAGCAACGTCATGAGACCACCTTACGTGGTCGGCTGAACATCATCTTCGAGACACCTCGAATAAAGGGCAATTTGGGCATGGCCATCATGACCTTNAAGCGAAGGCCCCATCCGGCCCGTCCGCTCATGAAACGGATGAATTCCTCACCCGACAGGGACTTTGCCATGCGACCAAACAAGATCGGCCCTTGCTGAGGCCAATGGCGCAAAACAGCGAGCAAGACGCTGTCCATCCAAACGTCCACTCGCTTGTGAGGTCGCTTGAACTTCAGAGATTTTCCCTTGTTCACCCGGTCAATGGCGTCCTGAATTTGTCGATGGATGAAAGCGAAGGTGTAGCCACTGGCCGGACGAATGGCACCCCCGTTGGCCCCGAGACCGGGAATTGATGGGTCGTGAAGGGAGAGGCGACCCATTGGGATGACGCCCTGTTCCTCGCGAAGCACGTTCTTGATGGTCGCATTGTGGTGGTTGAAGAGGTACGTCTCGATGGCCTCCGTGTAGTATTCTCGGGGCATCTTCGCGGTGCTGAACATGGTGGATTCNATCAGGGCACAGGTGCTTGAAAACGGCAGCACGTACATGAAGTGCATACCGTGGCTTTGGTCGACNCGGAAATCCATGAGGATNGCCGTGTCCGAATCAAACACCGGTTTGTCCACTTCGACCTCGAGACCAACAAAGTGCTGCAACATGGCGTTCGCAGGCGCCCGTGGTGGCCGGGAATCAAACACAGTATCAGCCCCNGTATTGTCGTGCTGAGCCTGGTCGATGAAGCGGACACCGTGTTCCTCTGCCTGTGCTCGAGCGTGCTCGAGGAAGTGCGTCTTGTGCATCACATGATACGGATGGGACTTGGAAGAAAGCACGGCCGTACCTGCTTCGGTGATGATGGACCAATTTGGCCAAGCATGACGAGCTTGTTGGGCAGCNAATTCCAAGTCGGGCGTGGCCCANAAGCCGAGCATGTGGTCACGGGGNGGGGGAGCGCCCTCNGGNCGGACAATCGAAAGCGTTTGGTCGTTCAATTCGCCAGCACGTGAAGCCAGCATCATCGCGGCACAGCCATCGCCCAACACGTGAACGTCGCTCATCCCCATCCACCGCCTTGATGCTTGTAGGGCTTGAGCCATGTGTGGAGGCGTGAGTTGTGAGGGCGACGGGCATGAGGNATTCTTCGAAGCAGTCCGGTGGAGGCACGGAAAGTGCAGAACACCTTGCTGCCTTTCGAGGTGACCTGCCGTCCACCGTGCCANGACCGCTTTGAACGGAGCAGTTGGATGCCGATTTGTCGGTAGACCTTGGCTGCAACACCGATGGAAAAGTGTGCTCGGAATGGAAGGTAGGCAAGACCTGCTCGCCCACTGGCATAATACCGCTCGGCCAACGCAAGCAAGCGCTCGACAGCAAGGGTGATTTGGACNCCGTCGTGGCCGTTTGGGTCGTCAGCAGCCGCCACAATGTCTTCGGGCGTCATNTGGCTGACCCANGTTCCCGGCAGGTACCGACGCCCCATTTTGGCATCTTCCACGACGTCTCTGGCAATGTTCGTGAGTTGCATCGCAATGCCGAGGTCAACNGCATGGAGTTTGGCCCGCGGGTCGCTGTTGTTGAGGATTTCACACATTAGGAGACCCACCGTNCCCGCCACCTTGTACGCATACTGAATCAAGGCCTCCTCGTCTTTGAGCAGAACTTGCGGTGCTTGGTCGTCCATGAGCCCCTCAACCAAGGAAGCGATGACTTCTGTGGAGAGGTTGTATTCACTGACCATACTGGCGTGGTGCTTGAGGAACGGGTGTTGGTCCCAACGGCCTTCGCTGAGGGAAGCCTGGATGTTTTCCAAATGCTTTGGACCATCGGGAATATCACCGTCGGCCATGTCGTCAAGCACTCTGCAAAACGCATAGAGAACAGCGGCGTCTTGCCCCATTTTTTTGCCGAGGAAACGACGAGCCCAATGGAAACTTTCGCCGCTGGTGGCCAAGATGTATTCTGGGTCATCGGGAAGCTGATTTGTGTTCATCCCGACACCTACCCTAAGATTCCCATTTGGGGTTATAACTGGTTGTTTTTTGAGGCGATATTTCTCCAAGGCAAAAGCGAACATTATCAAAGAATGAGAACAAACATCCCNCATGGCCAAATCCCGGAAGTCCAGCAAAAGAGCAGCGGTCATCGGCAGTGGATTCGGAGGCCTAGGGGCGGCGATTCGCCTGCAGTCAGCCGGCATCCAGACGGTGCTCTACGAAGCCCGAGACTTACCCGGAGGTCGGGCCTACGTTTACCACGACGAAGGATTCACCTTTGATGCAGGACCAACGGTGATCACGGCACCTCACACCCTGACAGACTTGTTTGAGCTCACCGGGAGACGCTTGGAGGATTACATCAAACTCATGGAAGTTCAACCGATGTATCGATTGATTTGGAGCGACGGGGACCGCTTTGATTACGTCCGAGACGAAGCCACCATGGTGGCCCAAATTGCAGAACGGAGCCAAGCCGATGCCGATGGATACCAACGTTTCTTCGACTACGCCAAGAAGGTGTTTCACAAAGGCTACACGGAACTCGCCGACCGCCCCTTTCTGCGCTTTTCCGACATGGTCGCCGTCTCACCCTCTTTGATGAGACTGAGGGCTGACCGGTCCGTCTACAAGACCGTGGCGAAATACGTCAAAGACGATCACCTCAGACAGGCCCTGAGTTTCCACTCCCTCTTGGTGGGCGGCAACCCCTTCCAAACCTCTTCCATCTACACCTTGATTCACTACCTCGAGCGAGAATGGGGCGTTTACTTCCCCGAAGGAGGAACCCACGCCTTGGTCCGCACGTTGGTCAAACTCTTCGAAGAACTCGGCGGGGAAATTCGTCTCTCGACACCCGTAAAATCGGTTGAGGTTGAGGGAAAAAAGCCCAACATCAAACACAACATCACCGACGGCAANGGGGGTGTTGAGCAATTCGACATGGTCATTTCAAACGCNGATGTTCACCACACGTACAAGCACCTCTACGCGTCGTCAAAAGTGGCCCAAAAACGGGCAAAGAAACTCGAAGGCATGGACTGGTCCATGTCGCTCTTTGTGTTGTATTTTGGAACTGATATCGCCTACGAGGACGTGGCCCACCACACCATTTTGTTCGGACCTCGCTACAAGGGTCTGCTCGATGACATCTTCAAAGGCAGTGAATTACCTGATGACTTCAGCCTCTACCTCCANGTCCCCACGGTGACCGACAAGAGCCTCGCCCCCGAGGGATGCAGTGCTGCCTATGTTTTGGCCCCCGTTCCGCACNTGGGCCGGGCTGACGTGGACTGGGATGACATTGCCGAAGAATACGGGAACCGTATCATCGAGGCCCTCGAAGTTGAGATGCCCGACCTGCGAAATCATATCGTGACACGCCGCCACATCACGCCAAAAACCTTCGAAAGCGAGTTGGCAGCGTTCAAAGGTTCGGCCTTTTCTGTCGCCCCAAAGCTCACCCAAAGCGCCTACTTCCGACCCTCCAACGAAGATGCAGGCATCCCTGGATTGTATCTTGTGGGTGCTGGAACCCACCCTGGTGCGGGCCTCCCTGGCGTTCTCAATTCCGCCAAAGCCACCGTTGACCTCATCCTCTCAAGCCACGAAGAGAAGGCGTAAACCAGCGTGGAAGGGAAAGCGACCATCCACGCACTTGAGATGAAGATGACGCGGATGGTTTTTGATAGGAGGGCCTTCCTCGTTGGACCATGGACCAACCTCTGCGCATCGTCGTGGCCAAGCCGGGTCTTGACGGTCATGACCGAGGTGCAAAGGTGGTGGCTCGCGTTCTTCGAGACGCCGGGCACGAGGTCATTTACACCGGCTTGCGAAGAACATCTCAACAAATCGTGGACACGGTCAGGGACGAGGATGCACGATTCCTTGGGCTCTCCTCATTGTCCGGCGCTCATGCCCATCTGTTCCCACAGGTTTGCCAGAAACTTCGTGAGGCTGGACTTGACGATGTGATCGTGTTTGGTGGCGGCATCATCCCGCAGGAAGACCGCCCTGCCCTGCATGATGTTGGCATTCGTGCCGTCTTCGGGCCGGGCACCCCCACAGCAGAAATTCTCGAGTTCATCACAGAAGCAGCCAACCGTGATGACGCCGGAGTTGGGCAAGCCAACGATTGGCATTGGGAATCGTCGGCCTGAAGGTGGCAACAGGGATGACCAATGAATTGGAGCAAGCGATGGGCGGCGACCGCCGCGCCATGGCCCGCATGCTCTCAAAGATTGAAAACGGGTCTGTTTCTCTTTCCGAAATATCCGTAAACACTCCTTCTATAGAATCTGACGAGTGGGCGACCATGGCGATTACCGGAGCACCAGGGGTTGGAAAATCGGTGCTGGTGGACGCCTTGATGACACGGTGGGCAAACCAAGGGTTGAGCGTGGCGCTCTTGGCCGTTGACCCAAGTTCTCCACGAACGGGGGGCGCCCTCCTTGGCGACCGTGTTCGCATGTCATCGGTGGACAACCCGGACATCAACGAGCGAGTCTATGTCCGTTCCATTGCCACACGTTCCTCCTCGGGAAGCGTACCTCTCATCGTTGAGGACATGGCTGCTTTTCTGCTCGCTTGTGGATGGCAGCGCGTCCTGATTGAAACGGTGGGGTCAGGTCAAGCCGAGTTGCGCTGTGCAGCCGTTGCTGACCGAATCGTGGTGGTCGAAGGGCCCGCCCGTGGCGATGGCATTCAAGCGGAAAAAGCAGGATTGCTCGAACTGGCCGATATCGTTCTCGTCAACAAAGCGGATTTGGACGGTGCTGAACGCCATGCTGGTGAACTTCGTGAATCCTATGCGCTGGATGGTGAAGACGCCCCGGACGTCATGTTGACTTCGGGACTCAAGAACATCGGGATTGAACAAGCTGCTACCGCACTTTTGGAATTGAAGAGCACAGGTCGAGCGCTACGTGCGAGGATGCGAGAGCGACTTCTTGGCCGCCATGAGCGCCGGCTGGTGCTCCATCCCTCCTACAACAGCGTCTTGAACCGACTTTGTCAGGGCACCCTTGATATTGAAGAAGCATTATCTGCACTTCAAGGCGATAGTGATGAGCGGACAAGTTGAGATGACCAACCCGGTGGATACGTCGGTCGGTGGCATGCGCGGGCATCTTCTGCGTCGAGGCGTCCACCTGTCGATGATCGGCATACCTTACCTGTATTTTGCACATGGAGAAAGCGTTGCAGATGCCGTCGGCGTTTCCTTGCCTCAAGTGGTGGCAGGCGTGGTCCTCTTTGCCTTGGTCCTCGAGGGACTTCGACT
>NZEQ01000010.1 GCA_002689105.1 Verrucomicrobiales bacterium | reverse complement strand
AATCCACGCCAAGATGGACCTGTTGATGGCGACCCTTGGGGTCGAGTACGAGGAAGAGGAGTAGCGGTTCAGAGCTTCTCGTCAGCGTTGGTCATGAAGTTGCCTTCACTGTCAACGATGATGGGTGTGCCCTCGACCCACTCGGGGCAGTTCTCGGACACCCAGGTCCGAGTGGCCCACTCACAGATGTCATAGCCGCCCGAAAGGATGCCAGAGCGCTTGATGTAGCCGACCTTGACGATGTCCTTGTCCTTGGACAAGACGTTACCGAGTTGCTGGCTGGTGGTGCCGTGGCGCATCGTGCTGTTGATGTACTCCAGGATCTCTGCAGTATTTCGTGGTCGGTCGCCTAGGAATTTCTTGATTTTTTCTCGGATGCGTGTTGTTTTCATGTTTGGTCCCTCCTGTCATTATTTGGTGTGGTGTTCGTTAGAATGTGCCACTGTTCTTTAGGAGCGAGGCCGCTGATATAATGGTTCCTCCTTCGACTGACGATTTGGTTACGTTTGGTGATAAAATATAGGTGTAATTCCAACACCACGCCCTCAATGAGTAAGTAATTTTTCACAGTTCCACTGGAAATATATAACTAAAATTAACTAAGTAATCTTTTTAGAAGAAAAACAACTCGTAGAAAATGCCTCAGGTGGCGAAAGGTGACCCGTAATGCCTTCTCGTTCGATTCGTTCATCGGCCCATCGACACATTCTGGTGTGGCTTCGCCACGGTTCATCAACGGTTTCTGAAATCGCCACACAATTTGGCATGCGAATGCCCCACGCATCGCTTGCGTGTCGCCAATTGAGGGAAGCCGGCCTGATCACCAGGGACGAATCAGGCGGCCTTCGAAACGCTCCGCTTTTCCTCAGCCAGCGAGGTGTTGAACGATTGACGGAAGATGCGGTCAGCAAAATGATGCGATACGCCGACGTTTTGAGCAGCGCCAAGAAACCGATGGTGCTCCATGCTGATGATGCGAATGTGCTTCTTGCTTACACACATTTGCCCGAAACATCGCTCGTTTTCGTCCCCGAATCTGCGGCAGTGGATGGTTCTGCCTCCAGTGGAAACAAGGGGGGGGTTTGGGTATTGGCTCCGAAACGAAACATTCGTTGGTATCATCTAAGCGATGGGACTCCTGCAGAACCCCCGCTCTCTCGAGGTAATACCCTTGCTGATTTCGAACCGTCCGTTGAACGGGTAGGGTTGGTTCGAGGTGAAGTGTTCGAAGTGCGGGGGGAAGCCCGCCTTGCAGAAGCCCAGTTCTTTCCAACCGGTGAAGATGAGCAAGGCCCACCGCCGGCTCGTCTTCAGTTGGGGGAGGTGGTGGTGGGAACCGTTGCGGGAACCTCCCATGCCTATGCGCCCGAACAAGGCTTGCGTTGTCATTTGCATTCGGCGCTGAATCGGTCGCTTCTTCTGCAATCATTGGGACAAGGTGCCCTCGAAATCGGAGATCGGCATGCCATCAAACATCGAAGTCTACCCTACGGTGTACTCAATGAATGGTTGATGTTGAAGCATCCACGAATGAACACGTTGCGCATAGAGGAATTGTACAATGGCTTGGTCGCCGTATTGGACGAGGGTACGTCCACCTCTCCCTCGGTTCTCGAGCGCGAGGTTTTGATGGATTTCGGACGAGTGTCGTGGACAAACTCGCCTCTGGAGGCGGGGTACTTGGACCTGTACGGGATGACGAACCGAGGAGCGTCGGCCTTGTTGCGATTCGTCGTCAACACCATCAGTGCACCGTTCATTGTGGATTGGCCGTTCGAAGATGTGGATGCCGAACTGGTCATGCGTCTTTTGGCCCACCCACTTTGCCGTTCCTTTGTCTCCAGAAGGGGCCTTCCTCCGTCCCCTGGACTTCGTCGTTCTGTGCTTTTTGATGGTGAAGAGATGGGTTTCATTTCTGCCCGCCAGGGCCGCGTTTCAGCGATTGAGGTGCAGTTGAACGCCCCGGGTACATCGCCGATGCGGGCAGGAACGGTTCCTTTCTCGTCGCCGTTGAATGCACTTGAATTGATGAATCACCATTCGGTCTCAGCAACCGAGTCGTTCACCGGTGAGGTGTTCGAAGGTGAGGGAGGCAGAGTCCTCACTGAAGCCTTAGGTCTCTATCCTCTGGGCGATGAACAACAAGCCAATATGTGGGAGCAAGAGCATCCCCTTGCGGCTTGGATTGCTTCTCCGGTCGAACACCGCACTGCTCGCTGGATGCGTTTACATCATCGTCTTCCCGAAGGATGGACGGATTTGTTAGGGGTTGACGCCCTCTCGCTTGAGCATCTCCCATTGGCGATGCAAGGAGCCAGTCCGGCTTGGCAGCGTTTGGTTCTACGGAGGATTCAGTCCACCGCTCAAGTTGATGCAGGGGTGTTGGTTCAATGGCGAAACAGCGTGAAAGCAAACATATCATCTGCTCCTGCCTACGCCACATGCCTTCTGTGTGCCCTCCACCCGGAGAGTCCGGAGGAAGCCGCCGTCTTCGGTGAAGCTGCGGAGGTTTGGTTCAGTGAGCCGATGTGCGAGCAGGAGGTTTTGGAATCGGTCTTGCAGGAACGATCCATGAACGAGGGTGTTCTGGCCGAACTTCGTTCAGGATGGCGCATGCTGGCAGAAAAACAACCGAAATCCTCGCTGCTCCATGCTTGGTCAGTTGCTCTTCGCATCGCTCAGAACAGAGAACCTTGGGTTCCTGAAATGCAACGTATGCTGATGGAGCGACTCCCTCATGCTTGGTGGGCGGTGTATGCAGGGCAGTGGTTGACAACACAACTCAGCAGCCACACAGGGCGTACGTGGCTTCAATCGTTTACCTGCTCTTGGCCCGTTCAACTGGCAAGGCCGGAAGGAGAACCAACCCGTTTTCCCGGACTTGATGCCCTTCATCCAGGTTTTCGTTTGACCACCGAGAGCCTTCTCGGAGCGAATCTGCTTTCCAGCGAGGGCGAACATCAACCTCTCCGGGACCTCTATGAGATGGTTTACGCCCACGAACAAGGTCTTCCAGTACCTCTGTTGCAGACCCACCCCTTTGCTGGTTGGTTGGTACGTCCAGTGCATCAATGGCCCCGCTTTGGCTCGGAGGTGCTGCAAGTCGGTGACCCAAAGGTTGGCGAACTCCTGTTTGCCCGAAGCTTCGCTGCGCGCAATCCCACCGTTGGCCGATGAGTTGATATGGAGTCGGCCGGAGGCGGCATTACCGTACCTGCAACATCAGGCTGAGCGACTGTGAAACGAGCAATGACGTCTGACACCACGTGTACGGCCGCAATCGAAGACTGGGACGACCCTTCGGGGAGTGACTTCCGGTGCAAATGCGGTAAACCATCGGTGGGTTATGGGTCCTTGTGCGACGTCAGAATGAACGCAAGACAACCACCTTACCGGACAGCACGCCCCGACACCGAGGGTCAGGCCTCGGAGGAAACAGTGAACAAGGCCGTTAGGTGTCGGGGCACAGTTCTTTGAAGCACGGCTTTCTCTTGATTTTCTGCGATGAACTCAAAGGCCGAAAACCAAACCAACACCCATGGGAGCACCGCCGAGGTTCCAACTCTGTTTGGTAGGCGGCACGTTTGACCGGCTCCACGCAGGCCACCGTCTGTTGCTTGATGCAGCCTGCCGAGCAGCGGCTCGAGTCGAAGTTCACCTCACGAACGATGCCATGGCTGACCAAAAATCCGTGAACATGCAATCGTTTGAAACACGGCGTGATGAATTGTTGAANTGGGTGGCTTCCAACGCTCCAACCCGAGTATCCATTCATGCATTGAGCGATCATCACGGCCCTGCGCCCAGCCATCCAACGGCAGATGCCATTGTCGCAACCCCTGAAACCAAGGTAGAATGCGAACGTATCAACGAACGTCGGGCCGAGAACGGTCTTGCTTCGCTCCACATCATTGAAGTCGCTCACTTGACCGATGTTAACGGGCANATCATCAGTTCGTCTCGGATACGTAATGGTTTGGTTGACATGGATGGACACCCGTGGTTCTCAACCGAATGGGAGGGGCGAGTGTTGCGCATGCATCCCCGAGCCGAACCTGAACTGAAAACACCGATGGGGGCTCTCTACAAGGGGCCAGAATCGACNCCCGAGGTGGCCATGCTGGCGGCTCTGGAAGACATCGACACTTCGCAAACCATCCTCATTGCGGTGGGCGATGTGACGGTCTCAACGCTCCTTTCGCTCGACATCGTTCCTGACATGGGCTTCATCGACGGCCAAACCAAACGAACGGCGCTGGCTGAGGAGGAACAGGTGGATCTCTCGCCGTTTACCCATCGAATTCGAGCAACCAATCCCGCAGGCGAATTGACGCCTGAACTCAAGGATGCCGTGGCTCAGGCCGCACAACTTGAGGAACCCGTGGTGGTGGTGGTTGAAGGTGAAGAAGACCTTGCGCCGTTGTACATTCACCTTCACGTTCCGCTGCACGCCGTTGTTCTCTACGGTCAACCCGGTGTTGGTGTTGTTGCTCAATCGAGCAGCCTTGAAACCAAAACCCGCTGCCGACGCCTTCTGGAATTGTTTGAGGTGGTTTGAATGGACGGACCAAAGGTCTCTGTTACGGTTTGTGTGCGCAACGGCGTTCAATGGATTGAGGGATGTTTGGAGGCCTTGCTCAACCAAACCTATCCCCANATTGAGATCCTGGTCGTCAACGATGGTTCAGACGATGACGCTGAAACGGTCCTTTCTCCCTTCCACGACCCGGACGGAGACCGAGGGTTTCCGTTGACGGTGCACCACCAGCCCCCGCTGGGTTTGTCGGCAGGGCGTCAGTGGGCCGTTGAGCATGCTTCTGGTGAGTGGGTGGCCATCACGGACATCGATGTGCGTCCCGAACAGGACTGGGTCGCCAACATGGTGGCCAACATCCAACCCGTCTCCGAGCAGGAACGGGTGGTTGCCGTTACGGGTCGAACGGTTTTTGAGCAAGCCAACGATTTGGTGAGTCGCCTTCGTTCGGTTGAAATNGCNGCAAAATACCGTGCTCGCCCTCGCCGAACCAGCCTTGCCAATGGGCCCTGTTCGATGTTTCATCGAGAGGCGTTGCTGGCCGTCGGCGGATTCGACCCGAGTTGGTATCATGCAGAAGACATGGAGGTCAGCCTTCGCCTCATTGAAGCGGGAGGTACCATCGTTTACGCAAGGGATGCTTTGGTTAAGCACGTGCCGGAGACGGGCGCTAGGCATTTCCTAGCCAAACGGCGAAGAGACGCCCGCGCTCACCTCCGAATCGTACGACACCACCCTAAACGTCGCCGACAAGGGCCGGGTTTCGATTTTCTTGGCAGTTCCACGATGGTTCTCTGCCTCTTTCCAATTTGGCTCGGCATCGTGCTCTCGGGTATTCCGTTCGCATGGGGAGTAGTGGCGGGAGATCTTTCCATCAACAGTAATGCGCTCGATGTGTGGGAGGGGCAGGTTCTCCTCGTCTCGTTCATTTTGCTCCTCGTTCACGAGATTTTTCTCTGGCGTGGACGTCTCGGTGTGGTAAACAGAGAAGTCATGCGAACAACATCGAGGAACAAACTCGTGGCGATGTTCGGTGTCCGCAGATTGACATTCCGTTGGAGCGTTGCGCTCTGGCAGGGTTTGTTGCTTGGCTGTGTGGATGCCTTGCTTGGACGCAACGGTCACAAGCGTTGAGCACGGATTCTCAATCGATTTTGTCATCGCCAGGTGGCACACGACTGGCATGGTTCAAGGCGAATCCAGAGGCCATCAGAGCGATGGTGACGGAATAGACGCCAACATCAATCCAACCTTGGTGAAGGATACCGAAGTAGAGGTAGAAGGCGAGTCCCAGCAGGAGGCACCAAGCGGCCATCGTCCGCTGTCCACCACCGAGGCTTGGGTCGTTGAGAGCGGGCCAGGTGTCGTTGATGAGCAATCCTTTGGCCCAGTCGGCCACGTTGTTGCGATTGTTCACGACACGGGTGCCCAGAGCGATAAGGCCGACACAGGCGGCGATGAAGATGGTGTCTCCGAGTATTTCGAAGTGGAACCCGTCTTTTGCTTCTCCAAAGGCTGCGTTGGTGGTCTCAAAGGTCAACAAGCCTCCCCATGAAACATGGTAGGTCGGGTGTGCCATGCTGAACATGTTGAGGCCAGCAAGAACCAATCCCCAGATGCCAAGGAAGACCAAGGCAGAGGCATAAGCGGGCACATTGCCGTCCATGGCTTGGCCGGTTTCATCGTCGCTCATGCTCTCGCCGACTGGCGTACTGCATTTAAGCACACCGAACAGAGCGAACTGTTTGGTTTGGGGTTCATTCACAGTGAGGTTTGATGGTGGTAATTGGCGTTGAAGACCACGTGCATTTCTTCCTCTGCTGTCGCCATGATTTTTCTCACGTCCACGTTGGCTGGGATGCAGGAGTTGATCTCCTTTGACCGACCGTAGCGACCTTTGCTGACCGTGCGAGCGGTGACCAAACCAAGCATGTCAAGATTGGAGATGAGTCCCGAAATCCTTCGTTGCGTCAGCGGGTTTTGACGGATGTGCTGGCAGGCTTGCCGGTAGATGTCGTACACTTGTCCTGTTTGCACGTTTCGAAGACCGTTTTGCTCGTTGAGCAAAATGGAAGCCAAGACCAATTTTTGTTGACTTGGGAGGGTGGCGATGACCGGCGTCATTTGGTCGGATTCAATTTGACTCTGAGCGATGCGCACGTGGTTTTGATTGACGGTATCCTCGCCCGATTGTTCTGCTTTCTCAGCTGAAATGCGGAGGAGGTCAAGTGCACATCGTGCATCACCGTGTTCTTGTGCGGCCAAGGCAGCACACAATTCAATGACGCCCGGTCCGATGGCCTCAGCGTCGAGTCCGTCTTGGGCGCGTTGGCGAAGGATGTCCTGGAGTTGCTCTGCATCGTAAGGACGGAAGAGCACGTCCAACTGCCCCAATCGGGAGCGGACCCTTGGGTCAAGGAAGTCGGTAAATTTGAGGTCGTTTGAGATGCCGATGACACAGGCTCGTGCGCTCTTGAGCGAGGAATTCATGTTGGTCAGGTTGTAGAGAAGGTCATCGCCGGCCTTTCTCACCAAATGGTCAATCTCGTCGAGAACGATGACAAACACGCCGCCCCGTCGATCCATTCGTCGAATGAGCTCGTTGAAGACTCGGTCGGTCGGCCATCCCGTGAACGGGATTTCATCTTGTTCAAAATCCTCGAGCAGTGAATTTCCGATGTGGCTCAAGACCCTGTATTGGGTGTCGATTTGTCGGCAATTCACCATGATCGACTCGACTTGGCGGCCCATGGTTTCGCCTTTGGCCCGGAGGTGGTGGCAGACATAGTCGGTCACGGCGGTCTTTCCCGCCCCGGTCACTCCGTACAACGTCATGTTGCTGGGAATATGTCCTTTGAGGGCCTCCCAAAGGTTGTAGGAGATTTTCTCAATTTCTTGTTCCCGGTGTGGGAGGCGATGAGGCCTGAAGTTGTGGCGGAGATGTTCTTTGTTCTTGAAGAGGGTTTTCTGGGAAACGAACTTGTCAAAGATGTTGGTTTCCACGTAAATTCACCTCCTTATTTATACCAAAGACGAGGGAGTCATTTTCGGACTCAACGCCATGTTGCCACTGAGTCCGAGTCCCCCTTATATGCCTGTCCACGGGAAGTGATGGGAGGGCTTGATTTTGGGAAAAGTGTACGCCTCACTTTAGGATATAAAGATAGGCCAGAAAATGAAAAATGAACACGTTCCAAAATGAAATTCGTCCGGATGCGAATCTCAGAAATCCCAAGATTTCCCGTTCCACTGGATGAGGTCTCCGTCGTGAAGTTGAACCACATGCGAGGGAAAGGTCGGTTCGGCATCTTCGAGGACTTTCGGATAAGGGCTCTCGTCGTCGATGTAGGTATGTGTGATGCCCAACGGGGTGCTGCATCGCTCAGCCAGGGCCGTGATGTCTTTGGGTTTGTGATGGTGGGTTGAGGGGACCCAGTCCGGGAATCCCATTTCCAACACGGCAAGCTGAGAACGCTCAATCGCATCATAGAGCGCATCGCATGGGCCGGAATCTCCGCTGTGAACAAAAGAGGCCCCGTCTTCGTGTTCAAAGCGATAACCGTGGGGCTCAACAGCGTCCTCATGGTGGACTTCAAAACGCTCCCATCGCCATCCATCGTCCAACTGTCCTTCGTCTTCCATTCTCCACGTGATGTGTTCGAGCATGCTGTCCAACGATCCTGGGAACGCCAACTGACACAGATGCGTCAGTCGCTCCTTGACAAACGGTGTGCCGACCACGGTAAGCGGCTGCTGGCCTTCCCGGTCTGAGATGTATTTTCGTTCAAGCAAAAGGAAGGGGAAGCCGAAGACATGGTCGCCGTGAACGTGGGTGATGAAGACGGTTCGCACGTTGGAAACGTCATGGCCGGCACGACGGAGTCCAGCGAGAGCCGTTGGGGGCGCATCGATGATGTGGTGGCCATCGAAGAGTGCGAAGGAGTGGTGTCGCCCGTGCGGAAGGAAGGCGTTGCCCGTTCCCAACATTTCGATGCGGTGGGCCATGGTGTTGGGACCGCACGGTGCTTCTTCTTCTCATCGGTTGCTTCGGTTGCAGAGGACGATGTGAAACGATACCAACCATGATATAGCGACCTTGAGTGCGAAAATCATCCCCCGTGGGATGAGGTGAGGAGATGACTGGTTGGTCTGCAAAAAACCCCTACATGACGCAAATTACTGAGAACTACATTCTCAACGGCGAGGGTTCTCGCAAAGAGACGCGACACATCGTCTTCGCGCTGGGAGACTCAGGCATGGATTACAAAGTCGGCGACGCCCTCGGTGTCCTTGCGGAAAACCCACCGCACATCGTTGAGGAACTTCTCGAAGTCCAAGGTTGGGACCGCGAGGCCACGGTCACCACGCACAACGGAGAGCGTTCGCTCTACGATGCACTCAAGAAGGACTTTGAAGTCCACATGGCGAACAAAAAATTCGTCCAATCTCTCGCCGAGAAAGTCGTCTCTGCCGGCATGAAGATCTCAATGAGCATCGTTTCTCGAACCCGAAACGAGAACGCTTGGTCGGCTTCTGACGATGAGCAGATGCCCCCGACCCTTCGTCCATCGGTTCCATCCGACGACCCAGCGGCTCAAGTCGAGGCCATCACGGCGGACACCAAGGCCATTGAGGATTATCTTTGGACCCGCGATTATGTGGACATCATGCGAGAATTTGAGGTGAAGTACACCCCCGAGGAATTCCTTGAACTGGCCGACCGCCTCAAGCCCCGCCTCTATTCCATCGCTTCTTCCCACGATGCTCACCCCGGCTTTGTGGAATTGACCGTGGGTATCGTCCGCTTCGAATACAACGGACGAGCTCGCGGTGGATTGTGCACCCAGTTCATGGCCGACGAAATCGATACCTCCGGTGCCCCCATCGGCGTGTTCATGTCGCCAACAAAATCCTTCATTCTCCCTGAAGACAAGGACACGGACATCATCATGGTTGGCCCCGGAACCGGTATTGCGCCGTTCAGGGCCTTCATGGAACAGCGCGTCCATGACGGTGGCTCAGGCAAGAACTGGTTGTTCTTCGGTGACCAGTCGGCGAAAACAGAATACTACTACAAAGATGAAATTGAGAGTTGGATTGATGAAGGCCACCTCTGGCGTTTCACCACCGCTTGGTCTCGAGACCAAGAAGAGAAAATCTACGTCCAACACCGTCTCAAGGAGCACGGTGCGGAAGTTTGGGAATGGTTCGAACGAGGGGCTTACTTCTACATCTGCGGCGACAAACAGTACATGGCCAAAGACGTTCACCGTGCCCTGATTCAAATCGCCATCGACCACGGCGGCATGTCTGAAGAGGACGCCACGCACTTCATCGAGAAGACGATGATGCGCGAAGAAAAGCGCTACCTTCGAGATGTTTACTGATCATTCCATCGGCAGCGGGACGCTCATCACGGGAATGCCGGCTTCGTTGGCCATCGCCTCCATGCGCTTGGTCCACACCGACTGCGGGCCAGGAAACGCCAACATGTGCGTGGCGTGCTTCATCATTCGTTCGCCCAAATCAGCGACCGCCTCGCCTCGTCCGGAATCTTCGGCGGTGTTCGGTCGAGGTGCCCCCCAAGCTTCGGTGAACACTGCGACGGGAATGTTGTGATTGTCTGCCCAACGTTCGGCTAGGTAGTCAACGCCACTCGCTCCGCCGAGAATGATGACATCGGGATAGCCGTTGTATTTGCACCACATGTTCATCTCGTCTTCAAAGAAGCTGAAATCGTAAAATTTCGAATTCCCACAGACAATCAAATTGATGATTTTTCCGTCTTTGTTGAGGTCCTTCCCAGCGAGGGCCTCCAACACTTCGCTCCCGGTCAACGTCGTTCCGCTCATGTGGGTCCATGGGCGTGTCACGGTATCAAGGTTCGGTAAAAAAGGCGGATAAATCGTAGTTTTCCGGAAAGAAAACGCGCCAATTCGTCAAAAAACAGAGAAGCATGCGCGGTTTTGCACAAGAAATTCTCCGGCCCATGCGTAAATCGATGTTTCGTAAACGGGGGTCAAAGCCTTGGGATGTTTATCCCCCGGAAGAAGTGCCCTCAACACAGTGATGGCTCGTAGAAATCGGGGTTTGTCATCGCGTNAANTTCTCNTCTNTCGGACCGCTTTCCTCATAGATTGACTCGGCTGACGCAACACCATGGGCTTCAAGCGCGTCCTGATTGCTAACCGCGGCGAAATCGCTCTTCGCATCCTGCGAACCCTCCGGGATATGGGCATCGAGGCGGCCATCATTCACGGCCGAGAGGACCGACTCTCGTTACCCGTCCAAATGGCGGANATCGCTTATCCAAACTACCGTGCAAACCCGTTGGATTCCTATCTTGACATTGAAGCTGTGGTGCAGGCAGCCAAAGAATTGGAGTGCGATGCCGTGCATCCGGGCTATGGTTTCCTCGCCGAGAATGCTGCCTTTGTTGCTCGTCTTGAGGAGGAAGGNATCACGTTCATTGGGCCTGCCTCGGGTGTTATCACGCTGCTTGGCGACAAAATCGAGGCTCGCGCAGCGATGGAAGCAGCCGGGCTCCCCACGGCTAAGGGGTCCTCTGAACCCATTGCCAGTGCAGATGTCGCCAGCGCACTCGCCGATGACATCGGCTATCCCGTTATTATCAAAGCCGCAGCTGGCGGCGGCGGCATCGGTATGCAAATCGTTCAGAAAGCCGACGAATTCGAGAGCGCACTGAAGTTGTGTCAATCCCGTGCAAAGTCGGCCTTTGGCGACGAGCGGGTNTTTGTCGAAAAGTACATCCAGGGCGCTCAGCACGTGGAATTCCAAGTCTTGGCTGATGGAAAGAACGCCATTCACTTCGGTGAGCGCTTTTGTTCNATTCAACGACGCCATCAGAAACTTGTCGANGAAGGCCCTTGGTTGACCGATGAAAAGCGNGCCGAAATTGGGGCCCTTGTGTGCCANGGGGCNGAATCGGTTGGATACAAAGGACTGGCAACCTTTGAGTTCCTGCGTGACGCCAACGGGGATTTCTATTTCCTTGAAGTCAACCCTCGCGTTCAGGTGGAACATACGGTGACTGAACTCATCACCGGGCACAACCTTGTCGAACTTGGTATCCGTGTGGCTCAAGGTGAAGCGTTGCCGCTAAAGCAAGAGGATATCACGTGGCGTGGACACGCCATCCAGTGCCGCCTCAACGCCGAGGACCCCCGGGAATTTGTTCCAAGCCCAGGTCGCTTGTGGGAGTGCCATTTCCCGAGTGGCTTTGGTATTCGTTGCGATACCCACGCNCANCCTGGCTACGAGATGCCGGGTTGTTTCGATTCCTTNCTGGCCAAACTCTTGGTGTGGGGACGAGACCGTGAGGACGCTGTACGTCGGATGAAAACGGCGCTGGACGAGACCATGATCACCGGTGTAGAGCATTTGATTCCACTTCATCGCCGAATCATGGATGAGGAAGACTTCAACAACGGCGACATCACGATTCAATACATTGACATGCACCAAGAATTNCTTGGTTGAGGGGTGTTGGAAATGAGCGTACTTATCGTTGGTAGCATCGCCTATGACTCGGTGGCTTCTCCCGCAGGTTCTGTTGAACAAGCCCTTGGTGGTTCAGCCACNTACGGGGGTTTGTCTTGCCGATTTTTGCAACGTCACATGACCGGCCACGAAACCGGACTTGTCGGTGTGGTTGGCGAAGATTTTGCCGAAGAAGACCGCCAAATTCTAGCGGATGCGGGGCTCGACCTTGGAGGCCTCGAAACGGCGGAAGGCGAGACCTTTCGGTGGGAAGGAGCCTACCATGGGTCCATGGCTGAGGCTGAAACAAAAGCAACGTACTTGAACGTCTTTGAGCACTTTCAGCCCGTTGTTCCAACGGATTGGAACCAACCGAACGTGGTGTTTTGCGCCAACCTCCACCCTGGCCTACAACAACAAGTTCTCNANCAAACACAAGCCACCCGTATGACCATGCTCGATTCGATGAACCTCTGGATCACCATCGCCAAGCCGGCCCTCCTTGAGGTCATGCAAGCGGTGGATTTGATCATCATCAACGACGGGGAAGCACGCATGCTCTCCGAAGATGANAACCTCGTTCGGGCCATGCACACTTTGGCAGAGGAAACCAACACNACCACCCTCATCGTNAAGCGAGGGGAACACGGCGTGTTGGCCCTTCACGAGGGNGCGCTTCTCGCGCTTCCCGCCGTTCCCACGGCGGATGTGGTCGACCCAACGGGTTGTGGCGATACTTTTGCAGGNGCNCTCGCCGCTCATTTGGCCTCGGGTTCGGGTCAACTCACGCTGGATGAATTACGCACGGGCTTGATGATGGCCACGGTCATGGCAAGTTTCACCCTCGAAGCGTTTGGAACGTCGGCGCTTCGAAGTTTAGACGGCTCTTCGTTTGACCAACGATTGGAAGCTTATCGCTCCATGTTGGGTCATTGATCAATCGTCATCAAGTCGAGGAACATCCACGTCCTCGTTATCTTCGCTGCTCGAGCGGAGGTCGCCAAATGACATGGTTTCAAAGGCGGTTTCATCCGATTGTCGCAATTGGTCTGCCGTCGCAAGAAGGCGTTCAGAGCGACGCTTGAGGCGGGCGGCTTCCTCGGGAGCCAACACGCCACCCTGNTCTTTAGAGAGGGAATCATGGACTCGTGCATTACTTTCGCTGGCTGCGGCAGCGGCTTGGGCACGAAGGCCTCCGGATGTTTCCGTGGTGGCCATTGGCCGTGAGCGCCCACCGTTGGTGGCTCGATCCAGGATGTCGTTCGAGGTCGTTCGAATTCGATTCCAAATCCCGCTCGTTCGGTTGTCTCTTGGACGGAGGTTGCGAGTTCGTCGCGGTCGGAATAAGGAATCCTCAATCGAACGTTCTTCTTTGGGTTTCAAGAGCGTCTCTCGCTGAGCAACAGGCTCCAGCGTTTGTTCTGGTGTTTCAGGTTCGGGTTCAGGCTNAATGACAGCGTCAATGGCGTCCAACCATTCTTCATCGAGCTCCAAGATATCATCGGTTTCCTCTTCGGGCGTTTCTTGGTGCAAGCCGGGGACATGGGCGCCGTTTTGGTTCACAAATGACGGGAAGAACGTGGGCGTGTTTTCCTGGGTTCCTTGGTGCATNGGTGGTGCTTGCGTCGGGATCAGGACGCGGTGCTGAAGGGGGGCAGGGCGATGGTCAGGAGGGTACTCCACCCCTTGAGGTGGAAGGGCGACGGGTTGGAAACCTGGGATGAAACCAAACATTGAGGGTTGGACTTGGGGTTCTGGTTCATCGGTTGGCATCCAATCTGGTGTAGGTTGGTGTTGGATACCGGCCATGCCTTCGGGTTCGTCGTCCGCAAGGAATTGATTGACGGCTTGAGGGACTTCAAGAACGTTCGGCAGGAGCGGTGCTGGGAGCACCTCAGCATCCCGCCAGCCCCCATCGAGTTCGGCTTCAATGGCCTTGAGCTTTGCTCGCACCTCGGCCATCGTCTTGTTGTTCGCAAGATGATTGAACATGAAGCTAAGTCGGTTTAACGCGCGTTCATTTCCATACAGGACATGGGTATCGCCCGACGAGGTCTGAATGGTCAAGGTCGGTTTCTTTGTCAGCACGCGAGCGGCGATCAGCCCCGAGCCCGTTCCGATGAAGGCCATTCGGTAGGTTGGAGGCACCATCACTCGATACCCGATCCAAATCAAGGCCATGCCGAGGAGAATAAGCCAAGTGGGTACCAAATTGCTGGAGTGGTGTTTCATGGTGGTGATGGCGTTCAATCGCATATCAACGGTCGCATTCCGCTTCCCTTCTATGCTGAGCATGCGCTCATCCAAGGTGATTTTCACCCGTTCCGATGGTTCTGCCAACCTGAGGGACAGGAAGGTTTCCTTGTCCGTCTCGCTGGTTGGTACAGTAACCTGTCCAATCTCGCGCATCCCATGTCCGAGCGGGGTGTGAGGGGTTATCAAACCACCGCAGAAGGTCCGAGTTGACCGGTGCAAAACCAGCGGTCGATTCAATCGCCGTCAAGCGTTGATTGCCGTGACCACCGCTGAGCCCATGATGCGAGGTTTGGAATCCAATTGAGCGATGAGCACAGCAGGCGGGTTGTCCTTCCTGATGAAGAGCGGATGCTCCCATTCGACCGTCATCTCACTTCCATCAACGCTCTGAATGCGTCCGACAACGAACTGGAGGTCCACGCTGGCATGAATCACATCACCTGCGGCCAGCACGCGCTTTTGGAAGGGGGAGGTGGTGAGTTGAACCGTGGATTGGTTGTGTTCATCAAGGGCCAGGGGTGTCGAGATGTTCGCTCGTTTGTCGTCCACCGGTGGATGAACGATAATGGTGTTCCCCGTCAGGTGCTCTTCCTTTGCGTTGCGCAAGGCGAGGCCTACACGGTCGCCAGCGGTCGCCACCTCGACATCGTCGTCCATCACCTGCAGGGATTTCGCACTCCCCGTTCCATTGGCCGGCAGGAGCATGACTTCATCGTGCACGTTGACGCGTCCCGATTGGACGTAGCCGATAGCGACCAAACCGATGCCTTTGACGTTGAAGTACTGGTCAACGGGAAGGACCAACGGGGCGTTGGCGTTTGCTTCCAGCACGCTCTGAATCTCGTCCATGAGTGCGTACATGCGCTCACGGAGATGGACGCCGTCATTGGCTTCAAACGTCCACGAGCCAAGTCCAGCCTGTTTGAAGAGCATCTTCACCTGGTCTTCGTCAACCCAGCCGCCTTCGGCGGGATTGATGACGGCCAAGCCACGCTGAATGCCAGCACTGGCAAAGGCCACCAAGGCTTCGCCTAGCGTGGCGTCAACAGCGGTGATTTCGATGATGCCTGCTTGGGACGTGGAGAGGGCGTTGAGAAACGGAGGAAGGCGTTCAGGGAACTTTGCAGGGCGAATGAGGGAGAGAATCCTTGCACCATCGGGCCCGTTTTCCTTGTGGACATAGGTGTGGACGTCCCTTTGGTCGGCTGCTTTGGCGATGCTTCGGGCAAGTTCATCCGAGGCGATCACGGCGATGTTCAATACGACCATGCATCGGCGAGTTGGCAACGCTTGAAGAATCAATGGGTGTTCAAGCGTCCCGCTTGGCCTTCTGAGCAAGCATGTTGTCTCGGATGGCCTTGGCTTTCTCCCACTCCTCTTTTTCTTCATCTGATTCGGGTGTAAACTGGGGGATTGGAATGGCTTGCATCATGGAATCGATGGCCACGAAGAAGAAGTAGCCCTCGCAGATGATGCTCTTTTCCCAGGTCGCCTTGCTCATGGTGTAGGCCGTCACCTTGGTGCACGCCGTACGGCTGCTGGTGTAGACGATTTGTCCAGTGACCTCCAACAGGTCGCCTTGTCGAGCAGGCGCGATGAAGGTCAGCGTGTCGATGGAAATCGTGACGAATTCGCGATGAGCAAATTTTGCGCAGGCGATGCCACCGGCCTTGTCCATCAGCGAAAGGAGGCGGCCACCAAACAGGGTGTTGTAGGCGTTGGTATCTTGGGGAAACACCTCTTCAATGAGGGTGACGGGCTCTGTGGAATACGGCTCCATGGTCTGTCCAGACGCTCCACCCTCATAACTCATGTTCACCACGTTCAGGAAAAGGACGGTAAAAAGGGACCGAGTCGGATAAGCGACGAGATTTTAGGGGGAGAAACCCTCGCCGAGGTGCAGGTGACACCATGTCAAACGAAACACACCGAAAAACAAAGCCAATATTCTTGATGTTGTTGATGCTTCTCGCCCCGTTTGCTTCGGCCAACGTAACCACTTTCGCTGGCGACGAAGAAACCGTTGACGTTGAGATTCGAGACGGGAATGCATTGCAGAATCTCGTGGACGGTGTCATCGACCTGCCCGATGGCGAGACCGTCACTGGAGCGAGCATGGAGATTCACACCCACGCCGTTGAGCATGGGCATCAATCTCGCATTGATACGGAAACAGACCTTGGCGGTGGAAACTACCGGGTGTGGAATCCTGATTACAACAACCAACTGACGGAGTTTTCCGATAAATCCCTCTTCCAGTACGAAGAGAACAATCAAGCATCACCTGTTTCCTTGATCTCCGAAGGTTTCTTGACGGATTTCGAAGGAACGCCCGCTGGTTTCACCGATTCCACCGAACCCGGTAACATGCCTTCCAGCGGCGTGGGTTGGGAACACGGCTCGCTCTCTGCATCCGATACCCCCGCAGGTTGTTCTTCCGGCCGAGATTGCTGGGGCACCAACCTTGCTGACACCAACTACACCGATGACAACCCCGACGGAAACACCCCGCCTTCTTACGAGCCATTCGTCTTGGGATTGACAACTGATTCACTCTATGTTGACCCGCTGCTCAAGAGCAAGACGGCGTTCTTTGATTCGTGGTGGAACCTCGAGACCTCAACGGGCTCTCAATCGAATTCTGTTCGCTTTCGAGACTGCGGCTACCTTCAGATCCGTTCTCAGCCCAACCCCGGGTTCCCTCCCGACGCCAGTGGCTTTAGTTACCTCGCCATCGACCAACTATCGAGCACAGGTCTTTCCTACGGCACCAACTACGCCCAAGGCGGCGGCTCTGGTCCCAGCTGGGACGGGAAAATCACGAGCAACTGCGGTGGTTTGCTGAACCAAAGCAATTGGGAATGGGGTCTTGCCGGTTCCTCGACCACGGCTCAAAACCCGTCCGGTTGGTCAACGCTTGCTGTAGACTTGACCGACTACATCGATGAGTATGTTCAGATACGCTTCGTCATGCACCACACGGGCAGTTCTGCCATGAACATCGACGACAACATGTCGGGCTGGTACATCGACAATTTCCGTCTTGGAGACCTCCTCCCACAGACGGCCAGCATGACGGTTCGTGGAATGACACCGTCCACCCTCGGTGGCGAGAACCACCCCAACGGCTACGGACTGCTGTCCCTTGAATCGGAAACTTCCTTGACGGCAACGTTGGAGGTTGATGTTCTTGACGTGAATAACAACATCATCAACGACAAGGACGGACAACCCATGACCGGTTTGACGGGCGATGTCATCGAACTGTGGAACATCGACACCGACAAATACCGTTCCGTCAACCTGAAGTTCAATTTCAATTCCGGACCTGAGCGTCTTTCGACGCCTGTGCTCCACGGTTTCAGCATCGGCACACGTGTTGGTACAGGTTTCAACTTCTCCTCGTTCGGCCTCGTCCAAATCGATGATGGCGTTTGGCAAACCATGGGCGGAGGGGAACCGATGTTCTACACGCCAGAGGTCAAACGGGAGGCTTACAGCGGCTCCTTTGAGCGAAGCAAATTCAGTTATCCCATCGTGGCCATGACGCCCATGATCCAAGACGACTGCAGCGAATCTCCCACCATCCAGGTCACGCCAACCGGTCAAACCACCAGCATCACGGTGGAGGACGGTGTGCTCACGGTGTTTGACGACCCGATGTTCGGCTTCAATGCGGTCACCTCCTATCAGGGGCCCTGTGACGTTGGCGGCATTTGGTTCGACCTTGAATTCGGTCATCACGCCACCAACCTTCGCATTGACGTAGCTGACGATGGCGATGTGGACTACGGCTTCACAGAACCCGCCTTTGACATGTTTGGCCGTCAAACGACCTTTGTTTCAGGCACCGTTGACAACGTGAACTACGCCACTGACAAAACCACGCTCACCCTTGATGTCAACGGTCAAGCCACGGGTGGTTTCTTCCTGTTGCCAGAGGGTGCAGAAGTCTCCGCTGCCGATTTCGGTATGGACCAGATTTCAATCCGTTCGAACAGCGACCCCAATGAGGGCTTCGAAATGACGCTGATGGCGGGTTCTCAATCCGTGGTTTTGGGCGATATGCCCAACAGCACCACCATCGTTCAAGAGATGCTGACTCAACCCATGGACTTCGTCGGTGCGTTGAACGCTTTGCTCACCAACCCTTCCGTTGCGGGTACGCATCAGGACGAGTTTGGCCGATACTGGGTGATGTTCCGATTCATGGTCGAATCACCAAACGCCTCCTCGGGAACCACGCTTGACATCGTCGATTTGGACGTTGTTTACGACTATTCCACCACGCTCAACACCGCCGACGGGTTTGATCTCGAACTCAATCAAGGCGTGGCTTTGTGGACCGGCGGCGCAACCGCCAGCGTGCCCATTGCCGTCTACACGGATTCCGGTGGCGGTGTTTCGCTGAGCGACCTTAGCGTCTCCACGAGCACGGGTTACACCAACACCATCGCCATGACCGATAATCCAGTGGGCCTCTACCCGAACGGGGACATCTACGAAGTGGTCACCACCCACGCCGTTGACCCGCTCACGGGAACATCGCTCTCCGAAGCATGGCTGACCTTCGAATCAGAGTCTGGCTACATCAAATTCGCTTGGAGCGACTTCATGTCGTTCTCTGAAGCCAGCGATGTCAACGACTACGTTCAACTTGAATCCACGTCGTCCGTCGCCGATATCGCCAACGGCAAGGAGGTCACATGGCATTTCCGTGTGAACCCAACATGGGACGACACCGAAGCCGTCCGCATGTACTCGGGTCTCACGACCACCAACGGGGTCAACGGTCTTCCTGACGCCATTTTGCTCAACCCTGCTGTTGGCAACGCCGTTGAGAACGACGCCGGCATCACCTCGTTCGAACTCCAGAACAGCATCGGTGCTCCACAAGCGCTGACCGGCGCTGAATCGGGCCAAGACATCAACCTCATCGGTCAAATTCGCCTGGAAGATTTGAACGAAGCACCCGACCCAAGCTCGTACTTCCTCACCCTTGAACTCAAGCACGTCAACACCACGGACGGCAACATCACCGTGGAATGGGAAGAAGTGGCCAACCGCTCAGGTGTCATCGGCGGCGACTTCAACTGGAACATTGACCTTGGAAGTGCTGCAGGCAGCGAGACCTATCGATTTGCGGTTCGTGGCTACGAAGGCGGCGATTTGCTTTGCCCGCCCTCGCAATACAACCCAGACGAGACGTGCGCCATTCCATTTGACATCACCATCGATACCTACGAACCCAATCTCCTTGACCTTCAGGTGTTGAGTCCCGGAACGGATTCCAACGTTGACTCAAACTGGAGAACCCTCCTTGATGACACGTGGGTCGTGCCTCAAACCACGCAACAAATTCGTATGTCCAGCCAAGATTTGCCAAGTCCCCCAGCGGCCTTGGACATGCACCTTTGGGTTGAACACGACCACGACACCAACAGCGACGGCGTCCCCGATGCTGACGAATACATCACCATCACCCTCAACGGCGACGGTGAGGCCCCAACGGCCAACTATTCCGGCCAGTACAACGACTACGCCAATGAAGGATTGGAAGGCAAAGTGTCCATTTGGATCGAAGGCTACGACCTTGCAGGCAACCCCATTGACGGTGGCGGCCCTGGGTTTGACAACGACAAGGTCACCTACGTTTCCATGTCATCCAAGAGCCCCGTGATTCGAAACTTCTTCATCGAGGACTCCAAAGGCAATTCCTTCCTAAATTCCAACGAACTGCAATGGGACGGCACATGGAACCAAACCATGTACGCAGGGAACACCTACCACCTGATCCTTGAGGCCAGCGACGACAACGGTTGGCGAGACGTTGACTTCTTCCAAGTCAACCTTGACAAGACCGACGACGACATGACCGTCTGGTATTTCCCACGCAACCAAACCGCATGGACCAACAGTCCTCATATTGAAATCGTCTACGATGGCGACGTCGCACCCTCCATGCTCACCATGGACAAGACAGCACTCATCGACCCGTTTGAATCGGATTTCATCCTCAACATCCCCGTTCGTATCGACTGGGGTATTGTGGGAATGGATGGAAAGGACATCGAACCTAAACTGCAGATGCAGGATCTCGACAACCCGCTGTACACCATGCTCTCGGGTGTGCCGGGCCGCTACATCCAAATCTGGCGCTACAGCGATGGCATGCAGCTTGATTTCCGAACCGACGAGGTCAACAACCTCATGGTCACCCCGATGTTTGAAGACGTCAGTGCACCGTTCACCAGCGACGTACGTCAAGGCTTCATCTTCGCAGGCGACACGGTACAGTTCACCGGCCAGTTCGCTTTCCGCGAGGGTATCTATGACAGTGTCTACATCAATCCAGAGGTTGAGTTGACTATGGAAATCGTCCGCCAAACTGCTGCGGAAGATTTCAACAAAGGGTACATTGCAACACCGGGTGAGACCATTACACACACCTTCACCGGTGGTGTGTTTGACATCAACATCACCGCCCCTGTGTTCACCAACGAGTACACCTACACCTACCAGCTCATCAACCTGCCAAACGGTGCAGAAGACTTCACGGCGGCGGTGTGCGCAACGTCCACTTCCTACGGTTGTGGAGAGTTCACCTTGAAGGTGGACCGAACACCTCCTGAGGTTCTTCCGAACACATGGTTGGCTGAGAAGGGCGCTCTCCCGACGGGTTCAGATGACCGCATCATCAAGAACACCCTCTCAACGGCCAACTATCACTGCGTTGACATTCAGGCTCAAATCAAGGAGCAGGAAGCCATGTTCCCCGGCGACCTTCAGGTCAACTGGATGTTCTACAGCAACACCATTGACTACACGCCATGGTCAGAATACGCAGAGTATTTCGGATTCGAACCCTCCTCCGCAACGCTCTCATTGAGCACCTTGAGCGGTGGATACCTCGCTACGGCAACCTGTTTGGACCTCTGGCCGCTCTCCGATGCTGAACCACGTGTGTTTGACGCAGAAGTGAATGAACAACAACAACCCACGTTGATGTTTTGGATTTCCGGTGCTGACTCCGCTGGTTCAACGGTTCGATTGGGTGGCGGACCACAGGATGACGGCTCCATTTTGCCCATCTTCTCAGGACAAGCACAACACAAGTCCGAATACACCTTCATTGAGGAGAAGGCCACCTTCGAGATTCAGGATGTGCTGCTCAGCGATGACCCACGGGTTGGCGAGAGCATGAAACTTCGAATCAAGGTCAAGAACACCGGTTCAATGGCTGGCGTCGCCGAACTGGTCATCAAGTCGGTGACCGATAGCGGAACACCTGTTGTTGAAGACACGGTCTCCACGCCCGAACTTGGTATCCAAGAAGTGAGCGATTGGGTCGAGGTCACCCTTGCACCGTTCGCCACCCAAACCACGGGCATGTACTACACCATCAGTCTCAACGGTACCAGCGAAAACATCTACGACGGTTCTCAAGGCCAATGGGCGGACGTGTTCAACGTCAAGGTTCAGGCCGAGGAAGACTCTGGCAACATGTTGCTCATCGTGGTCATTCTCGTGGTGGTCATCGGTGTTCTGGGTACGCTTGTCCTGGTCCTCGCTCGCCGAGGCGGTGGCACCTCCATGCTCGACGATGAGTACGAAGACGAGGAGGACGACATGGGTTACGCGGACAGCAAGGTGCTGGCTGAGATCCCTGCGGACGTTGACCCCGAAATGGCTCGAGCCATGCAGACTTTCCCGCAATGGACGCAAGAAGAAATCCAAGGTTACTTTGACCAAGGATGGAATGTCGAATCTCTTCAAGACTGGGTCAACAACCAGTGAGGGGGCAGCATGCCTTCGGAGAGTTGGACCGACTCGGTCTGGGAAGACCCGGATGGCGGGACCGTGATCATTCACGGCACCATGCCCACCGTGGTCTATCCCAACGCCATGCGCCCTCGTGCATCTTGGCATGGCTTGGCTTTGCTTGAATCACCTGATGTTGTCGACCTCTGGGTTCAGGAAGAGGCCGACGAAGCAGAATCCCAAGGTGTGAACCTGACCCACGCTCTTCTCTCCGGAGGTGCGTTTGGGAAATACGTGGAGGGGATTTCAACCCTCGAGGGGCTTCAAGGAGGGCGTTTTCCAGACCCCGAACCGCGTCGATTGCAACGAAATGCAGACCGACACGACCGACCGGTGTTTTTCATTGAGCCACTGGCGGATGACGAGGACTGGGGCGACTATTTGACCCAAGAAGCACGTGCAGTGTCCCATTGGAAGAAATTGCTCGGAATGATTCGGGTAGGGAAGCGATGGAAAAAGAGCGTCAAACACCATCTCTTCAACGCTCAACCCCCGCCCAAGGGCCAATCGGTCGATTACGCTACGGCTAGCGTGCTGTCCGCTGCGTGGTGGGAACTTTCCGAGTGGCTCAGCACACCCGCTTTAGCAGCGCGTCGTGACGCACGATACGCTGCGAGAATCCGAGGCGCTCTAGCCGCTCTACGGGACGTGGAAGGTGCAGAAGCCACGCTTCTGTTGGTGGTCCATTTACCGCACAGTCAAGCCATGCTCAACGCTTTGAAAGAAGGTCCAACTCCTGAGGAGATTTCATCAACATTGACCCACCCCACCTACACAGAGGAGGAGTGACATGGCGACCGGTTCCATTGACGTACGAGTTGAAAACCAACTGGTTCGGTTTGTCTGCCCTACGCCCCTGAACCACGACGCCGTCGTCGCCGAAGTCGGTGGACAGCGAAACAGCGGCGTGGTCATCAAGGCGATGGAACGGCCACGTGCTACCTTGGTCATCGATGAAGAAGGCCGCATTGTCGTCCACGGCACTCACCGCATCGAAGCCGCCCGTGCTGCCGCCAAGGAACTCCTGCTTCGCATGGGCATGGACGACAGTGGGCTTGTCGCAGAGATGGGTCCCGTCGTCGTCTCGTTCCAGTTTGATCGTGCGCTTAACTTGGAAGCCATACCGGCCAGCCTTCCCTCGGGGACGGCAGAATTCGATGCTCGCTTGGGTTGCACCACGCTGACGGATGTTCGACACAGCCTAACCGTTCAGATTTGGCCCAATGGCAAGTGCATTGTTGCGGACGCTCGACACCCCAACATGGTCGCCATGGCTGCGGTGTACTGGAACGGCGTTTTCAACGATAGAGGCTTCTTCGTCGACCGAATTTGAGGGAACCGCATGGTCTATGACGGCCCGATTTTGGACAATCACTTCCACCTNAATCGCAAGGGCTTGTTTCTTGATGCTGCACGTTCGTTTCAACGCGTGGGCGGGACCGATTTGGTGCTCGTCCACTGCCCCGACTTTTCTTCACCGCCCGAGACCTTGGAAGGTCATCGCTCGGCCTATGCCGATACGCTGAGCATGGCAAAATCTGTCCGGNANGAAGTGGGTCTCGGGGTTCGCGTGGTGCTTGGCCCGCATCCTGCTGCCTTTGCTCATCAATTCGANCGTTGGGTTTCGCAGGATGGCGAGGCTGGGAAAGAACGTGCGATTGAAAATTATCGGCATTCCATCCAGGCCGCTCTTGATTTCGTTCACGAGGGNCAGGCNCATGCCATNGGCGAAGTNGGCCGCCCACATTGGCCCGTTTCNGATGAAATTTGGAACCTTTCAAATGAACTTCTGGATGAGACATTGCACCTCGCTGCGCAAGAGGGTCTGCCGCTTCAGTTGCACGTCGAAGGAGAGAGCGAGGACACGTATCCAGATTTGGCTCAGCGGGCTTTGCGCCAAGGCATGGATTTGAGAAAATTGATTCGACATTATTCACCTCCCGATGTGCGAGAGGCTCATACTCATGGATTGACGCCGAGTGTTCTCTGTGGGAAAGGCGCCTTGGAACGCCTGATTGAAACCCATGAGATGGCAAAAAACGGCTTTTTCCTCGAAACTGATTACATGGACGACCCCCGAAGGCCTGGGGCCGTGCTCGGGCCGAAAACCGTTCCAAAACGAACGCAACAGCTTCTCGCTGCTGGCGTGGATGAAGAGGTCATGTGGAACACGCACAGCGCACTACCAAACCTCGTCTATGGAGAATAATGTGAACTTGCCTGAACCCATTCTTTTGGGCAACAACTCCCCATCACATTCATCAAAGAGAATCCACAGGGAGCGGTGAGGGCCATGCTTCCGACTCGCCGCTTGGGTTTGTTCGTCGTGGCGCTGGTGTTGCTCAGTTTCGCCCCGTCTGTTCAGGCTCAGGCCCCAACAGCACCCGGTGTTGAGATTGATTGCGAGGAGAAGCAACCCGAACTCGATGTCCATCCACTGAACGATCCGGTGGTTGAAATCACCTGCACGGTAAAGAATCCCTCCTCGTTCCAAGAATCCATCAGTGTGGAAAAGGAATGGGATGGCCTTGAAGTGGACATGATGCTGGAAGAGGATACGTTTGACCTCGGCCCAGACGAAGANGAGGATTTCAAAGTCACCTTCACTGGACAAACCCGCCTCCCGGCCGACCTTTCCTATGACTTCACGTTGGTGGCCTCGGTGACCAATGTCGGCATGCTCGACTGGCCCGAAGCCCTCTCTTCCAACGCATCGGTGAGCGGAGACCTCAACATCGCCACCTTTGGAATGGTCGATTTGGACATCTCCGATAAGAGTACACGGACCATGAGCGAGGGCGATGAGGTGAAGATATCTTTCCAATTCCAGAACAACGGCAACGCAGATGACAAAATCCGTGTTTCCATCACCAACGCTGCGGAACTCGAGGCAGTTGGATTCACGTTCTCCGACGGCACGTTCGTAGCCGAAGATGTGACCGAGGGTGGCGTATCGACCGTGAGGGAATTGTCTGTTAGGGCTCCCTCGGAAGTGCTGGCTGATGAGCGTTTCCAAATCACGTTCCAAGCGCAGAGCGAGAACGATGCNCAGGCTCCTGTCAGCGAGAGTAGCATCTCCATTCAACTTGAAGCAAGCAACACGGCAGGTGGGCTCGGTGGAGGTTTGGAAGAAGTTGACAAAGACACGCTTGTCATGTACGGAAGCATTGGCGCCGCCGTCCTCTTTGGCCTCATTTTCGTGGTGGCTCTCGCAAAAACCATCCGTCGAAGAGCCAACGCTCAACCGATGTACGTCCCGCCAGTTGATTTGGATGAGGAATCCGAGGAAGATGAACTCGACGAGCTTGACCTTTCCGATCTTGACGACCTCTTCCCCGATGATGAGGATGACGATTTGGACGATGTTTTCGCCGACTTGTAGCGTCCCCTCGCGGCGCATTCCATACGGTCTTGAACTCGGCCGATGTGACACGATTTGATAGGCAACACTCAAAGGCTTGGTGTAGCGCACTACACCTAATCCCCAAGGAGGAATTTCATGCTTGGACTGGAAGGTAAAACGGCCTTTGTGTTTGGTGTTGCCAGTGAAGACTCCATNGCATGGGCNATTTGCAANCANTTGGCNGCCGCNGGNGTCACNNTGTATTTGGGGTANCAAAAGCGNTTCATGAGCCGTGTNTTCAANCTNAAAGACGAACTNCCNGCCATCGGNGGNTTCTANCCGCTNGANGTCGCNTCNGACAGCACNACNCAGGAATTNTTCACNGCGTTNGCCGCTGANCATCCNGGNAAGAAAGCGGACATTNTGGTNCACGCCATTGGNTTTGCTCCNCGNNCNTGCTTTGACCGNCCNATNNTNTTCGTGGANGACGACGACATCANCACCGCCATGACCATNTCNGCNAANTCTCTNCANCGNTGCCTCAAGCACGCNCTGCCCTATCTTCATCCCGGTTCGTCCACCATCACGTTGACGTACGCCGCCTCGAACCGATTCGTCCCCAGCTACGG
>NZEQ01000067.1 GCA_002689105.1 Verrucomicrobiales bacterium | reverse complement strand
ATTCAGGATGTCTACAAGATCTCCGGTATCGGTACCGTGCCTGTTGGTAAGATCGAAACCGGTGTCTTGAACGTCGGTAAGAACATCGTGTTCAACCCTTCCATGAAGGGCGGTGAAGTGAAGTCCATTGAGATGCACCACACCATGGTCGACAAGGCTGAACCTGGCGACAACGTCGGATTCAACGTTCGTGGACTTGCTGCTGACGACATTCGCCGTGGCGACGTCGCAGGCTACTCCGACAACGAACCAACCTTCGTTCGACACGACGAGCACTTCGTCGGACAAATCCAGCTCATGGACATTCCAAAGGCTGTTTCCGTTGGCTACACCCCTGTGTTCCACGCTCACACCGCTCAAGTCGCTGTGAAGTTCATGGAACTCTTGGAGAAGACCAACAAGTCCGGCAAGGAAGCCAACCCTTCCTTCCTGAAGACTGGCGACGCCTGTCTCATCCGCTTCCAGCCAACCAAGCCGTTGGCCATCGAGCAAATGGACACCTTCCCAGAGCTTTCCCGCTTCGCTATCCGCGACATGGGTAAGACCGTGGCTGCTGGTGTTTGCTTGAAGATCGAGAAGAAGTGAGTTCGCTCACTGGATGATTCGTGCGAGGAGTGAATTGAATGGTTGCTGTAACTGTCATCAAGTTGACCGGTGAGAACCACAAGGACATCGATGACGTTGCCAACCAAATCAAAACCATCTGCGACAGCGGTGGAATCAACCTCCGAGGCCCCATCCCCCTCCCAACCCGTCGACTCGTCGTCCCCGTTCGGAAGGCACCTGACGGTGAAGGAAGCGAAACCTATGACCACTGGGAAATGCGCATTCACAAGCGTTTGCTTGAGATGGACATTTCCACGGCCAAGGACCAAGGCGCCCTCCGCTCCGTGACCAAGATTCCCATCCCTGACACCGTCAGCATCGAGATCTCGATGAGAAACATCAACTGAGCATCCAGTTCGGTTGAATTTGCAGTTTCAACCTAGAGCGAAAGCAAGGGGACCTGTCGGCCTCTCAGCATGTCGGTTCACAATTCAGCACGTTCAGCGACACCAGCATCAACCAGCCAGGCAGCGGTTGCTTCGTCGAGGAAGTGAACATCACCCGCTTCCAAGGACAAAGGTTCACCGGACGAGTCCATGATCGGCTCCGGCATGGTTTCAAGAATCCTGACACGAATGTTTCCNTCGTTGTCTTCCTCCGCAGCAGGCGCTTCAACGGCCTTGTTTGATGTCGGGGCTGCATCTTCGATGATGTTGATTGGTTCTTTCGAAGGTGCCAGTTCCATGGCTGCGCCATGCTTGGCGCCCGCAGGTGCTTGGGTTTGAGGCGAAGTTCCCGGTTTGCTGGGCTCTCGGTCAGCCATGTCAGCCAAGAGGTAGGCTTCTTCGTCAGCCCAAGGCGCATCGTCCATCCAACGCTCTTCGTCGTCATCTTCTGCGACGGGTAATGGTTCCAAGGTGTCCTCGAAGGCCAAGTCGGGCGGCGGCTGTGAGGTGAGCTGACCCTCTCCGAGAAAGGCATCGAGTTGCATCGTCCCTGGTGCGTGCGTTCTTGGAGGTGCCCGTAATTCGCCGAGCAGTCCTTGTTGCATCCCTTGCCAGTCGATCTCCTTCTTGAAGCGGTCAACGTTGAGTTGCAAGGCGTGGTAGAAGGCTTTCTCAGCAGGGTCATGGCGCTGCCAATCCAACGAAGGGAGTTCTTGCGCCATGCTGGGATTGACGCCACTCCGCAACGCTTGACTCGCCACGTGCTGCATCATCGCGACCATTCGTTTGCGAGCCAATTCAGAGGCGATACGGCGAATGTTGGTCTGCCTTTTCTGCAGGTTTTGGAGCCGCATATCAGTGGACCCTTTCCTGACCATTTCTTGGATATCAACATCGAGNGTGGACAGGAGCGCTCTGACCATCTCCCAGAAATCTTGGCGAGGCAAAGGGATGGGCACATGGCGAGGTAACTGCTGCCGGTGTGTGGTGAACAACTGCTCTTCAATCTCTTGCGCTTGAGCGCTGTCGAGATCCCGGGCAGAGGTCATGATGAGGACGTGAAGGTGACGGGATTTGAATCCTCTTCATCCAAATGCTCAGCGGTTCGTGAATGATGCATCCATAACACCCCTTCATATCACACAACCNCACCTCGCAGAGCGAGGTGTTTCACCAATGAGGTCTGCTCATCGTCCCGCCATATCCCGGGAGAGGAGCGTGAGCGCCGTGGGCTTATGCCTGTTGATGGTCTTGGTTTCGTTGTCAGCCATGGTTCCTCCGGCAGGGAATTTGTCATCAGAAACGCCAGCACGTTCGATTTACTACACGCCACAGCCCAATGAAGTGGGCCTCAACCTGACCAGCACCGGCGTCCTGAACGTCCCCTACAACCACACGTTCTCTGGAGGCGCCTTGTCCGTCACTCCAATGTGGTCGGAAGCCGAAGACACCGCCGCTCGGTTCGGTATTGATGCCAACACCGGTTGGAACGGCACCCACCTTGACACGCAGGGCATTGGACACGGAGGTCAGTTGAGCCTGGCAACCGAGGCCACGCTGGCCACCTTGACGGACTTTGAAACCCTCATCGAGACGCTTCCGGGTTGGGAAGGCCAAGGTCCGAACCACAATGCGTGGAACGTCATTCCGCTCAACGGCACGGCTGTTCAGTATCACCCTTCTGCGGCCACCGATGGTCAACGCGTGTTGGCCACGCAGGCTCTGGATGGTTTGGCCGCCAACATGAGCGGGTGTCTTGCCTCGCCGGCAGAATCAATTCCAGCGTTCGTCAACCAGTACAACCTGACCGTGGACCATTGGCTCTCTTTCATGGATGACGATGCAGCTTGGGTGGAAGCGCGAACCACCGGAGGGTCATGGCAAGTTTTGACTCCCAGTGCTGCTTACACCAATACTTCCTCGCTCACCGGGGCCCCCGGTGATGTGTGGTCCGGTCGTTCAACCACCTGGCAACAGGCCCACTTCAACCTCGATGCGATCATCCCTTCCACTGCAACCACCCTCGAAATCCGATTCTGCTTCCAAACCTCTCCAACAGCCGGACAGCGTGCAGGCTGGTTCTTGGACAATTTCACCCTGTCAAACCTCGGCGACCTTCCCGGTGCGTGGTTCCACGGCAACATGAGCGGCGATTACGCCAACAACGCCGATGGGCGCCTCTACATCCCTGCTGACCTCTCTTCGTTTACCGGCCCGATGAAGATTGAATTCTGGGCCAGTTGGGACATTGAGGGTTCTTTTTCAGACAACCTCTTGGTCTACGTGAGCGTAAACAACGGGACAACATGGGCACCGGTTTCCGGTATTCCTGGGTTGCCAGGNAACGGTCTTAACATTCAAGGCACCTACTACATGGACGAATCCTTGGGATGGCGCCCCATTTCCTACAACATCCCCAGCGGGGTGTCAGGCCACGCCAATGCTTCAGATGTCATGTTCATGTTTCAAGTCACAACCAACTATCAAAACGGCTACGGTGGTTTCGCTTCCTCGGGTTGGGAAGGCGTGGCCGTTGACGATGTGTCCGTCGTGCATCGCCCAGGAACAGCGCAAGAAGAACGTCTTCAACTGTCAAATTTTTCGTCCCTGACCAGCGGTCAAGTCGGCGATCAGCGGGGTTGGAAGGATGCATCTTCAACGCTGGTCAACGAGTGGAATTGGACCACCTCATTTGGCATGAATCCCTCGGAAAGCCTCGTAGAATCCTTTGAATTNTCAATGACGACGCCTCCGGGCTGGGTCATTGAAGGCACCTGGCCCGATGGNTGGGAAATAGGGCCAACGCAAAACTCGTCTGGCTACGGCCCCGGCATCTTCCATTCGGGACAGAACGGAGCCGCCGTGAACTTGACCACGAAGTACACCAACAACATCTACACCCATCTGACCACACAGGAATACAGCGTTCCCACCAACGCAACGGCGCGTCTCTCCTTCCGTTCCTGGATGTGTGCAGAAGCGAATTGGGACGGCGGTGGCGTTTCCATTTCCACCGATGGCGGTCAACAATGGTGGTGGCTTCCTCCTCAACTCAACGGATTCCACGACCAGATTTCTACGGTCAACACCAATTCTCCCCTTTTCGGCGAAGGCATCATTGACGGGTCAAGTGTTCCGGGAGGATGCAGCGCTTCCAATCAGCGAGATTTTGANTTGAAGACCTACGATTTGTCAAACCTTTCGGGACAGTCCCTCAAAGCCAGATTTTCGTTCTTTTCCGACACCTATGTTGAGGGCGATGGATGGTACATTGACGACGCAGGCATCGAAGTGGATATGTTTGAACCGGCCGGTTCATGGACGTCTCGTGCAATCTCTCCGGACCCCATCTTTGGATACGGCTGGCTTGATGGTTGGTACGAACGTCCTGAAGGGACGAGTTTGCTGTTCGACGTCTTGGATGCACAATTGAACCCAATACCTGACCACCAAAACATGCACCTCCCTGCTCAATTAGGGCTTGACCCAAACGAACATCCCACGGTCCACATCCGCGTACGGATGAGCACCAACGANACCTACGTCACGCCTTTGGTGCACAGCCTGAGCGTTGGGCGCACCACCTACATCGGGCCACAACATCTCCTTGATTCAGCTGTCAGTTCAACCGTATCCACCATGGACACCAACGGGACCCTCCACGTCGCTGCACCGTTTTCGATGCCCTTGCCCGGCTTTGTGGCGTGCCCTCACGACGGTTATCGGCTGACCACGGTTGGCGACAACCTGACCTGGGCGACCACCAACGGCCAACTGGTGGCGTCCGTTCACCAACCTGAACCCGTGAAGACCACGTACCTCAACCACTCCTTGGGCGGNGAAATTGGACTTGTGCCCGGATTTACCCTAACGGCCACAGGCGGCGAGGCCTTTGTTCGTGCCAAGGCCGAACTGGATTGTGTTGTACCGCCTCTCGCTCCGTCCCTCTCGCTCGGTTTGAACAACGTCTCGGTCATGACGTGGCCACCAAACAACATGGACGACCATTTTGGATTGAACACCCGGTGGAGCTTCGCCGAACACAACGGCACCGATGTTCTCTGGGCGCCGAACGAAACCGCTCCCTCGCTCTCCATGCACAACTCAAGTTTGGATTTGGCTTTCCGAACGCTCAGTCGATTTTCCCAAAGCGTACCCGGGAGCCAGGGCCCCGCCTTCACCCTCATGGTGAGCAATCTCAGTGCCGACACAGAAGTTCGCATCGATGGCGTTCTGCAGAACCTTGCAGGACACGGGAGCGTTGTTCATCATCAGGCTTCAAATCCATGCCCCTCCATCGCCTCCACCGAGGCGTATTCCAGCAATCGCTCCTTGGTGACGTGTGCGCTTCGCATCGACGTGCAGGGGACGGCCGATGTCAAGGTGTTGAACCTCATGCACCTGCTCCCCGACACAACCGTTGAGGTGGACATGAGCGCGGACTCACTCAACACGGCCAAACAGGCCTCCCATGGCACCGACATGCGTGCCGTTTTGGACATCCCTCTCCACATCAACACCGAGCGAGGTGGGCTTCGCGTGGCCATCGGGGCGACAGCGGTCCCCGTCATGCTTGAACAGGTCGATGCACCGTCGTACACTCGATGGCTTCCCGAAGAAACCGTGTCCTTTACCACACATCACACCCGGTTGAATCCCCTCGATACAAATGAAGATGCTCCAGACATCACCAAGGTCGCCTTCCACCTCTCGCCGTCGCCAAATCTTGACGATGGTGTTGTTCACATTGAAGTCGACCGCATCCCCGAAGCCCCCCGTTTCCGAACGTTGGGGGGAGCAGGTCTTGCTCAATTGGACGCTTCTGCCTCCAGCGTGTCATGCACGCTGAACACCTGCACCGTCCAGTGGGTATTGACCAGCACGTGGCTGTTGGATGACATGGATGATCTCCACGTGCTCACCATGGCGCAGGACGATGAAGGTCTTGAAATCGGGCCGGTCGTTTATGTGCGAAAAACGGCCTTTAACGAGATTGAAAACGACCTCGAGGTGGTCGATTTCACCGTCACCGATGTCAATCAGCGCCGTATCGATGATTGGACCAATTCCTTCTGGCCCTTCCACTTGAACGAAAATCAGACGTTGGAAGCTGAAGGCCGTGTGCGAATGGAAGGAATTGCGAATCAATGGGTCGCTGCCGGCGAAGCCGAGGCCACCGTGACCCTCACTGCGGTTCCTCCGAAGAACCTCTCCGGTGGGCCCGATGAGTGGTTGTCTGAACCCGTGAACTGGTCGCGAGCATGGACAGGAGAAGTCACTGCCGGCGGCTGGTTTTCCGTGGCGCTTTCCACTCCGAAAACGGATGATGCATTGCCCAGTAACACGTTTTTCGAACTTCGTCCCAGTCTGTCTCGCCGCGGCCCTGTTGACGCCAGCGCCTCATCAAGTGAAGACCGAACGGTGGTGTTGACGCCAACCCGATTCTTGCATGATACGGTCTCGCCTCAGGTGAATTCACTCACCGTGTTGGATGCGGGCAGCGAGGCGGTGGCCGATGGGCATGTCTCGATGTACGGCAAGGACGTTGCCCTTCGCCTTCAACTCAGTGACCCTGAAGGCCTCGCCAATCAATTGGAAGTTTGGACGTGGCTCGAACGCCTCCACGATACCAACGGCAACGGGCAGATGGAGCAAGAGGAATACAGCATGCAGACGGTGAGTTTGAACCGTGGGGTGCAACAACTCGAAGTAGACTTGCCCCTGCTCTCCTCCCAAAGTGTGGTGCCGGACAACAAAAACGCTGGACGCATCAGCGTGGTGTTGGTCGGTCAGGACCTGGCAGGGAACGCTCTTGAGGGTGGAGGCGACTTTGGTGAATCCAACGATTTAGCCACCATCAGTGTTCAACGGCGTTCGGACACCACGGTTGACATTGACAGCCTCCGGCTTGATCTCATCAACGACCGATTGCTGGCGGGACACGAACACACGCTCCATTTCGCATTGGGCGATGCAAACGGTATTGATTCCCTGGACAGCCTTCGTTTGGCTCTCTTGGGCGAGTCCAATGAATCAAACTGCTTCATCCATTACGAACCTCGCTTTGAGGGGGTTGATTTTGACGAGACCTGCTTCATTGAAACACCCACCGTCCATGTGTCCAAACGACCGCTCGTGACGACTTACGACGTGAGCGTTTCATTCCGATTGGGCTGGAACGCCAGTGAAGGCCTGGCAGGTGGCACCCCATCGCTCAAGGTATTCGATGAAGGTCAAGACCTCGGATTGGGATTGTATCAGTTAAGCGGTTTGTCATGGCTACCCACCACTGAGGTTGAGGTTCGATGGATGGACATTACAGACACCCAAGCACCGTTCGGTGAGAACAACGCCTCAACCTATTGGTTCCATCGAAACGATGTCGTGCATCACCGCTTTGGTGTGTTCCATACCAACACGGATGTTCTTGCCCGAGACCTTCCCGCTACGGGTTCGTTCCAGTGGACGTTAAGCGATGGTGAGCGGTCAGAAAACGGCTACCTCAACACAACCAGCACCGGCGTGATTGAGTTTAACGTGTCCATGAATGAGAACGTCATGTACGAGGACACAGGGACGTTTACGGTGGAACCCCAAGGCTTTGATGAGCGTGAATTCCAAACGTTGAGCTACGATTTGGTGGTCGACGATATGGCTCCAAAACTCGTCCTTGAACCGGGTATGTTGGAAAATCTAGCTTCCAATGAATTGGAAGCCGTTGAAGTCTCATTGAGCATCAATGACGATACCGATATGCCCCCAGGGCCCCTGGAAATGCACGCCGTCTACTATCGACTCGGGCAACCCGTGGGAGGAACGGAAATGGTGTTCTTCCTGCCGCTCAGGGAAGTGGTCAACGGATTCACGGTTTACAACAGCACGGTCAACTTCCTTCCAGCCGATGTTGAATTAACGCGCAGTGATGTCCTCATCGTTTGGTTTGAGGCCGCCGACCGGTCAGGTCGGTCATTGACCGGATACGGTACACAAAATGCGCCGCTGAACGTGGGCTTGACATGGTATGCCTTTGAGCCGGTTCTCTCTGATATCTCTGCGACACCGTTCCGACCTAAGGTGGGTGAGAACGTCTCAATTTACGCTCGTATTGCCAATGACGGGCTTCTCTCCGGAGAGATGAACGTGATCCTTCGAGACGATGAGGGGCGAATCATGGCCAACGAAACCACCTCGCTTTCAACCGGTGAATGGGTGAATTTCGTATGGAACGTTGAGGCTTGGAAAGAAGGTCGATTGGGTCTCAATCTCGAAATCGTTAACCACACGCCACAAGTTCCCGTGCCGTTAGCCGACATCAAGGCTGGAGAGGCCGACGATGCCAACAGCAGCATGGCGACCCTCAGCCTTTCTGCGCTGTCCTTGCTCGTGGCTGCCATGGTGCTCTTTGTGGTTCGTCAGCAACGTGCTCAACGAGAAGAAGCCTACCATTTGGAACGTATTCGACGCATTGTCTCTCATCGTCGTCCACCTCCCAAACCCTTTGATTTGGTGGACATTCCGCAAGAGGAATAGTCAAGAAGAACAGGCCTCACGAAAGGACAGAAGCCGGGGTACCCGAGTGGTCAAAGGGGGTGGATTCAAGCTCCTCTGCATATTGCTTCGCAGGTTCGAATCCTGCCCCCGGCATATCCGCAGTTGCTTGATTTCAAAAATAACCGTCCGCACTTTTCGATGTTGGGCATGGAATTAAGAGGGACCTTTTGCACGACCGTCCATGGAAAATACGGAATTACAGAGCATTGACCAAGGTGCATTTTCCATTCCTCGACCGAAGGTTAAGCACACCATCGGGTACATCATTGCGGCCTCGTTCATTTTCAGCGCGGTCCAGGGGTACATGGTCAGTCTCACCATCCCTGATGTCCCTCGTATTGACGAAGCCACCGCCTTACCTGCCTTGTACGAAGACATGGATGCATACGAGTTCAAGCCGGTTCAATCAGGTTACGATTCATCAGAATATGCATCCGAAGCCGCCTTCATAGTGGTACCCTTGGAACTCGAGGAAGGGCGAATTGGTGAGCACAAGTGCAGGGATAATAGTGACGATTCTGAACAGCAGCATTCCTACCATTGGTGGCTCACAGGACCCCAGCCGTTGACCATGGTCGATGCGAATGGGAAACGAATCAACGCCGCCTTCTCCTTGGAACGTTCGCTTGAGCCGGAGGGAAATCTCGATCTTGCTCCTCCTTGCGAATCCGTGTGGTCTGAAGACATCGCCGGGCAAGGGGCAGGACATCCTGACAATCTCGTGCTCAACGTCTTTCTGCTCGTTGAAAAGAATCCACCTCGCTACCAAGTGCTTTCCGTGGTTAACATCGAGAGTTTCACCAACATATCAGCCTCGCCAGGGGAGGTCACTCAGTTTGAAGACGCAGGCCGTTTAACCCTCCTCTACAGCGGCTTAACCGGTTTCGCGGTCATGTGCAGTACGGCACCACCGCTTTTGGCTGAATTGAGAAAACGTCGCTACAAGAACCAAATCGCTGCTTTGGACACCCCGTCGGGTCCTGGCGTATTGGGGGAACACGGCCGCCTCTTCCCGCATTTCGCTGAGGATTTCAAACCCCTTCCTTACAGCCAGTTCCCTGCAAGGCTGGCGGAGTATGACTGGTTGTTTGGGTGCCCTGCCCCAACAAATTTCGATGAACCCTACACCGAAGACGAAGGCGGAAAACTCATTGCTGAACACCCCAAAGTCATCGGTACCCCAAAACCTGCTACGCTCACACCCTACAGCCTCGGAGCCCTCGTTTTTGCCACCTCGTTCATCTGGCTCTCTGCTGACCTGCGCGCACGCGATGGGAGCGGGTTTCACACGTTGATGGGATGGCTTTTGACCTTCTTTGTGACCTTTGTGAACCTCTTGTGGTTCCGCTCGGCATGGAAGCAGTTCAAATTCACTCGATTGATGAACGACATTCCCTCATCTGCAGTGCGTGGAGTTGCCGTTGGCCAAGCTGAATTGGTTGGACAGGTTCGACCCTCGGTTGCGGGAACGTCTGAATTCACCATTGGCGGTCGCACCTACAACGGTCTCGTTTCGTGGCACTGGACAAAATACAAGTGGGAGTGTAGCCAAGATTCCGAAGGCAATACCGAGTGCAGTTGGCATCACCACTCCGGAGATAAGGGCGGTGTTCCATTCATGCTTCACGACGGAACGGGTGGGATGCTTATCGACCCCGAACGGTGGGGTGGAATCTCTCATGAACCTCAGAAAGATGAATGGGAGGAAAGGAAGAACCAACACAAATGGAAATACGTTGTAAGCGGCACAGGTGTCGGCGACCCGATTTATGTGATCGGTGATTGCGTACCTCGTTCAAAGGAGAATATTGAGCGTTGGGGGAGCCACGAGGCGCTGTCCCACTCCCTTGTGACCATGGTGCCCAGCACACACACGGAAGATGTATCCAAACTTCGGTACGGTACGGAGATTGATATCCTTTCTCACCATCGTTCCGTGTTTGAAATCTTCATTGTTCCACTGTTCATTTTCATGTTTGGAATCTTCATGTTCATCTCTTACACACCGTAGTCTAGATGCTGACTGGAGGGCCTCCATTCCCCTCCACAGAAGAGCGAACCCTCCACCTTGATGGGGATTGCATTAAAGTTGAGCCAGTGCTCCCAGCATTATGGATAGGCTTGCCGTTCAGAGCCTCGACCAAGGCGCCTTTGCGTTTCCTCGTCCAACGGCAACACATATCTTCGGGTATATTCTTGCCTTCGTTGCCTTGTTGATCGCCTTCATCATGTACAGTCAAAGCCAGTCCATCCCAGATGTGCCTCGAGTGGAGGAGGCGACCGTTATTCCCTACATTTACGACGATGTGAACGCATACGAATTTGAGGCGGTGCAAAAGGGATACGATGGAGATGAATACGCCCAACAGGCCGCTTTTGTGGTCGTCCCCCTTGAATTGGTTGAAGGTGTTCTGGCCTACGATGATTGCACCTACTCCGAAGACGAGGATGGCAATGGAGGCTACAGTTATTCTTTCTCGATGGCAGGCGCCCAACAATTGACGATGATGGATTCGGAAGGCAGCGTCATCAATGCGGCTTTTTCGCTGCAGGAATCACTCTCCCCGGAAGGTGATGTCATTCAACCAAGTTGTGGCAGCCAATGGAGTCGGACCATCAAAGGATACGGGCAGGGCAGCGAAGATAATTTCCTCTTCAACGCCTTCGTGATGGTCGAAGAAGACCCCGTTCGCTACCAGTTGCTATCCGTGACCGAAATCAGGTCGTTGTACAATCCAGGTGACCAACCTCAAGAGGTCACTCAGCGAGAGGACAGGGGGCGTTGGTCCCTGCTTTCAGCGGGCATCGGGGGTCTGATTTTCATGTACAGCACATCACCGCCTTTGTTGCACGAACTTCGAAAGATTCGCAAGCAAAACAAAAGTGCAGTGAAAGACAGGTCTTCGGGACCAGGTGTGTTGGGCTTTAGCGGACGTTACTTCCCGCACTTCGGACCAAATTTTCAGGCGCTCGACTATTCAAATCACCCTGCACGCTCGGTCAACGACGACTGGTTGTTTGGGGCGCCCACTCCAACATCCTTTTCCGAGCCATACAGTCCGGATGCGCACGGGAAACTCATCCGAGAACACCCCAATGTGGTCGGCACACCAAAGGCGGCTCTTATCACGCCCTACAGCATCGGTGCCGTGGTTTTCGCCGGCTCTTTCATTTGGTTGTCAGCAGACCTCCGGGCGCGTGATGGCTCGGAGATGCACACCATCATCGGTTGGTCCATGACCGCCTTTGTCACCATCATGAATCTCCTTTGGTTTACGTCGGCATGGAAGCAGTTCAAGCTGACACGTCTCATCAAGGACCTGCCAACCTCGCCCATTCGGAGCGTAGCCGTTGGTCAAGCAGAATTGGTGGGCCAAGTCCGGCCATCCATCGCAGGAACACCAGAAATGAGCGTTGGTGGCCGAACGCACAAAGGGATGGTCTGTTGGACGTGGAGTTCCTTCCTGTACGTCTGCAGAACCGATTCAGATGGCGATACACATTGTTCTTGGGAACATCAAGAGACCAAAGCAGGAGGTGTGCCGTTCATGATTCACGATGGTACGGGCGGGATGATCATTGACCCTTCACTGTGGGCCAAAAAACCGGTTGACTACGGACCACAACTTGACGAGTGGACCCGGGGAAGTTGGAAGTGGACCTTGGCCGGAATTGGCATTGGTGACCCCGTCTATGTTCTGGGAGATTGCGTTCCCCGTACAAAGGAGCACATGGAAAAATGGGGGTCCCACGACACCTTGCCTCAGGCTTTGTTGACCATGGTGCCAACCACCGATACGGGCGATGCATCGATTGTTCATTACGGGACGGAGATGGACGTGCTGGCCAAGAACAGGTCGTTGTTTGAAATCTTCATCGTTCCATTGCTGATTTTCCTCTTTGGAATTTTCATGTTCATCAGTTACACCCCGTGAACCCCGTTTCTTGAGGCCGCCATCGACCAATGGAGTGGACTGATGATGTCAGAGTGATATCATTCCAATATCTTTATGTCGTGCTCTCACTGTCCTCGATTCATGCAAGCAGCGCCCTCGCCTCGACCCACGTTCAAGGATGTGCCACTTTCGTCCATCAATGGATTTGTTGGCCTTGGTGCCCATGCGCTCCTCAGCCTCGTTCTTCTGTTGGGTCAAGTCCTCTGGGCCTTTGCTTGGCCGGTGGCGTTGTTGCTCAACTTCGGTGGCGGCATTCTGTGGCTCTTACTTTGGAACAGTTATGTCATCGTCAATCCAAACGAGGCGGTCGTCGTCCAGTTTTTCGGCAAGTACGTGGGCACCCTCAAGCAAGAAGGTTTCAGATTCTTCATCAATCCACTGTATGGAAAATCCCGTATCTCTCTTCGCATCAACAACTTTGAATCAAGCAAACTCAAGGTGAATGATGTCAATGCGAATCCCATCAACATCGCCGCAGTGGTGGTTTGGCGGGTGTACGACGCCGCCGAAGCCATGTTCGAAGTGGAAAGATATCAGCACTATGTGCAAATTCAGAGCGAGGCTGCCCTCAGGGAAATGGCCACAAAATACCCTTACGATGCCATCGAAGAAAAGGACATCGGCGGCATCACGCTTTCTGGCCACCAGGACATCATCGCAAAGGAATTGCAGGCCTCGGTTGAGGCCCGTCTTTCTCGAGCCGGAATCGCTGTGCTTGAGGCTCGCATCAGCTACCTTGCCTACTCCACAGAAATTGCGCAAGCCATGCTTCGCCGCCAACAAGCCAGTGCTGTTGTTGCAGCCCGGAGGGAAATCGTGGACGGCGCTGTGGGCATGGTTGAACTCGCCCTCGAGCAACTCAGCGCGAAACAGATCATCGACTTGGATGAAGAAAAGAAAGCGACGATGGTGAGCAACCTTCTGGTCGTTCTTTGTTCAGAAACGGACACCACGCCCGTGGTGAACACGGGCACCTTGTACCAGTGATGATCGTTGGAGGAAAACACATGGGTGAAAGCACGGAACGGGCCCAAAGCAAAGACGGCATGCCGGGGGGGCGAAAGAAGGTGGAAAAGAAACGTCTCNTGCTTCGCATTGACCCCGCATTGCACGACGACCTGCGTGTGTGGGCGGAAGACGATTTCCGTTCCATCAACGCTCAAATTGAATTTTTACTGAAACAAGCCGTTGCCAAGCGCAAGCGGGATCAGGTTTAGAGGACATTTTCTCAATAAGATCTGGATGAGAGCGTGATACGATGGGATTAATGGACAAAATATCTGCAGATTCGACGAGCACCACACCGGTGGCTCGCCCAAGTCAAGAACGAAAGGTCGATGAGGGCCGAAGCCAGCAACTCATGGACACCATTGAGGAAAGCGGCGTGCCGAACAGCGTCTTCCTCCTCACCGAAGACAAAAACAGCCGGGGAGGTAGGCAAATTGGGGCAATAATCGTTGGAGGAATCTTTGGTTCGATATTCTGTTTGCTTCCGATTGTCCTGATGGTCGTATCGGTGATTGGAGGGGCGGCTATGTTTGTACCCTGCCTCGGCATCATTGGTATTCCGTTCTTTTGGTTTGGTTCTCGTCTAGCGATGCCGGCGTTCCAAAATCTAACCAACCCTGACCCGCTTGAAGACGTCCACACCATCCATTGGTTCGACGAGCGTCACCGTTTTATCGCGGTGGTGGAACATACGTCCGACCCTGAAACGGGGCAGGAATTCTATCCTGAGTCATTGGGAGGCCTCTATCTCAAATCATCAGATGAAATCGCCATTCTCTACGACCCTCCCAGCGAGGGCGCGATGACGCCGGGCAATCGAAGAGTGTGCTTGTGGGACCCTCACAGTCAGGAAGAATCGTTCGTTTTGTTGAACCTCGAGTGGTTTTCCTACCATGATAAAGAAGAAGCAAGGGAGAGGGCTCGATATTTCAGTCGGAAACTTGGCCTCAAATTCAACCTTGAAGCGAATGACATGGCTGAAATGAACATGGACGTCATCAATCCTGAAGGGAAATTGATGTTCATTCGCCGTTGACCACTTCGTTGCAGTGAACAAAACGATCAATGGTCTGCACGAGGGTCTTTCGGACCTTCCGTGCGTTGAATCTCAACGCCGTGGTTTTCCAGGTAGCCCACGCCGTTNTCACCCATGAAACCACCATCGACGATCACNACACGTTCGATACCNGCATGGTGGATGAGTTTCGCACACATCATGCAGGGCTCGCCCGTCACGATGAGCCAAGCGTTGTTGGTCGGCACCCCGTTGGCGGCCGCGTTGCAAATGAGGTTCATCTCAGCGTGGTGGCAACCGATTTCTACGCGTGTCCCTGATTCGATGTTCATCGTATCGCGAAGGCATTCCTCTCCTCCGCACAAGCGCCCTCCTCCTCGAGGTCCACCGTTGTAGCCGTCCATCAGCACCACGTTGCGCTGAGGGTCAACCAACAAGGCTCCGAAGGTGCGGCGCGGGCAGTTGGAGGCTTCGGCCAAGGCCAAGCATTGCTGGATTCGAATCTTCAGATGCTTGTCCTTCATGCTCTCACCGGGTTCCATGAATCGGCCTTGGCGTTTCATTCCTTCGCCACGATGGTCAGCCCTTCATCGGTGTCGGCCCCGAGGGCCTTCAACACGTTTCCTTGCAAGTAAAGCGACCCAATGGAGAGGACGGTCTTGGCCTCGTCATCCTGCATTTCCAACCATTCCACCGCATCTTCTGGCAGGGAGAACTTCGCCGTTGTCTCCAAACCTGCACCGAGAAGGGCGGTCACGATATCATCGCAGGGAACGCCCGGATAGCGTCCAAATTGAGGTTCGGTGACCACGACCGCCACCGGGGGGTGCAAGGTGCAAAAGTCAACCAGCGGACGAAGCATCGCTTCCATGTTCGATTGTGGAGTGCTNCCCAAAAGCAAGCACCACGGNTCATCCCATCGTGTTTCTTGGCGCAGTTGAGCGCAGGACGACTCCATGCCACTCGGGTTGTGGGCTCCTTCGAGGAGGTAGGTCAATCCGTTTCTCGAAGGGCTCGGCACTTCTTGCATACGTCCGGGCCAGCGTAATGCGCGGATTGAAGGGAAGAGGGNTTTCTCCGCGCATGACAAATGGGACCAAGCAGCGCTGGCCAAGGNCCTCGCTTCCTCAAAATACGTGGCCNCNGCTCCAATNTCNNCCCACTGCAAGCGGGCAGGCCCGACGGCTTCGTCAATGTCTTGGAATCCAGCGTTGTGGGCGACCTCTTCAATCCGCCTTCGGGCTTTCGAATCGCTCACATCACGCACAATCAGCGGGCGTCCTGGCCGGGCAATGGCCGCTTTTTCACCGGCGATGGCTTCCAAGGTCTCACCAAGGATTTCGGTGTGTTCCAGACTCAAGGCCGTGACCACGGCGATGTCGGCACCGGCGACTCGCGTGGCGTCTAAACGCCCTCCAAGTCCCGTTTCGAGCAACACCACCTGAACGGTCTCAAGGTCGGCGATGACCATCGCCACAAGGAAGGTCGTTTCGAAAAAGGTGAGATGTATCCCCGTCCGTTCAACCATTTCATGCACCCTTCTCAGGCCTTCGTCAAAGCGAGCAGAAGAGACAGGGCGGCCGTTGATTCGAATGCGTTCCTCAACGCGTACCAAATGAGGAGAGGTGAAGGCAAGATGGTCAACGTTGCAAGCGGACAATGCGGCGCTCAAGGTTGCGACGGTTGTGCCTTTCCCGTTGCTTCCAGCGACGTGAACCGTTTCGAAGTTGGGAGAGGGTAATTTGAGTTCGAAGAGGGCTTGTTGCGTGTTGGCAAGTCCAAGCGCCATCCCCCTTTTCTTGGTGTCCTCGAGCCAAGACCGCCACGCGTTGGAAGCCACCATGCTCGTTGCGGTTCACCGTTCACCATAGGCTCTTTCATGCGCAGTTCAGCCTGAGGCACATCGCGAGGCTGATATGGAAGGGAAGGTTGGCACCACCATGAGCGATGCGAAGGCGCCCGAGGAGGAGCGTCAAGTTTCTCAGCGCTTCGCTGCCGTGGAGGATGAGCTCCGCGATGGGGAAGGCTTGGGTTCGTTGATGGCAGAGCAATGGCGTGGAATGGCCGGTATGGCTGGTATGTTCGTCGCCACCATCGCCCTTGCGATGTACATTCGGCCCTACTATGATCTGGGAGAATTGCATGCTTTCGGTGCGTCCGGTGCCACTCAAGTGCGCTATGTATTCTACGAATTACTCGCCATTTTTGCGTTCACTGCACTCATCATTTTCCTCGCTCGTCGGGGCAAGGAGTACATCATCAAGTACGGGATGTACGCCGTTCTGACCCTTGCTCTGATGTACACGATGATACCCTTGGCTCACATGTTGGTCCTTGATTTTGAGACCACGCCCTTCGAAGTGGAGTCTGAACAGGAATTGACCGGTAGCGTGTTGGGGACATGGGGCGAAGATGGCTTCATCATGGCCAACGTGAGCGATGGTTTCGCCAACACCACCGTTGANATCACGGCTTGGNATGCCTCCAACAATTATTCNGAGCCGGTTTGGACCATGACTCACGACCACCAAGTCTTCGACCTCGATTCAGCCACCAGCATGACCTCCTCGGCCGAACGGTTGACCTTTGCCACCGGCGCCTATGCTTGGTCGGTCGATGCAGCCACCGGTGAACTCACGGAAAGCTATGCGTGTTATGAGTGGGAAAACGGTGAACCTGTTCCGCTGGATAACATGTTCGGAGGCTGTGCCATCGCCGTGTCAACCGGCGATGAAATCTACCTTGCGAATCCCTTTGACGAATTGCTTCGGTTCCAAACCTTCANCTCCAATCCCGGATTNTTGGTCCCCGAAGGTCGCTGGCGCATCCCCGGCTTCCAGGTCGGAGACGGGGTCGTCTNGAGTCAACTCCTTGATAACGACCAGTGGCTTTTGGTGACCGGCGCTCAAACCGCNACGGTGCTGCTCGAGAGGACCGCTCCCCCATTGGGTGTGGGCTTGGGCGGTATGGTAAACGCNACCTACCTGATGGAGTTGACACCAGAGGAGGATGCGACGTTCACCTCGGCTGATGTGGGCTGGTCTCCTTTCATGAAGNCAACAATCAGCGAAGCAGAGGCTCAACCNGAAACTCGAAANCAACGCCTTCTGTTGTTTGGAGAATCCAACGGTACCGTCACGGGCATTGAATGGGACGGCACAGCAAACGGTGAAGAGGCCTACACGCTCCAAGAGGGAATGAACCTGAACGGTCTGGTCAATACCGTGGCTTCTGTTCGAATCACTGACCTTGACGCTTCAGGTTACAGTGACCTCCTCATCACNGGCGACGGTCAGGCCCACTGGCTCTACACCACATCCCTGGCCAACTTGGGGAGTTTCCCTGTTCACGAAAACGCCTCGCACGTCTTCTTCGCAATCGATGACGAGAGAACGGAACTCGTCGTGCTCAGTTCTACATCTGATTCAACGACCTTCCAAAGTGGAGAATTGACGTCTGAAATGTTCCCCTTGTACGGTCTACAACTTCTCTGGGGGCCCACGCTTCTCGGTTTGGTCTTAACCGGGCTTTTGTTGATGCTGCTCGTCGTTCACAGCGAATGGTACGTTGTGAACACCACNGGCGTGTTACTCGGAGCAGGCGTTTCGGTCATGCTGGGCGTGACCTTCGTCCCGACTCTGGCCATTTTGTTCATGNTCCTGGCNGCCGTTTACGATTTCTGGGCCGTCTACAAGTCAAAGCACATGCTGGATTTGGCCGACGCCATGGTCGGGCTTCGCCTCCCCATTCTCCTCGTCGCTCCACAAGACNGCGATTATTCCCTCATCGAGGAGACGGANCGTGCCAAGCGACCCGCACCATCGCCTCCTCCTCAAGGCGTGAAGGTCAAGCGAAGGAAAAAGAAGAACAGCGAAGCGCTGTTCATGGGCTTGGGCGACATCATTTTCCCGGGCATGCTCGTTCTCTCCGCCATGCAGTGGCTTGACCCCAGCGCAGCGTTTGAAGTTGCGATGTTCACCCTCGCCGGTGCGTTGATGGGTTATCTTGCCCTCATGACCTACGTCGCCCGGGGCAAAGCGCAAGCCGGCCTCCCCTTGCTCAACGGAGGGGCCATCCTTGGGTTCTTCATCGGCGGTATGCTCTTCCTTGGCGGCGACATTTTCAGTTTCAACATCTCGTGGTGATATCAATGCTTGACATGAACATGTTCAGAGAACACGCCGATGTGATTCGCGCTGACCACACGAAGCGCGGTCTCCCTCACGACAACATCGAGAAGGTGATTGAACTCGACCAAGCATGGCGCAACTTGCTTCATGAAACCGACCAGTTGCGTCGAGCGAAAAACGAGGCTGCGCGCGGCATAGGGGCGGCCAAAAAAGCCGGCGATAACGAAGCAGCGCAGGCCATTTTGAACCAAGTCGCCGACCTCGGCCAAAAAATTGCGGACATGGAAGCCAAAACCAACGAAGCCATGACCGTACGTGACCGATTGCGCATGTCCATCCCGAATATTCTTCACAAAGACGTGCCCGTGGGTGCGGACGAATCGGGCAACACGGCCCATGCCGTCCACGGAACCAAACCCGAATTTTCCTTTGAACCACGCACACACAACGAACTCATTGAGATGAACAAGTGGGTTGACCTAAAGCGGGCTGCCAAAATCACGGGCAGCCGATTCTACTTCCTCAAGGGCGACCTTGCTCGACTGGAATTTGCCCTTCAACAATATGCGGTGGACTTCCTTCGTCAGCGAGANTACACCTTTGTCCAGCCCCCTGTCATGATGAATCGCGAGGCCTACGAAGGCGTCACGGATTTGGGCGACTTTGAGACCGTTATGTACGGTATTGAACCGGACAAGTACTACATGATCGCCACCTCCGAACACCCGCTCACTGCGATGTACATGGACGAAACCATCCCCGAAGAGCAGATGCCCATGCGCATGGTCGGCGTTTCCCAATGCTTCCGTCGAGAGGTGGGCAGCCACGGTCAAAGCGACTTGGGCATTTGGAGGGTGCATCAATTCACAAAAATTGAACAAATCATCATCGCCAAGCCCGAGGACTCCTGGGCCCTGCACGAAGAATTGCTTCAGAACTGTACGGATTTGTGGGACAGCCTCGGCATCCACTACGAGGTGGTCAACATTTGCACGGGCGACATGGGGACGGTGGCAGCCAAGAAGTACGATTTGGAGGCTTGGATTCCGGGCGCAAANCAATACAAGGANATCGTTTCTTGTTCCAACTGTACCGACTATCAGGCCAACCGTCTGAGCATTCGTTACGGTCAACCAGGCCACCCCAACCAACCCATCGTTCACACCCTCAACTCCACGGCGGTGGCGACCTCGCGAGCCCTCGTGGCCATCATGGAGCAGTACCAATTGGAAGACGGACGCGTGAGCATCCCAGAAGCTCTTCAACCCTTCATGGGCGGGCAAACCGTGCTCGAGCCGTGCAATTGGGGATGATTTCCTTCCTCGCCCTCATCAGGCTTGAACGGGTTTTATCTCGAGTTCGCACGTGTTTCGGTTGAGCAATCCATTGAACGGACAATAACCGAAGGCTGAGGTCAAAACGCCCCACAGGCCCACGACGAGGAAGACGATTTCGATGTGTACCGTGGCGAGGAAATCGAAGATGACGATGCCCGAGCCAAACACGGCACGAAGTGTTCGCTCTCGGCCTCCGACGTTCTTCATGAAGTAAAAAGTGCGAAATTGAGCATTTAAGGCATTGTTTCCACCACATGTCAAATGCTCATCTGTCATCTCCGTGGGTTTCGTTGGTCTTCATGATGCAGGAACGAGGCNATGACAAAGCCCACTGCGAGCCCTTCGTATTCTCATGTGGTTGCTAAGGGTAATCGGACAACCCCTTCGTATGCATCCGATTGAGTGTACTGATACATTGTACCAATTGGATTAATTGACATTGTTTTAGCCATTATCATGGCCGACAAGAAAAACAACATCTTGTCAGAGTCAGACAAGCAGAGAAATGCTTGGAAAAAAGCAGAGAAATTGATAACTCAAAATAAAGCAGAAGATGCTCTATTGATCCTTAGAGAATTGGACGAGAGTGGATCTCACCAAACCACACTTCGACTTGCAGGCAAGGCAACTCATAAAATCGCTCAACAAACAAATGCCAAATCCGATTATCGCAAGGCTGCTTCACTTCTTCGAGATTCAGTAAATATGAATCCCAAAGATAAGAAATCCAGTAGAGCATACAATGATTTGCTCAATGAAATGCAAGAGAAGAGGATTAGGAGGCGTTCGTTTAGGAAAGTTGGTTACGCAATTACGGTAATAGCAACTTTACTTTTGATTATGGGAACTATTGGTATTACGCTTGAACCCGCCTCTCGTGAAGCTCCCTTGTCGCCCCCTTCGTTCACACAGGGCACCGTATTTTTCGGCCCTGAACCTCTCCGAGGCAATCCATTCCCCCTCCTACTTTCAGCAGAAGCAACGTTAAATTGGGACAGAGACGATATTTTCTTTGTGATCGCTGATGAAGATAAGAAAAACGAATGCGACAGCATTCCACCAATTGAAAGAATATTATCAGATAGTGAAACCTGTAAGGCAGGAGACAGCGGATTTGAGGTAGTCGGTGATAATGGTACTACTGGCCTCACATGGGCTCCCGAAGATGGTGAGTACTATGTCGGCATTGGTACTTTAGGAGAGAATAATCCAGCAGGCGAGGGATTCAAATTGGATGTTACCATTGAATTGAATCTTTCAGCGAGCGGTTATGTGCTGACACTATTGTTTGGCGCAATCGGGGTTCAACTGGTGAGAAATGATTGATGATCAATAACTTATACATACCAATGACTCAGGAATACGAACCGCTCCCCTCTGCATCCATGGTCATACGAAGGGTAGGCCATGACAAAGCCCACTGCGAGCCCATTGATTGGCTCGAAACGAATCAATGGGTTCGTGCATGAACCCTTTGATGTTGTTCCATAATCAG